>NZ_JBHZCI010000018.1:0-145173 GCF_042755185.1 Streptomyces sp. NPDC059166 | reverse complement strand
CAGGCACCCTGGTGTGCAGGGTGCGGCCCCCAGGCCGTCGCCGTCCCGGTACCGCCGTGTCAGATGGCCGCCTTCTTCAGACGCCTGCGCTCACGCTCGGACAGGCCGCCCCAGATCCCGAAACGCTCGTCGTTGTTGAGGGCGTACTCAAGGCATTCGGACCGGACTTCGCAGGCGAGACAGACCTTCTTGGCCTCTCGGGTGGAGCCGCCCTTCTCGGGAAAGAAGGACTCGGGATCGGTCTGGGCGCACAGCGCGCGCTCCTGCCAGCCGAGCTCTTCGTCCGCGTCCTCGACCAGCAGTTGCTGGAACAGCTCGGTCATGTGCGCCCCTCGTCTGTCTCTTGCGTCCCCGTGATGCGGCCGTTATCGGGCGGCCGAACGACACGAGTGAAATTACAAGTGTGTAGCTTCGGGCCAGTCAAGCGAAGATCTGCTATTGGCCTCGGGATTCACTCTGCGGAACCAAGCGTATGCAGAAAGTACCCAAATCACCAAAAACCTGACATATGCCTCAGGCTCCGCCGACCGAAGCTTCTCACTGAGTGAGACGAGCGGGCCCGGCCCGACGTTGCGGTTTGATCACCGAAGCGACCAAGATCACATTAAGGTCACGGTGCGTCAACCACGTTCACGGACACGGCTGATGCGCCACCTTGCCTCCGAGAGGGGGGCTAAAACCTTTCTCCTTTCACGGCAACCGGATGGGGTGAAACATTGCCGCCAAATCGGGCATTGGGTTGACAAGGGGCGGGCCCAGCCGCTCTTCTTGACCCCATGCCAGCGACCGCAGCGATGTACACGACCCACGTCCGTGGGTTCCGTACCGCTGTCCAGGCACGCTGTTGCTGTTCCAGCTGTCACAGCTGTTGAAGCCGTAGCGCTCCAGCTCTGATCCAGCCGCGTCCCACCGCATTCCGGTCTCCGCGACACCCCACGCACGCGCATCCACATGCCGAGGAACCACCGCACCCATGAACAGCGACAGCGATCTCTCCATCGCCGGCGACATCCTCGAGGTCCAGCACCTCCTGCGGCCCGCCGCCCCCCACCCCACCACGGTGGCCGGCTTCGTCGGCCTCGCCCGCTCCATCGCGGCGGACCGCACGCGCTGGGCCCCGCTCGTCCGGTACGACACCACCACCCGCTGGTACCACCGGCTGCACCAGGGCCCGGGCTACGAGGTATGGCTCCTGAGCTGGGTGCCCGGCCAGGGCAGCGGCCGCCACGACCACGGCCTCTCCTCCGGTGTACTCACCGTCCTGGAAGGCGAGTTGACCGAGCACACGGTCCGTGGAGCGCAGTCGCTGCACGCCGGTGCCCAGCGCGTCTTCGCCCCCGGGTACGTCCACGAGGTCGTCAACGACTCGCTGCAGCCCGCTGTCAGCCTGCACGTCTACTTCCCGGGGCTGACCCAGATGCCGATGCACGCGGCACGGTGCGAGGCGGCCACCGGGAACCCCGTACCGGCCGTGTGACCCGCGGCCGCACAGGACCGGGCTCCGCCTGACACCCCACCCGTCGCCCGCCACCACCCCCACAACGGTCAGGCTCCGCCTGACAGACTGTTGGGCATGCGCATTGTGGTTCTGGCCGGCGGTATCGGTGGTGCTCGTTTCCTGCGTGGCCTCAAACAGGCCGCGCCCGACGCGGACATCACGGTGATCGGCAACACCGGTGACGACATCCATCTGTTCGGGCTGAAGGTCTGCCCCGACCTGGACACCGTGATGTACACCCTCGGCGGTGGCATCGACGAGGAGCAGGGCTGGGGGCGTACCGACGAGAGCTTCCGGGTCAAGGACGAGCTCGCCGCCTACGGTGTGGGCCCCGAGTGGTTCGGGCTGGGGGACCGTGACTTCGCCACCCACATCGTCCGTACGCAGATGCTCGGCGCGGGCTATCCGCTGAGCGCGGTCACCGAGGCCCTGTGCGCACGGTGGAAGCCCGGGGTCCGGCTGATCCCGATGACGGACGACCGGGTCGAGACGCACGTGGCGATCGACGCCGACGGCGAGAGCAAGGCCGTCCACTTCCAGGAGTACTGGGTGAAGCTGCGGGCCTCCGTACCCGCGCGGGCCGTCGTGCCGGTCGGGGCCGAGCAGGCCGAGCCAGCGCCCGGGGTGCTCGAGGCCATCGCCGAATCGGACGTGATCGTCTTCCCGCCGTCGAACCCCGTCGTCTCGGTGGGCACCATCCTCGCCGTACCGGGGATCCGGGAGGCGATCGCCGAAGCGGGGGTGCCCGTGGTGGGGCTCTCCCCGATCGTCGGGGACGCCCCCGTCCGGGGCATGGCCGACAAGGTGCTGGCCGCGGTGGGCGTCGAGTCCACCGCCTCGGCCGTGGCCCGGCACTACGGCTCGGGACTGCTCGACGGCTGGCTCGTCGACAGCGTCGACGCCGGGGCCGTCGACGAGATCGAGGCCGCCGGGATCCGCTGCCGGGCCGTCCCCCTGATGATGACCGACGTGGACGCCGCCGCCGAGATGGCACGGCAGGCCCTGGCGCTGGCCGAGGAGGTACGGGCATGAGCGCCGGCCCCGCGGACACCGCGCCCTCCTACCGTGTCTGGGCGCTTCCCGGCATGCCCGAGGTACGGGCCGGCGACGACCTCGCGAAGCTGATCGCCGCGACGGAGCCCGGGCTGGCCGACGGGGACGTACTGCTCGTCACCTCGAAGATCGTCTCCAAGGCTGAGGGCAGGATCGTCCAGGCCGAGGACCGGGAGGCCGCCATCGACGCCGAGACGGTCCGGGTGGTCGCCAGGCGCGGGACCCTCAGGATCGTGGAGAACCGGCAGGGCCTCGTCATGGCGGCGGCCGGCGTGGACGCGTCGAACACCCCCGCCGGGACGGTTCTCCTGCTGCCCGAGGACCCGGACGCCTCGGCCCGGCTGATCCGGGACGGTCTCAGGGACGCGCTCGGCGTCGACGTCGGCGTGGTCGTCACGGACACCTTCGGCCGGCCCTGGCGCAACGGGCTGACGGATGTCGCGATCGGGGCCGCCGGGGTCAAGGTCCTCGACGACCTGCGGGGCGGTACCGACGGGTTCGGCAACCCGCTCAGCGCCACGGTCGTCGCCACCGCCGATGAGCTGGCCTCGGCCGGCGACCTGGTGAAGGGCAAGGCGGCCGGGCTCCCGGTGGCGGTGGTACGCGGCCTCGGCCATGTGGTGGCGGACGCCCCCGAGGAGGGTGCCCGCGCCATGGTGCGGGTCGCGGCGGACGACATGTTCCGGCTGGGCACGTCCGAAGCGGTGCGGGAGGCGCTGAACCTCCGGCGCACCGTGCGCGAGTTCACCGACGAGCCGGTCGACCCGGGCGCCGTACGGCGCGCGGTCGCGGCCGCGGTGACTGCTCCGGCCCCCCACCACACGACGCCGTGGCGCTTCGTCCTGCTGGAGTCGGAGAAGGCCCGCGTACGGCTGCTCGACGCCATGCGGGACGCGTGGATCGCGGACCTGCGGCGGGACGGGCGCGGCGAGGAGTCGGTGGCCCGGCGGGTGCGCCGGGGCGACGTCCTGCGCAACGCGCCGTACCTGGCCGTGCCCTGCCTCGTCATGGACGGATCGCACACCTACGGGGACGAGCGCCGGGACACCGCCGAGCGCGAGATGTTCGTGGTCGCCGCCGGCGCGGGCGTCCAGAACTTCCTGGTGGCGCTCGCCGGTGAGCGCCTCGGCTCGGCGTGGGTGTCCTCGACGATGTTCTGCCGGTCCGTGGTGCGCGAGGTCCTGGACCTGCCGGACACCTGGGATCCGCTGGGTGCCGTGGCCGTGGGCCATCCGAAGGGGACCCCGCCGGCCCGGGCACCCCGGGACGCCGGCGCGTTCGTCACCGTGCGCTGAGGAGGAGCCTGCCGGGCTGGACGGTGTCGTCGAAGTGGCTTCGCCCGCCCTTGAGGGCGGGGTCGGCCGGGTCCGGTGCGTGTGATCGCACGGCGGAGGAGGGCGGCGACGCTCGCGTCGTCGACCTGCGTCGACCCGGCGAGCGCGCGTGCCGGACCCGGTCGGCCAGGAGGGACTTCGACGACACCCTGACGAGCTCGTTAGAGCCGGGCGATGTCGCGCGGTGTCATCCGCGGGGCCCGGCGGGCCGGGGTGTGGCCGGAGAGCATGATCAGCCGGGTCGCGCGGTGGCGCTGGCCCTCGTAGGGGGCGAGGAGGGCCAGCATCTCCTCGTCGTCGGCGTGCCTGTTGCCGGCGAGGGCGTGGCCGACGATGCCGGGGAGGTGGAGGTCGCCGACGGTCACCGCGTCGGCCGCGCCGTTCGACCGCTGCAGGGTCTCCGCCGCGGTCCAGGGGCCGATGCCCGGGATCAGCTGCAGTCTGGCCATCGCCTCGGGGAGGTCCATGGCCGCCGCCTCCTCCATGCGCCGGGCCGCCCGGACCGCGCGCAGGATCGTGGCCGAGCGCTTCGAGTCCACGCCAGCGCGGTGCCACTCCCAGGACGGGATCAGCGACCAGGTCCGCGCGTCCGGCATGACGTACAGCCCGTGGGCGCCGAACGCCTCGTCCGCCGGTCCCGGGGCTGGGGTCCCGTAGGTGCGGACCAGGAGCCGCCAGGCGCGGTACGCCTCGTCGGTGGTGACCTTCTGTTCCAGGATCGACGGGATCAGCGACTCCATGACCAGCCCCGTGCGCAGCAGGCGCAGGCCCGGCCGCCGGTGCTGGGTCAGGGCCACGAGCCGGTGGCGCGGCTCGAAGGCGTCCGGGGTGTCGTCGGCGCCGAGCAGGGCCGGGAGTCCGTCCAGGAGCCACTGCGCGCCCGGACCCCACGCCGCCGCGGCGACCGTGCCGTCGCGCCGCGAGGAGACGCGCAGGGTACCGGGGCCCGCCGGGGTGCGGGTGGCCCGCCAGAAGGTGCCGTCGGGCAGCGCCCGGTAGGCCGGGTCCGCCGGGCCCCGGCGCAGCGGGCTCAGGACGAGCCGCAGGTCCAGCGGTCCGGTCGGGGTCCAGGTCCGGGTCAGCGGGGCGGACGCGGCGTCGCCGGGCCCTGCCGCCGGCTCCTGCCGGGGCACGGCGGTGGTGCGGGGTACGAAGCGTCCTGCCACAGGGGTCCTCGGTCGTCGGGGTGCCGGGGGTCGCCGGGCGGATCAGGTCCGCGCCGCGGTCCCGGGCGGATTCCGCCGGGCACCCCTGTGACGAGGGTACGGCCGGCGGGCGGCGTTCACTGGTCGGACGAGAAGCGGACCGAGGCGTCCGGGAGGACCGCGCCGCACCAGACGCGGATGCCGTCCCGGAGCTCGTTGTCGGCTCCGACCTGGGCTCCGTCGCCGATCACCGCACCGGTGAGGACCGTACGGCTGCCGATCCGCGCCCCGGCGCCGACGAGTGAGTCGGTGATCACGGCGCCCGGTTCGACCACGGCGCGCTCCAGGACGGTGGAGCCCGAGATCCTGGCGCCCTCCCCGATCAGGGCGCCCTCCCCGACGACCGTGCCGCCGGTGAGCTTGGCGCCGGGGGCGACCGACGCGGTGGGCAGCACGAGCCGGTCGCCGCAGCGGCCGGGAACGGCCGGGGAGGGGGCGCGGCCCAGGACGAGGTCGGCGGAGCCGCGTACGAACGCCTGGGGGGTGCCGAGGTCCAGCCAGTAGGTGGAGTCGACCATCCCCTGGAGGTGGGCGCCGGACTCCAGGAGGCCGGGGAAGGTCTCGCGCTCCACGGAGACCGGCCGGCCCTCGGGGATGGTGTCGATGACCGACCGGCGGAAGACGTACGCGCCCGCGTTGATCTGGTCGGTGACTATCTCCTCGGGCGTCTGCGGCTTCTCCAGGAAGGCCGTCACCCTGCCGGTGGCGTCCGTCGGCACGAGGCCGAAGGCGCGTGGGTCCTCCACCCGGGTGAGGTGGAGGGAGACGTCCGCCCCGGAGGTGGCGTGCGCCGTGACGAGGGCCCGGATGTCGAGGCCGGTGAGGATGTCTCCGTTGAAGACGATCACCGGTTCGTCCGGGCCCGAGGTCAGCCGCGACGCCACGTTGCGGATGGCCCCGCCCGTACCGAGGGGGTCGTCCTCGGTGACGTACTCGATGGAGAGGCCGAGCGAGGAGCCGTCACCGAAGTACGGTTCGAACACCTCCGCCAGGTAGGACGTGGCGAGCACGATGTGCTCCACCCCGGCCGCCCTGGCGCGAGCCAGCTGGTGGGTGAGGAACGGCACCCCCGCCGCCGGGACCATCGGTTTCGGGGTGTGCACCGTGAGCGGGCGCAGCCTGGTGCCTTTGCCGCCGACCAGGAGGATCGCTTCTCTTGCCTCTGTCACAGCGCCGTCTCTGCTTCCTGCTGGGGCCGGGCCTCGTTCGGCTGGCCAGTGTATGCAGACCGGCAGGGGCCTCCCGGTCAGCGGCCCTGCAGCTTCGCGGAACTGGTCCGTACGGTGCCGAGCTTGTTGTAGAGACGGATTCCCGGGCATTCGGTTGCGAAGCCGTCCCGGTGCCCGGAGATGACGTTCAGATTGGCCTTGGCGCCCTTCGCGTACTTCCCGCTGCCGCCCGAGACGAGTGTCACCTTGCCCTTGGGGTTGCGGCCGAAGAGTCCGAGCTTCCACGCGGTGAGCTTGGCGATCGCGGTGACCGCGGCGGCGGGCGGGGTCTTCGAGCTGTAGGTGCCGAGTACGGCGATGCCCATGCTGTTGGTGTTGAAGCCGAGGGTGTGCGCGCCGAGCACGGCCTTGGTCACGCCGCCCGCCCGGCCTTCGTAGATGTTCCCGCACTTGTCGATGGCGAAGTTGTAGCCGATGTCGCGCCAGCCGCTGCTCTTGACGTGGTAGCGGTAGATACTGCGAAGGACCGAGGGTGCCTGGGCGCAGGTGTAGTTGTTGCCGGTCGCGCTGTGGTGGACGAAGGCGGCCTTGACCGTCGAGGTGTAGGCGAAGGTGCGCTCCCGCAGGCTCTCGTCGGCGCCCCAGCCCTTGCGCGTGACGATGCCCGGGCGGGGCCCCACGTACGCCTTGGCGGCCGCTCCGACGACCGCCTGCTCCTCGGACTCCTCCTTGCTCAGCGCGGGGATCATCGTGGCGCCGAGCGGTGCGAGATCGGCGTTGACGGCTGAGCTCTCCGCCGCGGCGACGCTGGTCGTCGCCGTCTCGGGCAGCGTGCCGGGCTTGGGTGCGGTGGCGGGGGTGGCGGTCCCGGGGGCCGGGGTGTCCTCGGCGCGCGGCTGGTCCGGTTCGTCGCCCGGATCGACGAGTTCCACCCGCAGTCCCGCGGGGAGGAGGGGCGTCTCCTCGTCGTCTCCGCTGCGCGGTCCGGCGCTCTCGGAACGTACGCGGACCTCGACGCCGTCGGAGTCCCCGACCCAGAGCGGGGCGGTCGAGCCGCGCACGGTGCCCGACTCGCGCTCGGGGCTCCCCGCGTCGGCGGCGTGGTCGGTGTTGTGGGTCTCCAGCGACTGCCAGCCGGTCCAGGTGGTGGTGCCGGCCCTGCGGGTGCGGACCTGGACGGTGCCGTGCAGTTCGGCGTCGGCGTCGTCCCAGACGACGCCGACGAGTGAGAAGCGGTGCGAGCCGCGGCGGTTGAGTCCTTGCTCGGACCCGGGCCTCGTGGATTCGGAGGGCGTACCGGTGGCCCTCGACGAGGTGTCACCGAGCGGCCGCAGGGGCAGCGACTGGGTCGAGCCCGCCGGCTCGACGGGGGTGGCCGCGGGTGTCTGTGCGACCCGGGCGGGGACGGGGGCGGCGGGGGCCGGTGCGGCGAGCGGAAGGGTGAGTGCCGTCGCACAGGTGACGCCGATGGAGGTTGCAAGAAGTGCACGCATACAGGAAATCCTTGACAGAACCCGGCATTCCCGGCTACTGGAGTGCGCGCGCCTCCAGCTGACGCCCCGTCTGCCGAACCGGTGTACGGGGCACCCGTCACGTCCGGACGGGCCCGCGTCCGCCACGTACCCTTGCGCGGATGAACGCCAGTGATCGCACCCCCGCCGACCTGCTGCGATCCGCGCTCGCCGCGGACCCGGCCCGCCCACTCGTCACCTTCTACGACGACGCAACCGGAGAACGCGTCGAACTGTCGGTGGCCACCTTCGCCAATTGGGTGGCCAAGACGGCCAATCTGCTCCAGGGTGAGCTCTCCGCCGAGCCGGGCGACCGGCTCGCCCTGCTGCTCCCGGCCCACTGGCAGACCGCCGTCTGGCTGCTCGCCTGCTCCTCCGTGGGGGTGGTCGCCGAGGTGCAGGGCGACCCCGCCTCCGCCGACCTGACCGTCTCCGGGCCGGACTCGCTCGACCGCGCCCGCGCGTGCCGGGGTGAGCGGATCGCGCTGGCCCTGCGCCCGCTGGGCGGCAGGTTCCCCCAGCCCCCGGAGGGGTTCGCGGACTACGCGGTGGAGGTACCGGGCCAGGGTGACCGCTTCGCCCCGTTCGCCCCCGTGGACCCTGCGGCACCGGCCCTGACCGTGGCGGGCACCGCCCTGACGGCGGACCAGCTGGTCGGCCGGGCGCGCGAGGACGCGGCGCGGCTCGGACTCGGACCCGGCTCCCGGATCCTGACGGGGCATGGGTACGACTCCTGGGAGGGGCTGTCCACAGGGCTCTTCGCGCCGCTCGCCACCGGGGGTTCCGTGGTGCTCTGCCGGCACCTGGACCGGCTGGACGCGGCGGGGCTGGCGGGGCGCGTCGAGAGCGAGCGGATCACCGCCACCGCGGTATGACAAGCGCTCCGAGCACCACTCGTCCGGCCCATGGCGTGCCGAGCCCCCGGGACTGCGCACCGACGGCGGTACATGATCGGCGGTACGAAAGCACCGCCGGGAATGCCCTCTGGATGCACAACCAAGCGTGAGGCTCAGCCGTCTACTTCTGCGACCGGCGGCCCCTCGTGCCGCCGAAACGTGAAGGATGGACGCAGACGTGAGCGACAGCCCCGGTACCCCGGCCGACCCGGAGCGCCCGGACCACCAGGCCGGGGGCGGGCCGGCGGACGGGACCGGGGACCCCTCGCGGGAGACACCCCGGGACGACCGGTCCGGCGGTGAGTCACCCGCCGGGGAGGATCCGGGTCCGGACGCGGGCGACGGTGCGGGGGGCGGCGGCGACGGGACGTGGTCCGCGCGCCCCGGCCGCGCCGCCGGGGGCCGGCGTCACTGGCTGCGCTGGACCGCCCTCGGCGTCTCGTTCCTCGTACTCGTCGCCGCCGGTGTCGGCTGGTGGCTGTACCGGAAGCTGGACGGCAACATCACGACCGACACCGGCGCCGCCGCCGAGCTGAAGGCCTACGAGAAGGAGCGCCCGCGGCCCATCGCGCGGGACGCCCAGAACATCCTGCTGATCGGCTCCGACACCCGCTCCGGCGACAACAGCGCCTACGGGCGCGACGACGGCGGGAGCCAGCGGTCGGACACCACGATCCTGCTGCACCTCGCGGCCGACCGCCACAGTGCGACGGCGGTGTCGATCCCACGGGACCTGATGACGCAGATCCCCAGCTGCCACACGGCGGACGGCAAGGCGACGCAGGCGAGGTTCGCCCAGTTCAACTGGGCCTTCGAGCTCGGCGGCACGGCCTGCACGATCCGCACGGTCGAGAAGATGACGGGCATCCGCGTCGACCACCACATGGTCATCGACTTCAGCGGCTTCAAGGACATGGTCGACGCCGTGGACGGCGTCGAGGTCTGCCTCAAGGAACCGGTCGACGACAAGGACGCCCACCTCAAGCTCCCCGCGGGGCGCCAGGAGCTCAACGGCGAGCAGGCCCTGGGTTACGTACGCGCCCGCAAGTCGATCGGCGACGGCAGCGACACCGAACGCATGGACCGTCAGCAGAAGTTCCTCGGGGCCCTGGTCAACAAGATGCAGAGCAACGGGGTGCTGCTGAACCCGACGCGGCTCTACCCGGTCCTGGACGCCGCGACCAAGTCGCTGACCACGGATCCCGGCCTCGACTCGCTGAGGGACCTCTACGACCTGGTGCGCGGGATGCGGAACGTGCCGACGGAGAAGGTGCAGTTCCTGACCGTGCCCCGCACCTCCTACCGGGCCGACCCCAACCGGGACGAACTCGTTCAGCCCGACGCCGACCGGCTGTTCACGCAGCTGCGGGAGGACGAACCGGTGGCGGTGGTGCCGGCCGAGGAGAATTCAGGGGATTCACAGGCGGATCACAGCTCCGGGAACGAGCGGCCGGCCGAAAAGCCGGGCTCTCGGACCGGAAGCCCGACCCCGGCACCCACCTATTCGGGGTCGAATGCGGCCGACGACCCGTGCGGCACGTAAAGCAATTCTCAAACAATGGGCGGTAATCGCGACAGAACAGGCGGAATGCCCGGTTATAAAGGGCGTGGAATCTGTCACGCCCGGCCCCGGCGGCCGATTCCGCCGGATAGTGTGACGCGATCCGGTACGCGCGGCCTCGGGGCCCCGCGGCCGGAACGAGCGACCGGACGCCCCGACGGGAAAGCGTCCGCGCGGTACCGACGGAGGACTCAGCAGCCGTGGACGGGCACAGCCGTGGGCGGGCGGAAGGAATTCGCCGACCGGTGGACCGGTTCCTCGCGGACCTTCCGTCACGAATTGCGACCGGTTCGCTCCGAGGCGGAGTCGCCGCTCCCTTCCGTTCGTCCCGAGGGGATTCGTGCACGGTGCCGCACGTGGGCAGTGGCATGACATGGAGGCGCGGGGATACCCGTCATCGGACCGGCAATGGCGCCGGGCGGTATGCGACGGCCGGCGTCGGCACGGCGGAATGCGCGAAGTGACGGACAGTCGCGCCACAACGGAATTCTGAGATGCAGGGGGGTCCGGTGGGACGGAGCAGCGTACGCGGAGAGGGGACACGGCCGCGCGGCCGCCACGACGGGCCTCCAGGCTCCCGTGGGGCGGAG
This sequence comes from Streptomyces sp. NPDC059166, assembly GCF_042755185.1. Taxonomy (NCBI): domain Bacteria; kingdom Bacillati; phylum Actinomycetota; class Actinomycetes; order Kitasatosporales; family Streptomycetaceae; genus Streptomyces; species Streptomyces sp. NPDC059166. The sequence continues at coordinate 134,356 of NZ_JBHZCI010000018.1, read as the reverse complement.
TCCGCGGGCGGCCGGGGCCGGCGTTCCGGGTCCGCCCCTGCGGGCGAGGGGCCGGGCCGGGGGCGGCCGGACCGTCGGGCCCGGCGGGCACCCAGGAACGGCAGGCGACGGGTCCTGCGCTGGGTGGCGACCGTACTCGCGCTCCTGATACTCGGCACCGGCGGGGCCGGTTACCTCTACTACAAGCACCTCAACGGGAACATCAGGAAGGAGGATCTGACCCTCGGCGACAAGCAGATGGCCGACCACAAGGCCAACGCCGCCGGACAGACCCCCCTGAACATCCTGCTCATAGGCTCCGACGCCCGGGACTCCGAGGCCAACCAGAAACTGGGCGGCGCCAAGGAGACCTTCGGCGGGACGCCCCTCGCCGACGTGCAGATGCTGCTCCACCTCTCCGCCGACCGCAGCAACATCTCCGTCGTCAGCATGCCGCGCGACACCATGCTGAAGATGCCGAAGTGCACCGACCCCGAGTCCGGCAAGGTGTACCCGGCCAGCACGGTCGACGTGCAGACCAACGAGAGCCTCGGCCGCGGGGGCCCCGGCTGCACGGTCGCCGCCTGGTACGAACTGACCGGCATCACGATCGACCACTTCATGATGATCGACTTCGCGGGTGTGGTCTCCATGGCCGACGCCATCGGCGGCGTCCCGGTCTGCGTCGACGCCAACGTCCACTCGCGCGGCAGCGACGGCAAGGGGTCGGGACTCAAGCTGAAGGAGGGCACGACCTCCGTCAAGGGCAAGCAGGCCCTCCAGTGGCTGCGGACCCGCTACGGCTTCGAGGACAACACCGACCTCGGCCGGACCAAGGCGCAGCACCAGTACCTGAACTCGATGGTCCGCCAGCTGCGCAAGGGCACCAAGCTCACCGACCCCGGCAAGCTGATGAACCTCGCCGAGGCGGCCACCAGCGCGCTGACGGTCGACAAGGGCCTCGACACCGTCAAGAAGCTGTACGACCTCGCCGAGGAACTCAAGAAGGCCCCCACCGACCGCATCACCATGACGACCATGCCGAACGTCTACGGCACGGGACGGTTCTCCGGGCGCGTGTACCCGAAGGCCGGGGAGGCCGAGCAGGTGTTCCGGATGATCCGTGAGGACATCCCGCTCGACGGCAAGGCGTCCAAGCGCAAGGCGCCCGTGGTCAAGGACGCGGCCGCCCCGGACGACCAGATCGCCGTGAGCGTCCGCAACGCCACCGGCACGGACACCATGGGCCCGGCCCAGGGTCGGGCGAGCGCGGTCAAGGGACTCCTGACCGACGCGGGCTTCACCAAGGCCTCGGTCGACTCGCAGAACACCGACCCGGCGGCCAGGACCGGCCTCCTCTACCCGAGCGCGGACCTGCAGGGCGACGCGCAGGCGGTCGCCAAGGCCCTCGGGATCCCGGTGAGCCAGGTGCAGAAGTCCACCGGCGTCTCGGGCATCGTCCTGGCCGTGGGAGCCGACTGGCGCGAGGACGGGGCGTACCCCGCCAAGGCGGTCGACGAGAAGACCCCGGAATCGGCGAACCCGCTCAACGGTGCGGACGAGGGCGCGTGCATGCACGTCAATCCGAACTACACCTGGTGACCGTGCGGAGATGAGGAAGGGCCCCACCGGTGGTGGGGCCCTTCTCCGTGGCCTGTCGGCGATCAGGCGGTCTGCTCCTGGACCGCGGGGCGGCGCCCTGCGATGACCTTCCTCGCCAGCGAGCGGGGGCTGGTCAGGAATCCGTAGCCCCACGACATGTGCATGGTGGCCAGCGCCAGGGGGATCTGTGCCCGCGCCTTCAGCGGCAGCCCCTTCCCGGCGGGCAGCGACCCCGCGACGATCGCCGCGGCGTAACCGGCGGGCACGACGAAGGCCCAGGGGGTGACGGCGGCGCCCACCACGAGCCCGGCCGCCATCGCGCAGACGGCGGTGGGAGGGGCGAGGTAGCGCAGGTTGATCGAGCCGGAGTGGTAGCGGGCGACGACGTGGCGCCAGCGGCCGTACTCCTTGTACTGCTTGGCGAGCGCGCGGACGCTGGGGCGCGGGCGGTACTGCACCTTCAGCTCGGGCGAGAACCAGATCAGGCCACCCGCCTCGCGGATGCGGAAGTTCAGCTCCCAGTCCTGGGCGCGGATGAACTCGACGTTGTAGCCGTCGGCACGCTCCAGCGCCTCCCTGCGGAAGACCCCCAGATACACCGTCTCGGCCGGGCCGGCCTTGCCGCCGGTGTGGAAGGCCGCGTTCCCGACGCCGATCTTGGAGGTCATCGCGGCGGCGACGGCGTCCTCCCAGGCGTTCTCGCCCTCGGCGTGCATGATGCCGCCGACGTTCTGCGCCCCCGTCTCCTCCAGGAGGCGGACCGCTGTCGCGATGTAGTCGGGGGACAGCATCCCGTGTCCGTCCACGCGTACCACGATCGGGTGATGTGAGGCCTTGATCGCGGCGTTGAGGGCGGCAGGGGTGCGGCCCGTCGGATTCGGGACCGTCTGGACCCGGGAGTCCTCCCGGACCAGCTCGGCCGCGATCTCGTCCGTACGGTCGTTCGAGGGGCCGAGGGCGATCACCACCTCCATCTCACCGGCGTACTCCTGCTCCAGGATGTGCCGGACCGCGTTCCTGAGATGGCGTTCCTCGTTGAGCACCGGCATGATCACGGAGACGGCGGGGTACTGCGCGGCAGACATGTGGTCCTCGGGTCCTCGGGGGTGCCAGGGCTCCGGGGGGTTTCGCACCGGAGGAGGTGGCGTGATTCCGCCGCCACGTTACCGCGAACGAGGGACAGCGGCGCGCGCCGCTGTGCCTTCTCCCGGTCTGCAGATCGTATGGGCCTACCGTGCGAAAGTCCCACTCGCACCGCGGAGGTGTCCCTCGTGCCCACGCCGCACCGATCGCCCCGTCCCCCGCACCCCCGCACCGCTCCCCCGCGCCGCAGGACGTCGCGGCAGCCCGGCACGGCGGCCGGACGGCCCGCACCGCGGAAGCGGGCGGGCGCCCGGAAGGAGCGGCCACGCTGGGGCATGCGGATCGCCACCGGGCTGTCCGTGCTGGTGCTCGGTGCCGGTGGCATCGGTCATGCCGTGGTCAGCGGTCTGGAGACGGGGATCGACCGGGTCGACCCGTTCAAGGACATGAAGAACCGCCCTCAGGGCGGTCACGGCATGAACTTCCTCCTCGTCGGCACCGACGGCCGTGACCGGATCTCCGCGGCGGAGAAGAAGAAGTACAGACTGGGCGGCGCCCCCTGCCACTGCACGGACACCCTGATGCTCGTCCACCTCTCCGCCGACAAGCAGCGGGCGAGCGTGGTCAGCCTGCCGCGCGACAGCTACGCCGAGCTGCCCGCGCACACCGACGCCACCACCGGCAAGGAGCACTCGCCGCATCCGGTGAAGCTGAACGCCGCGTACGCCGAGGGCGGGCCCCACCTGACGGTCCGGACCGTCGAGCAGATGACGGGCGTCAAGATCGACCACTACCTGGAGGTCGACTTCACCAGCTTCATGAAGACCGTCGACACCCTGGGCGGGGTGGAGATCTGCACCGCCAAGCCGCTCAAGGACTCCTACACCGGCCTGGACCTGACCCCCGGCACCCACACGCTGGACGGCGGCCAGGCCCTGCAGTACGTGCGCTCCCGCCACCTCGACGGGGCGGCCGACCTGGGCCGGATGCAGCGGCAGCAGAAGTTCATGGCTGCCCTGATCAAGCGGACGACCAGCAGTGGTGTGCTGATGAACCCGGTGAAGTTCCAGCAGGTGGCCTCGTCGATGCTGGAGTCCGTGCGCGCCGACAAGGGCTTCGGCACGGAGCAGATGCTGGAGCTCGGGAAGGCGATGCGCGGCTTCACCCCCGCGTCGTCCGAGTTCGCCTCCGTACCGTTGGAGGAGAAGGGCCTCCAGGTCAAGGGCATCGGCGCCACCGTGAAGTGGGACGCCGCGCGGTCGAAGAAGATGTTCCGCGCCCTGCGCGAGGACCGGCCGCTCGCCCAGCACGTCCCGAAGGCTCCCGAGGCGACGCCCGTCGACGTCGCCCCGGAGCAGATCCGGGTGCAGGTCTTCAACGGGACCACCAAGGACGGTCTCGGCCAGGAGGTCGACGCGGCGCTGCGGGCCACCGGTTTCAACACCACCCGCGCCCCGCTGAACGGCGGGCCGAGCGACCTGACCCGCACACGGATCACGTACGACCCGCGGTGGGACCGTTCGGCGAAGACCCTGGCCACGGCGCTGCCCGGCTGCGAGCTGCGGCCGGTGAAGGGGCAGGGCGCGACGATGGAGGTCACCGCGGGCTCCGACTTCACCAAGGTGCGGCGGGTCAAGGCGGAGGACGCCCGGCGAGGGGAGTTCGGCACGGTCACGGGCGACCAGGTGGTCTGCCCGTGACCGCGCCCGCGCGTTCAGTCGTCGATGCCCTCGGCGGCGCGCTGCTCCCGTAGCTCCTTGATCGCGCGACGGCGGGCGAGGCGGTGCGTGCGGCGGATCTGGGCCTCCTGGTAGCGGCGCCTGTCGCGCTCCGTCTCCGGAGCCACCTGCGGGACGCGGCGGGGCTTGCCGTCCTCGTCCACCGCGGCGAACACGAGGTAGGCGCTGCCGACCTGCTGGGCGGGGGTCGACTCGTTCCACCGTTCGGCCATGACCCGGACGCCGACCTCCATCGAGGAGCGGCCGGTCCAGTTGACCTGGGCCTTCACGTGGACGAGGTCCCCCACGCGCACGGGCTCCAGGAAGACCATCTCGTCCATGGAGGCCGTCACGGCCGGGCCGCCCGAGTGGCGGCCGGCGACCGCGCCCGCCGCGTCGTCGACCAGCTTCATGATCACGCCGCCGTGCACCGTGCCCAGCAGATTGGTGTCGTTGCCGGTCATGATGTGACTGAGAGTGGTCCGGGACGCCGAGGTCGGCTTGACCGGAACATCACCCTCCGTTTCCTGCGGCTGATCTGTCATGCCCTCCACCTTATGCGGGGGCTTGCGCCCGGTTGCATTGCATCAGCTTGGCAACAGCCACGCCCCGATCCCCGATACACCCTGTAAGAGCCCCCGGCCGAGACGGCACACTGGTCGGCATGAGCGATTGGCCCGAAGGACGGAACGGCGGACCCGGCGAGCACTACGGGCGGGGCAGTGCGAGCCCGCAGCCCGAAGGCGCCCGCGCCATGCCGCACGTCCGGCGGCGCCCCGCACCGCCGCAGTCCCCGCCCCGCATCCCGCCGCAGCAGGGCCAGGGCTACGACGGCTACGACGAGGCCCCCGGCTACGACAGCGGCTACAACACGGGCCAGGTCTACGGCGGCGGGCGGGGCGGCGGACACGGCGGGGGCGGTGGCTACGGCGGCGACAGCGGCTACGTACAGCCGCGACCCGCCCCGAACTGGGGCCGGCGGATCAAGGTCGGCGTGCTGACCCTGGTCGTCGTGGTGCTCGCCGTCTCCGTCGGCACGTACTTCTGGGCCGACGGGAAGCTCAAGCGTGACGTGGATCTCTCCAAGGTCATCGACCGGCCGGAGGAGGGCGACGGCACGAACTACCTGATCGTCGGCTCCGACAGCCGTGAGGGCATGACCGACGAGGACAAGAAGAAGCTGCACACCGGCTCGGCCGAGGGCAAGCGGACCGACTCGATGATGATCCTGCACGACGGATCCAACGGGCCGACCCTGATCTCCCTGCCCCGTGACTCGAACGTCGAGATCCCCACCTTCGTCGGCTCCGAGTCCGGCAAGAAGTTCCCGGGCACCGGCCGCCAGGTGAAGCTGAACGCCGCGTACGCCGAGGACGGCCCGGAACTCCTGGTCCGCACCATCGAGTACAACACCGGGCTGCGCATCGACCACTACGTGGAGATCGGCTTCGGCGGGTTCGCCAACATCGTGGACGCCATCGGCGGCGTCGAGCTGGACATCCCCAAGGCCTTCAAGGACAAGAAGTCCGGCGCCGACTTCCAGGCCGGCAAGCAGACCCTGAACGGCGAGCAGTCCCTCGCCTTCGTCCGCACCCGGTACGCCTTCGCCGGCAGCGACCTCGACCGTACGAAGAACCAGCAGAAGTTCCTCGCGGCCCTGGCCTCCCAGACGGCGACCCCCTCGACGATCCTCAACCCGTTCAAGCTCTACCCGACGATGGGCGCGGGTCTGGACACCCTGGTCGTGGACAAGGACATGTCGCTCTGGTCGCTCGGCAACATGTTCTTCGCGATGAAGGGCGTCACCGGCGGCGAGGGCACGTCGATGAACATCCCGCTGACGGGGCAGAGCGTGAACGGCAACCTGATCTGGGACAAGGACAAGGTCAAGCAGCTCGTCGGGCAGCTGAAGAACGACGAGAAGGTCACGGTCAAGGGCAGCTGACCGGATCACGGGCGAGGGCGGGCCGGGGAGTACGCTCCCCGGCCCGCCCCATGACCTCGTCCGCCCGCCGCCGGGCCCTCACCCGCGGAAGGTGATGGTGCCGCGCCGCCTGACCCCGTCGAACTTCGCCGGGTCGACGGACGGGCGTGGCGCCGGCCTGGAGGCCATCAGCTTGATGGTGTCGCGTCCGGCCAGGGCCGCCTGCCACTGCCCGAGGTCCGGGCGGCTGCCGTAGTCCCCCGCCGCCTGTGCCCACAGACGTTGCACCGCGGCCTCGCGACGCTCGTCCAGCGTCCCCGGCACCGTGACCAGCTCCCGGCCGGGTGCGACGTAGGCGTCCTGTGCCAGCACCCTGCCGATCATCAGGGCGGCCTTGTACCGGTCGCTGTCGACGGAGGCCGACCCCCTCGGTGCGCGGGGATCGAGCCAGTCGGGGGTGTCGGCCTGGTCCAGGACCGGGCGGTGCCCGACCAGCCGTGCGCCGTCGCAGTCGAGGAGATACGCCGCCGGACCGGGACGGACGGCCCACAGGACGTTCGCCTGCGAGAGATCCCCGATGACCAGCCCCATCGAGTGGAGCCACCGGTACATGTCCGTCAGCGCCACCGCCAGAGCGAACCGCTCGGCAGGGGACGGCTGGACGACGGCCTGCCAGGCGGGTCTCGCTTCGCGCAGCAGGTACGCAAGCTCCGTCAGCTTGCTGTCGCCGCGCGCCGTGGTCCACGACATGGGAGCCGGAGCCCGGTACATGAGAAATCCGGTGACCAGCTGACCGTCGACGACCCGGCACAGCGGCCAGGCCGTCTCACGGTCGAGCCGCCCACGGTCCTCGGGGCCCAGGGACTGGCGGAAGGCGACGAGGGCGGCGAGTGCGTCACCGTCCACCTTCCTCGGCTCCCGGTAGCTCTTGTACAGGAGTCCTCCCGGCCCTCCGACCGTGTGGACCTCCCCCTGCCCGCCGTCCCCGATCTTGCCCAGGAGGTGCAACGCCGCCCTGGGGGTGTCGGCGCCGTCGCGCTCACTCATTCCTGCCCTCCCAGAGCACCACGGCAGTCCGGTCGTCGTCGTACGACTTCACCCGGAACTGCGTCTGCCAGAGGAAGTCGGCGGGCCCCGGCACCGTGCCGCCACCCCAGGCCGACGCCAGGAAGGCGCGCATCTCCGGTTCCCCCGCGAGCGGTGTCGACAGCCCGTCGGTGCACAGGAGGAGGACGTCGCCCGGCGCGACCGGACCGATCACGGATGTCGTCGCCGACCGGGCCAGGGGCAGCGCGTCCGTGCGGGTGTCGATCACGCCGGAGCCCTCGCCACCGGCCTCGGTGATGTCCAGGGTCCAGCGTCCCGCGCGCAGCAGAGCCGTCCCGCCGTCACCGACGGCGAAGAACCCCCGGAGCCTGACGGCGGGGTCGAGCGGCACCAGCAGCACCCGCAACGTCGTCGCGTAGGCCGCCGGGGGATGCCCGTTCCGCAGTGCGAGGTCCGTGAGCAGGACGGCGATCTCGCCCACCACACCGTCCACCAGCTGGGCCAGCGCCGCGCCGTCGCCCGCTGCCAGGACGGCGCACAGGTCTTCCGCGGCACGGTCCAGGTAGGCGGCCGTCAGCCGGCAGGCCTCGTTCGACCCGACGTGCGAGTGCGCGGCGGAGCCGACGCCGTCCGCCACAGCGAGGACGAGCAGCTCGCCCGCGCCGGGCCTTCCGATCCGGGTGACGCACAGGGCGTCCTGGCGCGGCTCGCCGAGGTAGCGGTGGGAGTCGCCGCGCACGGAAGCCGCGCGCACACACGACGAGCCGTGCTGCGCACCGTCCACGACGATGTCGGGGAGCACGGCGGCCGCCGGATCCGCGCCCACGTACGGCAGCTCCAGGGGTACGGGCGGATACATCGGCGGCTTCGTGCCGCTGTGCGCGGGCTCGCCCAGCGTGGGCGGCGGCGCCTCCGACGAGGGCTGCTCCGCCGGGGCCGCGGGCTGATCCGCCCGGAACCCGCCCACCGGATGCGGTTCCTGCCGGTCAGGCTCCGGATACGTCTGCCCGTCCTCCCAGGCACAGGCCTGCGAAGGCGGGCCGTACGCCCCTCTCTCCAGGTCCGGCCGCCGGTCCGGGGCCGGACGGCTCCGGACCTCCGGGTCCGGGAGGGGAAGCTCCCGGTCGGCCTCCGGCCACTCCGGATGTGTCAGCGGGCTCACGGGGGTGGCGGCCACGACCCGCTCGGCCGTGCGCCATGTCTCGTCCAGCGGGTCGTTCACGCCGCCCTGATCTCTCATCGCCGGCCTCAGAGCTTGTCGAGGGACACGGTCGAGAAGCCGGGGACGGTCTCGTCGACAGCGAGCGTGAAGCCCGTTCCGCCGTCGGCCGCGATACTGCTGGCCGACCTCACGATCGAGCGGGTCAGGCTGGAGGCGAACTCCCGTAGCGCCTGCGCCGGCGACACCGTGGCGTCCTGCTGCATGAACGCGCGGAAGTTGGCGACCTGGCCGATCGTGACGGCCTCCGCGTCCCCGATCCCGAAGGCGATGATCTTCGGGCAGTACCGCGATTCGGTCAGTTCCTTGTGGGCGTACTCCCAGTCGTCGTCGGTGGGACCACCGTCGGAGAGGAAGAAGGCAACGGGCCGGTAGACCTCGTGCCCCTGGGCCTTGAGATCCGCCACGTCCTTCTCGATGCACCGGAGCAACGTGCGGAACGCGTCCCCGTACGAGGTCAGTCCGCCGGCGGCGAGCGCGGGCACCTCGTCGATGTCGCTCAGGTCGACGAGGGGCTGGAGCACACTCGCCTCGGTGGAGAAGCCGATCAGACAGAACCTCGTCTTGTCGGCGACCGTCGGGTTGGTGCTGATCTCGTGATGCAGTTCGGGCAGGGCGCCGTTGATCGCGTCGATGGGAGGGCCGGCCATCGACCCCGACTCGTCGCACAGCAGGTAGAAGGGAAGGATCTGCACGGTCTCGTACCTCCGTCGGTGCCGGTCAGTAGGTGTAGAAATAGATCTCTAGGTCGGCGTGGCCGGCCGGCGACCCGCCCTTCCAGAAGTCGCGTGTGGTCGTGCCCTCGAACATGTCGGGACGCGCTTTCCTCAGCAGCGAGTTGACCTCATGGGCGTACGCGCCCCCGGCTCCCGGGTCGGAGTGCCGCCCGAAGGTGAGGACGAAGGCGGCCCGGCGCCCCTCGTAGCGCGCCGTCACCGCGCGCAGCCGCTGCTCGATCCGGCGAGTGTCGCCCGGACCGGCGGTGATGGAGACCTTCACCGGCTTCTTGAGCACGGCTCGCGGGCCGCTCGGCTCCGGAGAGGGCGACGGCTTCGGCTCAGCGGCGGCGGACGCGGACGGACGGGCGGTCGCGGCCATCGGGTCGCCGCGGTCCCCCATCGCGACGAGGGCGAGCACGAGCAGCAGATCGGCGAAGAGCCACCCGGCGAGATGCAGCGGGTTGAAGCGGGGGACGGTCACCGCACACCGTCCCGGGGCGGCAGGTCCTCCAGCCACACGTCACCGGACGGCACCCCCTCGGCGTCCTTCGCCAGGGACACCGTGACGTCGTCGGCGGACCGGCTCGACGGCACGGGGACGCGGACGCTCCGGGACGCGTCGGAAGCGCCGGCCGGCCCGGGCACGGTCGTCGGTACGGCCGCGGCGGCCCCGGCCCGGCCGAGCTGCTCGGCGGCCCGCCGCAGCCCCTCTGTCTGCTCGGCCAGCCGACCGAGCGTCGCGTGTGACTCGGCGATGCTCCGGGCCGAGTCCTCGGTGACCTCCCCGAGGCGCGCGAGCACCTGCGAGGAGACGTCGGATGCCACCTCGACCCCGGTCGTGAAGGACCGCTGCGCCGCCGCGAGGGCGTGCACCGACTCCTCGACCCGCTCGCCGGCCCGGTCCAGGACGTCGCGGATCTCGCCGCTCGCGTTCCGCGCCCCCTCCAGAGCCCTGCTCACCATGGCTCCCCCGTCGGCCACAGCCGCGCCGACGTCCTTGGTGTTGCTCCGTACGGCCTCCTCGATGCGCCCGGCCGCTTCCTCCAGCGGCCGTACGGCCTGATCGACGCCGGCCAGACGGCCTTCGGCCCGCCCCACGGCTTCCCCGACGACCTCGGCGGCCGACGACAGGTCCTTCTGCACCTTCACCGCCCGTCCACTCAGCCGGGTCAACGTCGCGGCCGCCTCGGTGAGTTCGGCTGCGAAGCGCTGCGGGGAAGCCGTGCGGTGCACGTTGAGCACGAGCTGGGCGCGGGTGAGGACCGGGACGAGGCGTCGCATCAGCCGCTCCGCGTCCCTGGCCGCCTCCTCCTGGCCCCGGGCGACGGCGGAGCGCCGGATGCCGTGCACCAGCACCAGCGCGAAGAGCAGTGCGATCGCGGTGGTCGCACCGGTCGCCACATGACCGAAGGTGAACGCATCGGCCAGATGGCCCTCGAACCCGCTCTGCCACAACTGGAGGAACGGCCTGGCCGCGGACTTCGGGTCGGCACCGATCAACGCCTGGTAGGCGCTGGACGCCTGCGTCAGCCCGTACCACGTCATCAGCAGGGGCACGAAGACCAGTGCGCCGAGGGCTGCTTCCAGCCACGACCAGAGCTTGTGCCCCTGGGCCGGGTCCCGGTCCGTGCCGATGCTCTCCGGGCGGGCGAAGGCGTGGAGCAGGTCGAGCTCCGCCCACGGATCAAGACGCGCCGTGTCCGTCACGGCCAACGCCTCACCGAGGGAGAGGAGTTCGTCGCGCCTGGACGAGAGCCTGGGCTCGGATGCCAATTCCTTGATGTGCTGGGAGACCTCATGACGGTCCACCGGAGTCACTACGGGCATATCTGTCCCTGATGAGAGAAACCCCCAGGGGGCTCCCCACCCCGCGCCCTCCTCGCCCCCCGGCGAGTACGGAACGCGCATGCCCCCGCGCGACGGCACCGGTCCTCACCGGGCCGTCGGCGGCCGAGCGTATCTCACGGACCGTCAGCTGATTGCCGTATTCCGGCGATGTACCGAAACCGGAACGTCTGGTCCGGACCGAGGGCACCGGTCGGGCGGTCCGGACCTGGCGGGCCCGCCCGGGCGGGCCGGGCGGGCCGGACGGGCCGGGCGGGCCGGGCGGGCCGGACGGGCCGGGCGCCTGGGCCGGGCGCCTGGGCCGGACGGACGCCTGGGCCGCGGTGACGCGCCGCACCGTGGCCCACGCCGGCGCGGATCGCGCCGTGCGTGAGGTCCGCGGGCACGGCGCGGTCCACCACGCCTCGGTCGCGGCTCAGTGCTCGCAGAGGGAGAACTCCCGCTCGTAGAGCTGCTCGTTGTGCTCGTCGACGAAGAACTTGCGTTCCTTCATGAGCTGTTCGCGGTACTCCTCGGCCTGCGCGCGCGTCATCGTCGACGTCCCGGCCCACGGCTGCTGCGGTGGCACGTCCGAGGTCGAGACGAGTGGCACCGAGGGGTCGACCAGGAAGAACGCGAGGATCTTGCGGTGCCCCGGCCTGGAGGGGTCCGCGAGCCGGAACGGGCCGACGCGGTGCTGGAGGATGTTCGGGAACGCGAGCGCGCGGCCCGACGGCGTCGGGACCGAGCCGAGGACCTGGTTCAGCCGCCCCTCGTTCTCCAGGCCGTAGACCTCGCTCACCCCGTTGTCGTCGCTCTGCTCGTAGTCCGGTTCGTCGACGCCCGTCCTGAAGCCCAGCCGGCTCTCGGTGATGTTCTCGCTGTCCCAGTAGTAGATGCCGGTGGAGACGATCCGCTCGTTCATCATCCCCTCGACGTGCCAGGAACCACCCGCGTACTCGGGGTCCTCCGGCGTGAGGTGGACGGTGGCGAGCTTGACGATGACCTGGAGGCGCCGGCCGCGCAGGCTGACCCGGTCGGCGCCGCCGGGTACGTCGGGCGGGACGAAGACGGGGGCGTCCGGGACCACCGGGCGTCGCGTGTGCCACCACGCGTCCATCGCCTCCTCGTACCTCTCCCACGCCTCGTCGTCCTCGGTGTCCGGCTCGACCGGCTTGTCCGGGGACTCCTCGTACCAGCCGTACGGATCGGCCTCGATCCTCACGGGCCGCGGGTGGCGCAGATCGGTGAGCACGTTCTCCAGGAGCGGCAGCATGCGGCCGAAGAGGCCGGGCAGCACGGAGGCGAGTTCGCGGTGAGCCTCGGGATGGACGTTGTTGACGTACGAGCGGAAGACCGCCTCACCGTCGTCGCCGACCTCGACGTCCGTGGGCAGCCACTGGAACTTCTCCGAGAACTCGTAGCGGGAGACGGTGTCCGGCGGGCTCGGCCAGGCCTGGTCCGGAGTACCGCTCACGTCACGCACGCGGCAGAACAGGGAGGGGTGGACGAGGTCGAGCACCTGGCCGCCGGATCCCGGATGCCAGTCCCGCTCCGCCTCCGGTACGTCCTCCAGGACCCGGACCGCCTCCCGGAGCCTGGCCCTGAGCCCTTCGTCGATCAGCGTGTCCGACTGCCACACCCCGTCGACGGCGGACACCTCGACGCCGGTCGTACCGTCCCGCAGCTCGGCGTAGTGCGCGAGTTCGTCCAGCACGTAGCGGATCTGCGCCTCGGTCATGCCCTGCTCCGCGGCCTCCCGGGCCCACCTGCCGGTGATCCCGGCGTCCCGCATCTTGGCGGACCATCCCGGCTTCGCCCGGATGTGGGCGCTGCACCGCGCCATCTCCAGTTCCCGCAGGGTCCTGGGCTTCGCGAAGGCGGGGGCGCGGGCGCCCCTGAAGGGCAGCGGGAATGCGGCTGTCTCGGTCAACTCTTCTGTACCTCCCGGTCGGTGACGAGCGGCGGAAGCATACGGGAGGGGACCGGCACGGCCGCGCGGGCCTCCGGCCTCGGGGCACGCGGAGGAGACGGGCGCGGGACGGCCGGAAGCATGCGAGCGGCCCCCGGGAATCCGTCGGAGGATCCCGGGGGCCGCTCGGTGCCAGGGGCCTTCGGCCCGCGGAGAGCCCGTTACGGAAGGTTCCTCGCCATCACGATTCGCTGGACCTGATTCGTGCCCTCGTAGATCTGAGTGATCTTGGCGTCGCGCATCATGCGCTCCACCGGGTAGTCCCGGGTGTAGCCGTAGCCGCCGAGCAGCTGGACCGCGTCGGTGGTGATCTCCATGGCGACGTCGGAGGCGAAGCACTTGGCCGCGGCGCCGAAGAAGGTGAGGTCACCGTCGAGGCGCTCGGACTTGGCCGCGGCGCTGTAGGTGAGCTGGCGGGCAGCCTCCAGCTTCATGGCCATGTCGGCGAGCATGAACTGGACGCCCTGGAAGTCGCCGATCGGCTTGCCGAACTGCTTGCGCTCCTGGACGTAGCCCTTGGCGTAGTCCAGGGCGCCCTGGGCGATGCCGAGCGCCTGGGCCGCGATGGTGATGCGGGTGTGGTCCAGGGTCTTCATCGCGGTGGCGAAGCCGGTGCCCTCGGCGCCGATCATGCGGTCGGCGGGGATGCGGACGTTGTCGAGGTAGATCTCGCGCGTCGGGGAGCCCTTGATGCCGAGCTTCTTCTCAGGGGCGCCGAAGGAGACGCCCTCGTCGGACTTCTCCACGACGAACGCCGAGATGCCCTTGGAGCGCTTCTCCGGGTCGGTGACGGCCATCACCGTGTAGTACTCGGAGACGCCCGCGTTGGTGATCCAGCGCTTCACCCCGTTGAGGACCCAGAAGTCGCCGTCGCGCACGGCCTTGGTCTTCATGCCCGCCGCGTCCGAGCCGGCGTCGGGCTCGGAGAGGGCGTACGAGAACATCGCGTCGCCCTTGGCGAGCGGGCCCAGGTACTTCTTCTTGAGGTCCTCGGAGCCGGAGAGGATCACCGGGAGCGAGCCCAGCTTGTTCACGGCCGGGATGAGGGAGGAGGACGCGCAGACGCGGGCCACCTCCTCGATCACGATAACCGTGGCGAGCGCGTCGGCACCCGCGCCGCCGTACTCCTCGGGGACGTGGACGGCGTGCAGGTCGTTCGCGGTCAGGGCGTCGAGCGCCTCCTGCGGGAAGCGGGCCTCCTCGTCCACCGCCGCCGCGTGCGGGGCGATCTTCGCCTCGGCGAGCGAACGGATCGCCTCGCGGAGCATGTCGTGCTCCTCGGCCGGACGGTACAGGTCGAAATCGGTCGAACCCGCCAAGATGTTCACTCCCCAAGCTGCTAACTACCGTTAAGTAACCTGATTTTAGTGGGCCCTGTCCCGGTCGGCATACGGGCCGGGCACGTGAGCTTGCCGACAGGGCCCGGCGCGGCCGGAAAACGGGCGTCCCGCCGCCGCGGTTATGCTCGGCTCCGCACGTCTGTCCGCATCGTTCAGGAGCACCCCATGGCCCTCAGGATCACCGTGATCGGCACCGGCTACCTCGGCGCCACCCATGCCGCGGCCATGGCGGAGCTCGGCTTCGAGGTGCTCGGCCTCGACATCGTGCCCGAGAAGATCGAGATGCTCTCGGCCGGCCGGGTGCCGATGTACGAGCCAGGGCTGGAGGAGATCCTCCAGAAGCATGTCGCGGGTATCGAGGGATCCACGGGGCGGCTGCGGTTCACCACCTCCTGGGAGGAGGCCGGGACGTTCGGCGATGTCCACTTCGTCTGTGTGAACACTCCCCAGAAGCACGGCGAGTACGCCTGCGACATGAGTTACGTGGACAGCGCCTTCGAGTCGCTGGCCCCCCACCTCACCCGCCCCGCCCTGGTCGTCGGCAAGTCGACCGTGCCGGTGGGCTCGGCCGCCCGGCTCTCCCGGCGGCTGGCAGAGCTGGCGCCGGCGGGCACCGACGCGGAGCTGGCCTGGAACCCCGAGTTCCTGCGCGAGGGCTTCGCGGTCAAGGACACCCTGCACCCCGACCGGATCGTGATCGGTGTGGAGAGCGAGCGGGCCGAGAAGACGCTGCGCGAGGTGTACGCGGGACCGGTCGCCGAGGGCTCCCCCTTCGTGGTGACGGACTTCCCGACCGCCGAGCTGGTGAAGACCTCCGCGAACTCCTTCCTCGCGACGAAGATCTCCTTCATCAACGCGATGGCGGAGGTCTGCGAGGCGGCCGACGGCGACGTGGTGAAGCTGGCCGAGGCCATCGGGCACGACGAGCGGATCGGGAAGAAGTTCCTGCGGGCCGGGGTCGGCTTCGGCGGGGGCTGCCTGCCCAAGGACATCCGGGCCTTCATGGCACGCGCCGGCGAACTCGGCGCCGACCAGGCACTGACCTTCCTCCGGGAGGTCGACTCCATCAACATGCGCAGGCGCGGTCACATGGTGGAGCTGGCCCGGGAGGCCGTGGGCGGCGGTTCGTTCCTCGGCACGCGGGTCGCCGTGCTGGGCGCCACCTTCAAGCCCGACTCGGACGACGTACGGGACTCACCGGCACTGAACGTGGCGGGGCAGATCCACCTGCAGGGCGGCCAGGTCACCGTGTTCGACCCCAAGGGCATGGAGAACGCCCGCAAGCTCTTCCCGACGCTCGGCTACGCCGAGACGGCGCTGGACGCGGTGCGCGGGGCGGACGTGGTGCTGCACCTGACGGAGTGGCGCGAGTTCCGGGAGCTGGACGCCGTGGCCCTGGGAGAGGCCGCCGGACGGCGGATCATCCTGGACGGCCGCAACGCACTCGACCCCGAGGTGTGGCGCGAGGCCGGCTGGACGTACCGGGCGATGGGCCGCCCGAAGGCCTGAACCGCGAGGACATGTACGACGAGGAGGGGCGGCCGCGCGGCCGCCCCTCCTCGTCGTCGTACGGGGTCAGTGCCCCGGACCGTCCAGCTCGCCGATCGTGGCGTGGGACGGGCCGACCCGGGCGCCCAGGTCGCGGGCCACGGCCTCCGCGTCGCGCAGGACCCGTACCGCGTTCTGCCAGGTCAGCTTGGCCAGGTCGCTCTCCGACCAGCCGCGGTTGAGCAGTTCCGCGACGAGGTACGGGTAACCGGACACGTCCTCCAGCTCCAGCGGGAGGAACGCGGTGCCGTCGTAGTCGCCGCCGATGCCGATGTGGTCGATCCCGGCGATCTCGCGCATGTGGTCGAGATGGTCGGCGATCGTGCCCACCGTCGCCATCGGACGCGGGTTCAGCGCCTCGAAGTCCGCGTGGATCCGCATGGCGGCGGGCGTGGTGTCCAGGTGGTGCAGACCGTGCTCCCGCATGTTGCGGTCGGCGGCGGCCGTCCACTCCACCGCGGCCGGCAGGACGAACTTCGGCACGAAGGTCGCCATGGCGACACCGCCGTTGGCCGCGAGCATCCGCAGGACGTCGTCGGGGACGTTGCGCGGGTGGTCGCAGACCGCGCGGGCGGAGGAGTGCGAGAAGATCACCGGTGCGACCGAGGTAGCGAGCGCGTCCCGCATCGTGGTGGCCGCCACGTGGGAGAGGTCGACCAGCATCCCCACGCGGTTCATCTCGCGCACGACCTCGCGCCCGAACTCCGACAGCCCGCCGACGCGCGGTGAGTCGGTGGCCGAGTCCGCCCAGTCGGTGTTGTCGTTGTGCGTGAGCGTCATGTAGCGGACGCCGAGGGTGTGCAGGGCGCGCAGGGCGCCCAGTGAGTTGTTGATGGAGTGGCCGCCCTCGGCCCCCATCAGGGAGGCGATACGGCCCTCGGCGCGGGCCTTCTCCATGTCGTCGGCCGTCAGGGCCCGCCGCAGGTCGTCGGGGTAGCGGTCCAGCATCTCGCCGACCACGTCGATCTGCTCCAGCGTGGCGCTGACCGCGTCGTCGCCGGCCAGGTGCGAGGGGACGTAGACCGACCAGAACTGCGCGCCGACGCCACCGGCGCGCAGCCGGGGGATGTCGGTGTGCAGGATGCCGCTCTGGTCCCGCGAGATGTCCCGGGCGTCGAGGTCGTAGCCGCACTGTTCGCGCAGGGCCCAGGGCAGGTCGTTGTGGCCGTCGACGACCGGGTGGCCGTCGAGGAGGAGACGGGCGCGTGCCAGGTTCGCGGAGGAGGACACGGGCCGCCTACTTCCCGAAGCCGAAGGAGTCCGCGCCCTGGGTCTTGGCCCGGAGCCGCTTCCCCTTCTCCGTCGCCTGGTCCTTGAGCTCCTGCTGGAAGTCCTTCATCCGCGTCAGCAGGTCCGCGTCGTGTGCGGCGAGGATCCGGGCGGCGAGCAGGCCGGCGTTACGGGCCCCGCCGACCGAGACGGTGGCGACGGGGACGCCGGCCGGCATCTGGACGATGGAGAGCAGGCTGTCCATGCCGTCGAGGTACTTCAGCGGGACCGGTACGCCGATCACGGGCAGCGGGGTGACGGAGGCCAGCATGCCGGGCAGGTGGGCCGCTCCTCCCGCTCCCGCGATGACGGCCTTGAGACCGCGGTCCGCCGCCGACTCGCCGTAGGCGATCATCTCGTGCGGCATGCGGTGTGCGGAGACGACATCGACCTCGTAGGGGATCTCGAACTCGTCGAGAGCCTTCGCGGCCGCTTCCATCACGGGCCAGTCGGAGTCCGAGCCCATGACGATGCCGATGACGGGTGCGGAACCGGTTGCGGTCATTCGGTGATCGTTCCTCGCAGGTAGTCGGCCGCGTGCCGGGCGCGCTCGCGCACGTCCGCCAGATCGTCGCCGTAGGTGTTGACGTGGCCCACCTTGCGGCCCGGCTTCACGTCCTTGCCGTACATGTGGATCTTGAGCTGCGGGTCACGGGCCATGCAGTGCAGGTAGCCCTGGTACATGTCCGGGTAGTCGCCACCGAGGACGTTGCACATGACCGTCCAGGGGGCGCGCGGCCGGGGGTCGCCGAGCGGGAGGTCGAGGACGGCCCGCACGTGGTTGGCGAACTGCGAGGTGACCGCGCCGTCCTGGGTCCAGTGCCCGGAGTTGTGCGGGCGCATGGCGAGTTCGTTGACGAGGATGCGGCCGTCCCGCGTCTCGAAGAGCTCCACCGCCAGGTGGCCCACCACTCCGAGCTCGGCGGCGATCCGCAGGGCGAGCTGCTGGGCCTCGCCCGCGAGCTGCTCGTCGAGGCCGGGCGCGGGGGCGATGACGGTGTCGCAGACACCGTCGACCTGGACCGACTCGACGACGGGGTAGGCGACGGCCTGGCCGTGCGGCGAGCGGACGATGTTGGCCGCCAGCTCGCGGGCGAAGTCGACCTTCTCCTCGGCGAGGACGGGCACCCCGGCGCGGAAGGGCTCGGCGGCGTCCTCCTCGGAGCGCACCACCCAGACACCCTTGCCGTCGTAACCGCCGCGGACCGTCTTGAGGATGACGGGGAAGCCGCCCACCTCGCCGGCGAAGGCCGCGGCGTCCGCCGGGTCGGCGACGATGCGGTTACGGGGACAGGGCGCCCCGATCTCGGCGAGCCGGGCGCGCATCACCCCCTTGTCCTGGGCGTGCACCAACGCGTCGGGCCCCGGGCGTACGGGGATGCCGTCCGCCTCCAGGGCCCGCAGGTGCTCCGTCGGCACGTGCTCGTGATCGAAGGTGATCACGTCGCATCCGCGCGCGAAGGCCCGCAGGGTCTCCAGGTCTCGGTAGTCGCCGACGACGACTTCACCCACCACCTGGGCCGCCGAGTCCTGAGGGGTGTCACTGAGGAGCTTGAATTTCAGGCCGAGGGGGATACCCGCCTCGTGGGTCATACGGGCGAGCTGACCGCCGCCGACCATGCCGACTACAGGGAACGTCACACGCCCAGGGTATCGGGCGCGCGGAACCGCCCCCTCACCGTCTCCCGGGCCCTGCCGCGGAGACCGCGAGGGCGGGCGCCGCGGCGCAGCCCCGGCTGCTCACAGGCATCACACGGGAGGGCTGGTTAGCATGGCCCGGTTGACGAAACCGACCGGACGGGGCTGAGCGATCACCATGGGAGAACGGGGCACGCTGCGGGCCCGGCTCGATCTGCTGGCCCGGGAGGTGGCCAAGTTCGGCGCGGTCGGCGCTCTCGGGCTCGTGGTCAACATGGCCGTGTCCAACTTGATCTGGCGCACCACGGACATCCCGGTGGTGCGGGCAGGGCTGATGGGGACGGTCGTCGCCATCCTGTTCAACTACGTCGGCTTCCGCTACTGGACGTACCGGGACCGCGACAAGACCGGGCGGACCCGGGAGCTGATGCTGTTCCTGCTGTTCAGCGCGGCCGGAGCGGTGATCGAGACGGGGGTGCTCTATCTGGCCACGTACGGCTTCGGGTGGAACAGCCCGGTCCAGAGCAACCTCTTCAAGATCCTCGGCATCGGGATCGCCACCCTCTTCCGGTTCTGGTCCTACCGCACCTGGGTGTTCCGGGCGCTGCCCCCCGAGGAGGCCGTGCTCGACACGGACCGATTTCTGGAGCAGCGGCGGCCCTCCGACGCGGTAGCGCCGGGGCCCGTCTCGAACTGACGGCGGGTCCGGTGCGGGTCAGCGCACCGGGCGGACGTTCTCCTCGCGGCTGGGCACGACGCGGCTGAGGAAGAGGGCGAAGACCGGTGGCTGCTGCTGGAGCAGTTCGAGCCGGCCGCCGTCGGCCTCGGCCAGGTCCCGGGCCACCGCGAGCCCGATGCCGGTGGAGTTGCGGCCGCTGATGGTGCGCTCGAAGATCCGCGCCCCGAGGTCGGCGGGGACTCCGGGTCCTTCGTCGGTGACCTCGACGACGACCTGGTTGCCGGTGACCCGCGTACGCAGGGCGACCGTGCCGCCACCGTGCATCAGGGAGTTCTCGATCAGCGCGGCCAGCACCTGGGCGACGGCCCCCGGTGTGCCCACGGCCTCCAGTCCGTGCTTGCCCGAGCAGACGACCGCCCGGCCGGCGCTGCGGTAGGCCGGGCGCCACTCCTCGATCTGCTGCTTGACGACCTCGTCGAGGTCGAAGACGACCGCCGAGCCGGTGCGCGGGTCCCGGGCGTTGGTCAGCAGCCGCTCGACCACGTCGGTGAGCCGCTCGACCTGGACGAGCGCGATGTTCGCCTCCTCCTTCACCGTGTCGGGGTCGTCGGTGACCGAGATCTCCTCGATGCGCATGGAGAGGGCGGTCAGCGGGGTGCGGAGCTGGTGCGAGGCGTCGGCCGCGAGACGCCGCTCGGCGGTGAGCATCCGGGCGATGCGTTCCGCGGAGGAGTCCAGCACATCGGCGACCCGGTCGAGCTCCGTCACCCCGTAACGCTTGTGCCGGGGGCGCGGGTCCCCCGAACCGAGGCGTTCGGCGGTCTCGGCGAGGTCGGTGAGCGGGGAGGTGAGCCGGTCGGCCTGGCGCACGGCGAGGAGTACGGCGGAGATGATGGCGAGCAGTGCCACCGCCCCGATGATCAGCAGGGTCCGGCCGACCTCCCGGGTCACCGTGGACCGGGACTCCTCGACGGTGACCTTCTCTCCCTGCTCACCCGTCTCGGTGCTGCGGATGACGCCGCCCGTGGGGCGCTCGCCGACCTCGATGGGCTCCCTGCCCTGGATCTCGACCCGGGCGTAGCGGCTGGGATCCACCTGTTCGGCGAGGACACCGGGGGTGATCCGCTCGGCGCCCAGGAGCCGGCTCTCCACCACGCTGATCAGCCGGAAGGCCTCGGAGTCCACGCTCTCCTGGGCGCTGTTGCTGATGGTGCGGGTCTCGACGATGACGAGGGAGACGCCGAAGACGGCGATCACGACGAGCACCACGGCGAGCGTGGAGTTGATCAGTCGGCGGCGCATGTCTGTCTCTGTACGTCAGCTCTTCTCGAACCGGAAGCCGACGCCCCGGACGGTGGCGATGTAGCGCGGATTGGCCGCGTCGTCGCCGAGCTTCTTGCGGAGCCAGGAGATGTGCATGTCGAGGGTCTTGGTGGAGGACCACCAGGTGGTGTCCCAGACCTCTCGCATCAGCTGGTCGCGGGTGACGACCCGGCCGGCGTCGCGCACGAGGACGCGCAGCAGGTCGAACTCCTTCGCGGTGAGCTGGAGTTCCTCGTCCCCCATCCACGCGCGGTGTGACTCGACGTCGATCCTGACGCCGTGCGTGGCGGGCTGCGGGGCGGGCTCGGTGGCGCCGCGCCGGAGCAGGGCCCGGACCCGGGCGAGGAGTTCGGCCAGGCGGAACGGCTTGGTGACGTAGTCGTCGGCGCCCGCGTCCAGGCCGACGACCGTGTCGACCTCGTCGGCGCGGGCGGTGAGCACGAGGATGGGCACGGCGTGACCGTCGGCCCTGAGACGCCTGGCGACCTCCAGGCCGTCCATCCCGGGCAGTCCGAGGTCGAGCACGACCAGGTCGACGCCTCCCTGGAGTCCGGCGTCGAGCGCGGTCGGGCCGTCCTCGCGGACCTCGACCTCGTACCCCTCCCGACGCAGGGCGCGAGCCAGTGGCTCCGAGATGGATGCGTCGTCCTCGGCGAGCAGTACACGGGTCATGCAGTGATGGTAGTCCGCGTGGGACCGCTGGGGTGAAGCGCTCGGCAGGCCCTGCGAGCCAGGGGAGCGGAGACGTCTTACACCTTCGAATATGGGAGTGTGGTTCCACTGGGACCTGTGATCCATCTCTCAAGTCCTTTCATATCCCCCTGTGTCATGTCGTATGGTTGCTCGACGCCTGTTGCACCACCCATGACCTTTGGGCGATGTTTCGCACCGAAGGTCGGTTTTGTGTACGGGCCGGTTCCCCCCGGCCCCGATCAGTGAATGACCTGTGGGCCGGGCCCGGAACGCGAGGACGCGCGCCGGGCGTGGATCCCGGAGCGGTCGTCCCACGATTCCGCCACCCGCCCCTCCGTACGGAGCCCGGCGGCCGGATCGATCCCCTCGAGGCGTCGGGGGTGGGCCATGTCCGTACCGGTGCCGGCCACCCCCCACCGGGCGCGTAACGCTCACGAGGCGACGCGTCCCGACCAGCAAGGATCGACCATGGCGTCCAGCCTGACGAAGGACTCCGCCGGTACCGCCGGCTCGGAGAAGACCTTCTTCGGCCACCCCCGCGGCCTGGCCACTCTCTTCATGACGGAGATGTGGGAGCGTTTCAGCTACTACGGCATGCGCGCCCTTCTCCCGCTCTACCTGATCGCTCCCAACGGGCTTCACATGAACCCCGCCACGGCCACGGCGATCTACTCCGTCTACGTGTCGCTGGTGTACCTGCTCGCCCTGCCGGGCGGATGGTTCGGCGACCGCGTCTGGGGGCCCCGCAAGACCGTCGCCATCGCGGGCGGCATCGTGATGCTCGGCCACCTGGCCCTGGCGCTGCCGGCCGAGGGCACCTTCTTCGCCGGCCTCGGCCTGGTCGCGATCGGCTCCGGCATGCTGAAGTCGAACATCTCCACGATGGTCGGCCACCTCTACGACGGCCCGGACGACCCGCGCCGTGACGGTGGCTTCACGATCTTCTACATGGGCATCAACCTGGGCAGCTTCGTCGCCCCGCTGGTGATCGGAACGATCGGCGAGAACGTCAACTGGCACCTGGGCTTCGCCCTGGCGGCCGTCGGCATGGGCCTCGGTGTCGCCCAGTTCCTGCTCGGTACGCGCCACCTGGACGCGCACAGCAGCATCGTGCCCAAGCCGCTCTCCGCGGCGGAGCGCGCGTCCACCCTGCGCAAGTCGATGATCTGGCTGGGCATCGCGGCCGTCTTCTACATCGTGACCGTCGTCACCGGCGTCTACACGCTGAACTGGCTGCTGGTCCCGATCACCCTCGCGGGTCTGGTCATCCCGGTGCTGGTCCTGGCCCGCATCAAGCGGGACAAGGAGCTCACCGGCGCGGAGCAGAAGAAGGTCTCCGGCTACGTCTGGTTCTTCGTGGCCGCCGCCATCTTCTGGATGATCTACGACCAGGGTGGTTCCACGATGGCCATCTTCGCCGACTCGTCGGCGGAGAACTCGGTGCTCGGCTGGGCCTTCCCGGTCTCCTGGTACCAGTCGGTCAACCCGATCCTGATCATGGCGCTGGCCCCGGTCTTCGCCGCCTTCTGGATGGCGCTCAACCGCCGGGGCAAGGAGCCCAGCACGATCGTGAAGTTCAGCTCCGGTCTGGTGCTGGTCGGTGCGTCGTTCTTCCTGTTCCTGGCGCCGCTGGCCATCGCGGGCGACGGCCACAAGGCCGCCGCGATGTGGCTGGTCGCGATCTACTTCGTGCAGACCGTCGCCGAGCTGACGCTGTCGCCGGTCGGCCTCTCGGTCACCACGAAGATGGCCCCGGCCAAGTACGCGAGCCAGATGATGGGTGTCTGGTTCCTCGCCGTCACCGCGGGTGACTGCACCACCGGCCTCCTGTCCATCGCGGGTGTCGATCTCAACGGCACCGGGATCGTCGCCCTCCAGGCCGCCCTCGCGGTGGCCGCCGGTGTCGCGATCTTCGTGTACCGCGGCAAGGTCAAGACGCTGATGGGCGACGTCCGCTGATCCGGACCCGCCCCTGAGCGTGACTGAGGCCCCGCACCGATCGGTGCGGGGCCTCAGTCATGCTCCGGGTTACGTCGGCCGGGTCGCCCAGAAGGACTCCCTACGCGGGAGCCGCGAGCTCCGCCCAGACGGTCTTGCCGGGCTGGTCCGGGGTGCGGGTGACGCCCCAGTCGAGGCAGAGCCGCTGCACGATAAACATTCCGTGCCCGCCGGGACGCCCCGCCCGGTGCGGGGTACGGGGGGCCGGCTGGCCGGCGCCTCCGTCCACGACCTCGACGCGGAGCATCTTGGGCGAGCAGGCGATGCGGAGTTCCTCGGGGCCCTCCGCGTGCAGGCAGGCGTTGGTGACGAGCTCCGAGACGACCAGCAGCACGTCCTCGGCGGCCGCCCGGCGGTCGGCGCCGGCCGCGGGCAGCCAGCCCCAGTCGTGGAGGGCCTGACGGGCGAAGTCGCGGGCCATCGGCACGATGCCGCTGGCCCCTCTCAGCGAGAGGGTGCGCCACTGCCGGTCAGCGGGTACGGCAGAGGCAGTGCCCGTGCCGTCCGGCTCGCGGCCGAGGCCGCCCGGCGGATGCTGCCGGGTGGTGCTCATCAGCGCTTCACCTCACCGATTCACCGTGTGTTGCCATCGAACAGATACAGAGTGTGCGGGCTCCATGACCCCGACGGGATGACTTCTGCCCGTCTGAATGGGGGCGACACCCACTTCGTCCACGCCATCGGAGTGACGCGCGCGATAGTCGGGGCTCCCGGGCCCTGGGATACGCATCGCGGCGGCCGCTGTCAGCTGCTCAGGGCGTCTTCGAGGGACGCGTGGACGGTGAAGACCGCCTCGGCTCCCGTGATCTCGAAGACGCGCGCCACCACCGGCTGCATTCCGGCCAGGTGGACCGCGCCGCCCTCCGCCTCCGCCTTGAGGCGGGCGCCGAGGAGCACGTTCAGTCCGGTGGAGTCACAGAAATCGAGGCGCGAGCAGTCGACGACCAGGCGCGTACGCCCTTCCTCGACCGCGTTCTCCAGGGGCTCCCGCAGCAGGTCGGCGGTGTGGTGATCGAGCTCACCCACCGGCGTCACGACTTCGCTGCTGCCCTCGGTCCGGACCTCGACCTGTAGCCGACCCCGGTTCGCACTGCCGACCGTCCCGCGGTCCATGCCGTCCCTCTTCGCCGTTCGTCACTGCCCGCGGCACGGTGTGTACGCGGCTGTCATCGTGGCTGCCCCCGACGTGCGTAAAACATTACGCGTTTCCCTCGCCACACGGTAGTCGAAGAACTCAACAAACCGGACATACAGGCGCATTTGGCGCTTGTAACTCACCGCTGGGACCGGGTAAGGGTAGAAGGGACATCCACACCAGAACCCGATCGGCTTCGGAGGCGCCGCTTCACCGCAGGAAGACGTATGGGCATCGGCAGCCATATGCCGAGAACGATGGAGGAGAACCATGTCACCCCGGCTCGACGTATCGCGTACCCACATCGCGACGTCGGCATGTCCTCAGGGACCGACCGATTCCGACTCCGCTGCCGCGAGCACCGTTCCCGGTCCGCGCATCAGCACCACCGCAGACACGACCGCCGACGACCACTTCACGGACGACGGGTTCGAGGGCCTCGAAGGGCTCCCCGAGATCCCGCACCACTCCGAGGTCGGCGCGCTGGACGCCCGGGCCCTGTCGAAGACGCTCTTCGCACGGCTCGAAGCCCTCGAGGAGGGCACCCACGAGTACGCGTACGTACGCAACACCCTGGTCGAGCTGAACCTGGCGCTGGTCAAGTTCGCCGCCTCCCGGTTCCGCACCCGCAGCGAACCGATGGAGGACATCGTCCAGGTCGGCACCATCGGCCTGATCAAGGCGATCGACCGCTTCGAGCTCAGCAGGGGCGTGGAGTTCCCGACCTTCGCGATGCCGACCATCGTCGGTGAGATCAAGCGCTTCTTCCGCGACACCAGCTGGTCCGTGCGCGTGCCGCGCAGGCTGCAGGAACTGCGGCTCGACCTGGCCAAGGCCGGCGACGAACTGGCCCAGAAGCTGGACCGCGCGCCGACCGTGCTCGAACTCGCCGAACGGCTCGGCCTGAGCAGGGACGAGGTCGTCGAGGGCATGGCCGCGAGCAACGCGTACACCGCGAGCTCGCTGGACGCCAAGCCCGACGAGCACGGAGACGGCAACGAGGCCGCTCTCGCGGACCGCCTCGGCTACGAGGACAACGGCATCGAGGGCATCGAGTACGTCGAGTCCCTCAAGCCGCTCATCGCCTCGCTGCCGCTGCGCGACCGCACCATCCTCTCCATGCGCTTCGTCTCCAACATGACGCAGTCGGAGATCGGTGACGAGCTCGGCATCTCGCAGATGCACGTGTCCCGGCTCCTGTCCAGGACCCTCGTCAAGCTCAGGAAGGGCCTGACCGTGGAGGAGTGACCCCGCGTCACCTCCCGGACGGACGACTCGCGGAAGGACCCGCCCCGAAGGGCGGGTCCTTCCGCGTTCGCCGGTCCGCCCTCCTCCGTGAGGCTCAGACGACTCTCTCGCCCCGGCGCCACACCGCCCGGACCAGGGGCATCCCCGGCCGGTAGGCGAGGTGCACGTGACTGGGGGCGTCCAGCATCACGAGGTCGGCGCGGGCCCCGGGGGCGACCCGGCCGACATCGGTGCGGCGCAGCGCGGCCGCGCCGCCCGCGGTCGCCGACCAGAGCGCCTCGTCGGGTGTCATCCCCATGTCCCGCACCGCCAGGGCGACGCAGAACGGCATGGAGGAGGTGTAGGAGGAGCCCGGGTTGCAGTCGGTGGAGAGGGCGACGGTGGCGCCGGCGTCCAGGATGCGGCGGGCGTCGGGCCAGGCCGCCCGGGTGGAGAACTCGGCGCCGGGGAGCAGGGTGGCGACGGTGTCGCCCTGCCCGAGGGCGTCGAGGTCGGCGTCGTCGAGGTGGGTGCAGTGGTCGGCGGAGGCCGCGCCCAGTTCCACGGCGAGCCGTACGCCGGGGCCGTGGCCCAGCTGGTTGGCGTGGACGCGGGGGTGCAGCCCCTTGGCCGCTCCGGCTGTGAGGATCGCGCGCGCCTGGTCCTCGTCGAAGGCGCCGCGCTCGCAGAAGACGTCGATCCAGCGGGCGTGCGGTGCGCAGGCGTCGAGCATCGGGCCGGTGACGAGTGCGACGTATCCGGCGGGATCGCCGGCGTACTCGGGGGGTACGACGTGGGCGCCCAGGAAGGTGACCTCGTCCGTGTGGCGGGCGGCGATACGCAGCGCCCGGGTCTCGTCCTCGACGGTGAGCCCGTATCCGGACTTGGTCTCGAACGTGGTGGTCCCCTGGCGGAGCGCTTCGGCGAGGTGCCGTGCGACGTTGGCGGACAGCTCGTCGTCGGACGCCTCGCGGGTCGCCGCCACGGTCGTCCGGATGCCGCCGGCGGAGTACGGGCGTCCGGACATCCGGGCGTTGAACTCGGCGGTGCGGTCGCCCGCGAAGACCAGGTGGGAGTGGGAGTCCACGAAACCGGGGATCACGGCCCGGCCTCCGGCGTCGACGGCGTTGTCGGTGACGGGTGCTTCACTGGATTCACCGGTCCAGGCGATGCGGTCGCCGTCGATGACGACGGCCGCGTCGCGGATCAGGCCCAGGGGGGTCCCGTCACCGAGGGAGGGGTCGTTGGTGACCAGGTTCGCGATGTGGGTGATGGCGGTCGTGGTGGTCGTCATCGGGGTGCGGCTTTCGTCGGGTTCGGCAGGCCGGGCCGCGGGGCGGGCCGGCCTGGGCGTGGGTCGCGGTCGCGCGGGCGGCGCGTCCGTCGGGGTCAGCCGTGCAGTGCCGCCACGGCCGAGGCGAGCGCTCCGGGCACGTCCTCGATCCGGGTGTGCCTCCCGTCGCGGACGATGTGCCGTCCCGCGACCACGGTGTGCCGCACATCGGCGGCGGTCGCGGCGAATACGGCCGCCTCGGCTGCCAGCCGGGGGACGGGTCCGGCGGTCCTGACGGAGTCCAGGGCGACGGTCGTGAGATCGGCGGGCGCCCCCGGTTCGAGGATGCCCGCGTCCGGGCGGCCGAGCGCCGCGTGCCCGTCGGCGGAGGCGGCCCGCAGCAGGGCGGCCGCCGTCCAGTGGCCGCGTACATGGGTGCGCAGCCGTTCGTGGAGTTCCATCGCCCGCGCCTCCTCGAAGAGGTCGATCACGGCGTGGCTGTCGCTGCCCAGCGAGAGGGGGGAGCCCGCGCCCTGGAGGGCGGTGGCGGGGCCGATGCCGTCGGCGAGGTCGCGTTCGGTGGTCGGGCACATGCAGGTGCCCGTCCGGGAGGTGCCCAGCAGTTCGATGTCCTCGGCGGCGAGGTGGGTGTTGTGGATGCCGGTGGTGCGGGGGCCGAGGACGCCGTGGTCGGCGAGGAGGCGGGCCGGGGTGCGTCCGTGGGCGGCGAGGCATGCCTCGTTCTCCGCGGTCTGCTCGGAGAGGTGGACGTGCAGGGGCGCGGACCGCTCCTGGGCCCATCCGGCGACGGTGGAGAGCTGCCCCGCCGGTACGGCGCGTACGGAGTGGATGGCGGCGCCGATGACGACCATGTCGTCGTCGCCCTTGAGGAGGGAGGCGCGCTCGGCCCAGGCGTCGGCGGTGGTGTCGGAGAAGCGCTGCTGGTGCCGGCTGGGCTTCTCGCCGAATCCGGCCGCCAGGTAGGCGGTGTCGAGCAGGGTGATCCGGATGCCCGCCTCCGCCGCGGCGGCGATGAGCGCCTCCCCCATGGCGTTGGGGTTGTCGTACGGAGTTCCCCCCGGCGCGTGGTGCAGGTAGTGGAACTCCCCGACGGCGGTGATCCCGGCGAGCGCCATCTCCGCATACGTGGCGCGGGCCAGGTCGTAGTAGGTGTCGGGGGTGAGCCGGGACGCCGTCCGGTACATCGTCTCGCGCCACGTCCAGAAGGTGCCGGAACCGACCTGGACGGTGGAGCGGAGGGCGCGGTGGAAGGCGTGCGAGTGGGTGTTGGCCAGGCCGGGGACGGTCAGCCCGTCCAGCACGGTGGCTCCGGGCGGCGGGGCGTCGATGCCGGTCCGGACCCCGGCGATGCGTCCGCCCGCCACGTCCAGGAGGACGCCCGGCTCGACATGGGTGCCGAGCCAGGCGTGCGACATCCAGTACGTCGCGGTGACCGGTGTGCCCGTCGGTTGCGTTGTCAGCTGCACGCGAGACCTTCCAGTACGTCGGCGAGTGCCCCCACCCCGGCCACGCAGTCGTCCTCCGCGGCGTACTCGGCGGGTGAGTGCGAGATCCCGGTGGGGTTCCGTACGAACAGCATGGCCGTCGGCACGGAGGCGGACAGGATGCCCGCGTCGTGTCCCGCGCCCGTGCCGAGCACGGGCACGGTGCGCCCCGAGCGGTCCGGGCCCGGTTCGTCCAGCAGCCGGCGGATCTCGTCCCGGAGCGCGTGCTGGAAGTCCACCACCGGGGTGAACGACTCCCGTACGACGTCGAGATCGACCCCGGCGCGTCCGGCGTGCTCCCGGGCGGTCCGCTCGACACCGCTCACCACGGCGTCCAGGGTGGCCTGGTCGGCGGCGCGCGAGTCCAGCCAGCCGCGCACGAGGGAGGGGATGGCGTTCACCCCGTTCGGCTCCACGGCGATCTTGCCGAAGGTGGCGAGGCCGCCGGCGAGCTCCGCCTCGCGCCGGGCCGCGAGCACGGTCTCGGCGTACGGGAGCATCGGGTCCCGCCGGTCGGCGAGCCGTGTGGTGCCGGCGTGGTTGGCCTCCCCGCGGAAGTCGAACCGCCAGCGGCCGTGCGGCCAGATGGCCGAGGCGACGCCGACCGGGTCCCCGCCGATGTCGAGGGCGCGGCCCTGCTCCACGTGGAGTTCGACGAACGCGCCGATCCTGGCGAGGCGTCCCGGGTCGGGACCGATGGCGTCGGGGTCGTACCCGGCCGCCTCCATGGCCCGCGGCAGCGGGACACCGTCGGCGTCGCGGAGCCGGTGCGCCTGCTCGA
Source organism: Streptomyces sp. NPDC059166 (assembly GCF_042755185.1). Taxonomy (NCBI): domain Bacteria; kingdom Bacillati; phylum Actinomycetota; class Actinomycetes; order Kitasatosporales; family Streptomycetaceae; genus Streptomyces; species Streptomyces sp. NPDC059166. The sequence continues at coordinate 104,860 of NZ_JBHZCI010000018.1, read as the reverse complement.
CGGTCAGCTGCCCGGCGGCGAGCCGGGAGCCGACGCAGGCGAGACCGAAGCGTGCCCCCTCCTCGTCCCCGAAGTTGACCACGGCGAAGGGTCTGGTGAACTCCGCTCCCCTGCGGCGGAGTTCGTCCAGGGCGGCGAAGGCGGACACCACGCCGAGCGGGCCGTCGAAGGCCCCGCCGTCGGGCACGGAGTCGAGGTGCGACCCGGTGACCACGGCGTCCCCGGCGAGAGGGTCGCCGAGCCAGGCCCACTGGTTGCCGTTGCGGTCGGTCTCGTGGACGAGCCCTCGGGACTCCGCCTGGGCCCGGAACCACTCCCGGCACTCCAGGTCCGCCTCCGACCACGCGTAGCGCCGGTAGCCGCCGCTTCCCGGGTGCCGGCCCAGGGGCGCGAGGCCGCGCCACATCGCGTCGAAGGACTGCGGCGCGGCCCCGGCTCCGGCCTGCGGGCCGGACGTGGACGGTACGCCGGCCCGCGCGTCCGTCACCGGTCCGCCGCCGTGCTCCCCTGCCGCGGCCTCACCGTCGTCAGCCGTGTTCACCGGGGTTCGTCCTCCGTCATCGGGACACGCACGCCCTGGTCCGCGGCGACGGACCCGGCGATGTCGTACCCCGCGTCGACGTGCCGGATGACCCCCATCCCGGGGTCGTTGGTGAGCACCCGCCGGATCTTCTCGCCCGCGAGCGCGGTGCCGTCGGCGACCGTGACCTGTCCCGCGTGGATGGAGCGGCCCATCCCCACACCGCCCCCGTGGTGCAGGGACACCCAGGACGCCCCGGAGGCCACGTTGACCATGGCGTTGAGCAGCGGCCAGTCGGCGATGGCGTCCGAGCCGTCCAGCATGGCCTCGGTCTCTCGGTAGGGCGAGGCGACCGAGCCGCAGTCGAGGTGGTCGCGCCCGATGGCCAGGGGTGCGGCGAGCTCGCCGCTCGCCACCATGTCGTTGAAGCGCTCGCCGGCCCGGTCGCGTTCGCCGTAGCCCAGCCAGCAGATCCTGGCCGGGAGGCCCTGGAAGTGGACCCGCTCCCCGGCCATCCTGATCCAGCGGTGGAGGGACTCGTTCTCGGGGAAGAGGTCGAGCAGCGCCTTGTCGGTCTTGTGGATGTCCGAGGCCTCGCCGGACAGCGCGGCCCACCTGAAGGGTCCCCTGCCCTCGCAGAACAGCGGCCTGATGTAGGCGGGGACGAACCCGGGGAAGTCGAACGCACGCCCGTAGCCTGCGAGTTGCGCCTCGCCGCGGATGGAGTTGCCGTAGTCGAAGACCTCGGCCCCCGCGTCCATGAAGCCGACCATGGCCTCGACATGGGCCGCCATCGACTCCCGGGCGCGCCGGGTGAAGTCGGCGGGCTTCTCGGCGGCGTAGGAGGCCATGTCGTCGAAGTCGACGCCGACGGGGAGGTACGCGAGCGGGTCGTGGGCGCTGGTCTGGTCGGTGACGATGTCGACGGGTGCGCCCTCGGCGAGCATCCGGGGCAGCAGTTCGGCCGCGTTGCCGAGCAGGCCGATGGAGAGCGGGCGCCTGGCGTCGCGGGCCTCGACGGCCAGCTGGAGCGCGTGCTCCAGGGAGTCGGCCCGCACGTCCAGGTACTTGTGCTCGATGCGGCGCTCGATGGCACGGGGGTCGCAGTCGACGCAGATCGCGACTCCGTCGTTCATGGTGACCGCCAGCGGCTGGGCGCCTCCCATGCCGCCGAGCCCGGCGGTGAGGGTGATGGTTCCCGCGAGCGTGCCGCCGAAGCGCTTGGCGGCGACGGCGGCGAAGGTCTCGTACGTGCCCTGGAGGATGCCCTGGGTGCCGATGTAGATCCAGGACCCGGCGGTCATCTGGCCGTACATGGTCAGGCCGAGGGCCTCGAGACGGCGGAACTCCTCCCAGTTGGCCCAGTCGCCGACCAGGTTGGAGTTGGCGATCAGGACGCGCGGCGCCCACTCGTGGGTCTGCATCACACCGACGGGCCGCCCGGACTGGACGAGCATCGTCTCGTCCTGCCTGAGCGTCCTCAGGGTGCGGACCATGGCGTCGAAGGAGCGCCAGTCGCGGGCGGCCTTGCCGGTGCCCCCGTAGACGACGAGCTCGTCGGGGTGTTCGGCGACCTCGGGGTCGAGGTTGTTGTGCAGCATGCGGAGGGCGGCTTCCTGCTGCCATCCCAGGGCGCTGAGCTCCGTACCGCGCGGTGCCCGTACGGGCCGGGGTCCTGACATGGGGATGCCTCCTCGCGAATGTGACTCACCTATTCACATCCTGTCTAGCTGAATAGTCCTAGTCAACAGGTGAGGTCCGCGTCTCTCCGGGAAGGCCTTCCGGCACCACACCCACGGGGAGGCCCCATGTCCGCACCGCAGTCGGCGACCTCGTCCGGTGAGCCCGCGCTCAAGCGGGCCATCGGCCCCAAGCTGCTCATCCTGTTCGTCATCGGCGACATCCTCGGCACCGGCATCTACGCCACGACCGGCAAGGTCGCGGGCAAGGTGGGCGGAGCCCTCTGGCTGCCGTTCCTCATCGGGTTCCTGGTCGCGATCCTCACGGCGGCCTCGTACGTCGAACTCGTCGGCAAGTACCCGAAGGCCGCCGGGGCGGCGCTCTACACCCAGAAGGCGTTCAAGGTCCCGTTCCTGACCTTCGTCGTCGCCTTCATGGTCATGTGCTCCGGCCTGTCCTCCGCCAGCGCGGCGGCCCGCGCCTTCGGCGGCGACTACCTCGGCGAGTTCACGCACGCCCTGCCGCCCACCCTGGTGGCGATCCTGTTCATCCTCGCCCTCGCCGCCGTCAACCTGCGGGGCGTCGCCGAGTCGGTGAAGGCGAACGTCGTACTGACCCTCGTCGAGCTCAGCGGACTGGTGGTGATCCTCTCCATCGGCGCGTACGCCGTCCTGTCCGGGGGCGGCGAGCCCTCCCGGCTCACCGAGCTGGAGACGGGCGGCACCGGCTACGCGCTGCTCACCGGCGTGCTCGGGGCGACGGCGCTCGGCTTCTTCGCCTTCGTCGGCTTCGAGGACTCGGTGAACATGGCGGAGGAGACCCACGATCCGGCCCGCACCTTCCCGCGCGCCATCTTCATCGGCGTCGCGGTGACCGGCACCATCTACGTGCTGGTCGCCCTGGTCTCCTCCCTGCTGGTGGACTCCCGGACCCTGGAGGGGTCGAGCGGTCCGCTGCTGGAGGTGGTGAAGGCGGGCGGCGTCGACTTCCCGCCGAAGCTCTTCGCGCTGATCGCCCTGTTCGCGGTCACCAACTCGGCCCTGATCAACATCATGATGGCCTCGCGCCTCTGCTACGGCATGGCCAACGAGCGCATCCTGCCCCGCGCGATGGGCCGTGTCCTGGCCAAGCGGCGCACGCCGTGGGTGGGCATCGTCTTCGTGACCGTCCTCGCCGTCGGCCTCGTGTCGACCGGGGAGATCGAGGGCCTCGGCGACACCACCTCGTTCCTGCTCCTGTGCGTGTTCGCCGTGGTCAACATCGCCGTACTGGTGCTGCGCAAGGACCGGGTGGAGCACCGCCACTTCCGGGCGCCGACGGCGCTCCCCGTACTGGGGGCGATCACCTCCCTGATCCTGGCCAGCCCCCTGGCCGACCGGGCGGCGGACGTCTACATCCGCGCCGGGATCCTCCTGCTGATCGGAATCGGCCTCTGGGTGGTCAACAAGGTGGTGATGTCCGCCCGCGAAGAGGCCTGACGACGGACATCCGCAGTCGGATTCCGCACCACGACGGACAGCCGGTCGGACGAGTTCCGACCGGCTGCCGCGCGTCCACCTGGGCTCCTTTACACCGCCGTTCGCATGTACCAATGGAAAATGCCAGAACTCCCACAGGGCACACACACGTTGCGTAGCCTCTCCATCACACCCGTACACCGCGTCGGGAGGGGAGTTCGCGTTGCCCGGAATCGACGAGTGCCTGATCGAAGTCATGAGACTGCCCGGTGCCCGTGGTGCCGCGGTCGTCGACTGGACCAGTGGTCTGGCGCTCGGCACGATCGGTGAGTCGCCCAACGGCGACCACGAGGCCACGGCCGCCGAGACGGCGGAGGTGGCCAGGATGGCCGCGGAACAACCGGTGTTCGCGCAGGCCGCCCTGTCCGCGGGGCCGCCGGCACCCGCGGTCGAGGACGTCATCGTCACCACGGCACCCGGCTATCACATCCTCCGTTTCGTCGAGACGGCCTTCGACAGCAGCGTCTTCCTCCACCTGTGGCTGGACCGCGCCGAGGGCAACCTCGCCCTGGCCCGCATACGGCTCGGCGAGATCGTCGACCGGCTGGTCCTGGCATGAGTCCCACCGCCACCGCCGGCCCCGGCACCACCGAACTGTCCGCGCCCTCCCCGATGCTGCAGCGGCTCGCGGCGGAGCGCGCAACCGGCGCACTGATGCGCGACCGCGGGACCCTGTATCTCGCCGACGGCCAGGTCGTCCACGCGGAGAGCCCGGCGACACCCGGAATCGACGTCCTGCTCACCACCGGCGGAGCCCTGCGTTCCGAAGGCTGGTGGGACGCGGTCGCCCAGGCCGGCGCGGGGCAGCGGGTCGGCCGCTATCTGGTGGACAGCGGGCGGATCCCCGGCGGGGCGCTCGAACTCTGCCACCTGGGAGCGCTGTACGACGCGGCCTTCTTCGCGCTGGCCCCCACCAACAGCCCGGCCCGCTTCCGTTACGGCGTCTCCCACTGGATCGGCCCGGTCCGCCCCGTGCCCGTGCACGCCGTGCAGCGCGAGACGCTCAGGCGCCGGGAGTTACTGGACCGCATCTGGCCGGACGCGCTGACCGACAGCGCCCCCCTCACCCTCACCGCACACCACGTGGACGCGTCCGTCCCACCACGCCAGCGCCGTGTCCTGGCCCTGGTGGACGGCGAGCGCACGGCCACCGACATCGCCCGGGAACTGGGCCGGTCGGCCTTCCACATCCTGGTCGATCTGCGCCGGCTCGCGGCCGCCGGACTGGTCGAGGCCGTCCGTCCGGCCCTGCCCGCATCCGCCGCCGAGCCCGGCCGCCCCACGCTGCCCGAGGTGACGACAGACCCCGACGTCGCCCTGCTGCGCCGCCTCAGAGACGCATTGGAGGCCCTGTGATACGCGCGCTCAGACAGCGTGCCGGGAGGAGACAGCTGATGGTGCCCGAGGCCGAAGTGAAGGATGTCCTCGACGAGCTCCAGCGGTTACGCGCCCGGGTCCCGCTCCTGACGGGAGGGCTGGCCGCCAGCACCGACGGCCTGATCGTCGCCCACGACACCCCGGGGATCGAGGCCGAGGGGGTCGCCGCACTGACCGCCGCCGCTCTCGGAGTCTCGATCCGGATGGCCGACGCCACCGGCCGCGGCGGGTTCCGGGAGCTCCTGATCCGCGGCACCAGCGGCTACATCGCCACATACGCGGCGGGCTCCTCCGCCGTGCTGACGCTGCTCGCCGACGACCGCATCAACGTGGGGCGGCTCCATCTGGAGGGCCGCAGGGCGGGCGCGCGGATCGGCGAAGTGGTGGACGCGGCGCAGGAGCGCGCCGACGCCCCCGTACCGCCTCCGCGTCCGGCGCAGCGGACCCTGCCGCGCCGCACCACCACTCCGGACCCCACATGACACCCGGACACGCACACACGCACTCACGCACACCGAGTCGACGGACCGGCCGCCCGGCCGGCCATTGAAAGGAAACGGACATCATGGCCAACACCGAAACGGCACTGAAGGAAGCGATGTCGTCGATCGAGGGGGCCACCGGCGTCGCTCTCGTCGACCACACCAGCGGCATGGCGCTGGGCACCCTGGGCGGCGGCAAGGACTTCAATCTCGACGTGGCCGCCGCGGGGAACACCGACGTGGTCCGGGCCAAGCTGCGGACGATGGAGCACCTCGGGATCAAGGACGAGATCGAGGACATCCTGATCACCCTGGGCACCCAGTACCACCTGATCCGCCTGCTCAAGGCGCGCGGAGGCAACGGTCTCTTCCTCTACCTGGTGCTGGACGGCAGCCGGGCCAACCTGGCGATGGCCCGGCACCAGCTGCGGCAGATCGAGGCGACGCTGGAGGTCTGAACCAGCCCTCTCACCGGCGGTGACGCCGCGCCCCACCGGGTGCGGCGTCCCCCGCCATGGGCCCGGTCGTCCGGTAGCCCTCGACCCGCCTGCCCGCGGGCCGTCCGCCCTCCACCCGGTCGGTGCGCACCCAGTACAGGACGTCCTCGCTCCGCTCGCGCCGCCCGATCCTGGCGGCCTTCAGCCACAGGCCCGCACCCGCGCCGGCCAGCAGCAGCCCGCCCGCGCCCGGCAGTACGTACGCACCGGCGACCGCGGCCAGGAACGCGCCCAGCAGCCACCAGCGGTGGGTGCGCCGCCAGTTCCGCACGGTCACGTCCCGGTCCTGGAGGAAGTCGCCCCGCCCCGCCCGCGTCGCTCCCCGGGCGAGCTCCGCGTAGCGCCCGTTCCGGGTGAACGCCACGAGGGCCAGGGCGATCAGGAAGAGCGCGGCGCCGGCCGTCAGCCCGATCCGCCGCCCGGCGAGTCCGGGGACGAACGCCCCGACGGCCGCCGCGAGCAGGCCCGGCCACCACAGCGGCGCGGCCCCGGCCCGTACGATCACGGCCACCCTCGCCAACGACTGCGCTCCCCGTCCCACGTCCGCACCTCATTCCCGCGGCTCCCTGCGAGCCTTCCGGTGGCGGAGGTTAACGGGCGCGGATGAGCGGTTTCTGAGAACGGCAGGGGCCCTCCCGACGGGACGGCTTCAGTCGAGGAACAGCCCCCGCGCGGCGGCCCTCGCGTCGAACTCCTCCAGCCGGGCCTGTGCCTCGGGCAGCCCGTCGCACATGGCCTCCAGGAGCGCCCGGCCCAGCAGCATCGGGGCGCAGGCGGTGTCGAAGGCGAGCCCCGTCCCCACGGCCGCCGGGATCAGCAGATCGCTGTGGGCGGCGACCGGGGCGAACGCCGAGTCGGCGACGGTCACCGTGGTCAGCCCCTGTTCCCGGGCGTACGCGAGGGCGTCGACCACCTCCCGCGGGTGCCTCGGCAGCGCGAAGCAGATCAGCGCGCTCGCACCCGCGCGCCTGGCGGCGTCGACGCGGTCGTACAGCATGCTTCCGCCCTCGTCGAGGACCCGTACGTCGGGGTGGACCTTCGCGGCGAAGTACCCGAACCCGCGGGCCTGCGAGGAAGCGGCCCGCAGGCCCAGCACCGGCAGCGGCCGGGACTCGGCGAGCAGCCTCCCCGCCCGCTCGACGGGGGCGGGGTCGGCCAGCAGCCCGGAAAGCTGCCGCAGGTTCTCGATCTCGGCCAGCACCGCCTGCTGGTACTCGTTGAGGGTCTCCCCCGTGTCCTCCCCGCCCGCGTCCCCGGCCGGTGCGACCTCCCTGAGGTGCCTGCGCAGGGCGGGGTATCCGTCGAAGCCGAGCGCCACGGCGAAGCGGGTGACGGAGGGCTGGCTGACGCCGGCCAGCTCGGCGAGCTCCACACTCGACAGGAAGGGGGCGTCGGCGGCCTCGCGGACCATGGAGTGCGCGATGCGCCGCTGGGTGGGAGTGAGCCGCCGCCCCTCGAAGAGCCGCTGCAACCGCGCGGCCGGGCTGCTCCCGCTCATGGTGTCCCCTCCAGATCTCCACCGCACCGCTCCGGCGCCGGAGAATCCATTCAGCCAGCAAGCGGTCTGCATGTCCATATACAGCCCGGGGACCGGACACGCCCGCGTACGCCGTGGCCCGTCCGGCCGCTCGCATTGCGGGACCGGCCGGCCCTGCCGAACCTGGGGTCATGATCCCAGCCAACACCAGAGGGCCCGGCGGCACCGTCGTCCGCTACGGGGACTCCGACGCCGCCCGTGTGCTGAGCGTCTACGCCGATCTGCGCTGCCCGTTCTGCAAGCGCATGGAACTGGGCCTCGGGGCCGTGATGGAGCAGGCCGCGGACGAGGGGAGCTTCGCGATCGACCACCATTTCGGCACCTTCATCGACGCCTCGGCCGGGGGCAGCGGCTCCCTGGAGGCCCTGGCCGTGCTGGGAGCGGCGGCGGACGAGGGGCAGAAGCCGTTCCTGCACCTTCTGCGGGCCCTGTACGCCGATCAGCCCAGCGAGGAGGTGGACGCCTTCTCGGACCGCGCCAACCTGCTGAGGCTGGCCGATGAGGTCGAGGCGCTGCACACCGACGCCTTCCGGCAGAAGGTCTCGGAGCGCACCTACCTGCCGTGGGCGGCGCAGGTGTCCGCGGCCTTCGAGGAGAGCGGCGTCCGTTCCACCCCCACGGTCCTGCTGGACGGTGTCCCGGTCCCCGTCATCAACCCGATGGGGTACGCGGTCACGCCCGAGGCGTTCCTCGCGGAGGTCGCCCCCCGGTGAGCCGCCTCGCGGGCCGGCCTGTCCCGTGACCGGACGGCTCGTGACGCCGCGGTCAGAACACGACACGGGCGGCGGTCAGCGCCTTCCGTGCGGCGGGTTCGCCCTCCACGTCCAGACTCCCGCGCACCCGCCGCCCCGAGAGATGGCGGGCGAAGTCGAGCGCGTCGGCCCGGAGGGTGGCGGCCGGGTCCCCGGTGCCCAGCAGATGCCGTCCGCCCAGGGGGCCGTGGAGGTCGATCTCCACGGCCGGTCCGGTCCAGGCCAGTGCCAGGTCGAGCACCGCCTGGGCGACGATCTCCCGGTCGTGCCCGTCGAGCACCGGCTCGGTGCCGGTGGCGTCGGCCAGGTCCACCCGGTGCATCCAGGTGTCCCGCGTGATGAGGACGTTGCCGAGGTAGTCCACCGAGTCGTCGGGCAGGGCCTTGGCCTCCGGGTAGAGCACGCTCAGCCGGATCCGCCGCCGTACGGCCGCCGGTATGCGCCGCAGCGCGACGAGGCCCTGGGGTGCGAAGTGGGCGAGGGCGCCGATCAGCTCGCGCCCCGGTACGGCGCGGCGGTCCTCGATCTGCGCCTCGTTGTGTCCGTCCAGTCTGCCGAGGTGCGGATGACTGCGAGCGGCCCCGCGGATGCGGCGGACGGCGACCCAGGGGCGCGGCAGCTCCTCGTACTGGCCGACGGTGTGGGCGAGCATGTCCCTGACCGTCCAGCCTGTGCAGGGCGTCGGACGCCGCCAGTCCTCGTCCGCGAGTTCACGGTATGTGGAGAGCGTGGCCCGTAGCTCGGCCTCGTTGACCAGCCGGGCTCTCGTGCCGGTGGTGCGGGGTATGGCCCGGGCGGACGGTGTGATGGTGGCCATGGGCTCGCCTCCCTCTCCCGGCATCCACGCTACGCCGACAGGCGGGCGTCCGCCGCGCCCGGCGGACCGGCCCCGGAACTGGGGGGCTAGCCCCACTGTCCCGGGCCTCCCGGATTCGTACCGTGGGTGCATGGACGCCCGTGATCCGGAGCTCAGGCGAGAGCTCGACGCCACCCTGCAGGCCCGCCGTGAGCTGGGGCCCGACTACGACTCCGCCCTGATCGACTCGTTCCTGGAACGTGTCGAGGAGCGGCTGGCCGGCCCGCACGGACAGCGGTTGCGGCGGAGCGCCGCGGAGCGGCGGACGGCGGAGGCGCGTGGGACCGCGCGGCCGGCGGGGCCGGGCTTCGGGGAGCGGTTCGGTTTTGGTGCCGTGTCGCTGGTCCTGGCGATCCCGCTGTCCGCGATCGGCGTCGCCAACGCGGGGATCGAAGGGCTCGTGGTGGCCTGGCTGGGCATCGTCGGTGTGAACGCGGTGCACGCGGCACGCGGATGGCCGTGGGGCCGGGACAGGCGGCGGTCCGCATCCTCCGGCTGGGACGGCTGAGGGCGGGCGCGGCACGCCGGCCGGGAGAGCCGAGGCCGTCAGCTGAGGGCGACCGCGATACGTGGCGGGCGCACGAGTAGTCGCGGGGACCGCCGCACCCCCGTTGCCGGGGGGCGGGACGACGGCGGTCCCCGCGAGGGACGCGGTCCCGGGTCAGGGCCGGGTGTCGCGTCCGGGCGACGGTGGAGGTCCGGGAGCCGCTCCGTAGTCCGTGTCGCCGTCTCGGGTGCCGGCGGGTTTCCCTGCCGACACCCATCACTCTGCCGGAGCCGTGTTAAGCCGGTGCTGCGGCGACGTGTCGCGCTCGTACCTTTTTCGCGACGTACGGAAACGCGCCGCCCGCGCGGACGGCCGGAGTCGCGGGCAACCCGGACGGGTGCCCGGGCCGCGCCGCCGTCCGGGCGCACCCCGCCCCGGGAACGGCACCCGCGGCCGGGCACGGCCTACGCCTTGGAGACCGCGTCCTTCGCCAAGAAGGCCAGCAGGTCCTGCCTGCTCACGACACCCTTCGGCTTGCCCTCGACGAGGACGATCGCCGCGTCGGCGCCGTCGGTGCCGCTGAGCACCGCCATCAGGTCCTCGACCGGCTCGCCCGAGCCGACCTGCGGCAGCGGGGCCGACATGTGCTTCTCCAGGGGGTCCGACAGCGTCGCCCGCTGGGTGAACAGCGCGTCCAGGAGCTGCCGCTCCACCACCGAGCCGATCACCTCCGCGGCCATGACGTCCGGGTGTCCCGCTCCCGGCTTCACGATGGGCATCTGCGAGACGCCGTACTCCCGGAGCACGTCGATGGCCTCGCCGACCGTCTCCTCGGGGTGCATGTGGACGAGTGAGGGCAGCGGGCCCTCCTTGAAGTCGAGCACCGCGCCGACCCGGGCGGACGGACCGCTGTCCTCGAGGAAGCCGTAGTCCGCCATCCACTCGTCGTTGAAGATCTTGCTCATGTATCCGCGGCCGCTGTCCGGCAGCAGGACGACCACCACGTCGTCGGGGCCGAGGCGCGAGGCCACCTCCAGGGCCGCGACGACCGCCATGCCGCAGGAGCCGCCGACGAGCAGGCCCTCCTCCTTGGCGAGACGCCGGGTCATCTGGAAGGAGTCCTTGTCGGAGACCGCGACGATCTCGTCCGTGACCGTACGGTCGTAGGCGCTGGGCCAGAAGTCCTCGCCGACGCCTTCCACCAGGTAGGGGCGTCCCGAGCCGCCCGAGTACACGGACCCCTCCGGGTCGGCGCCGACGACCCGCACACGGTTCCCGCTGATCTCCTTCAGGTAGCGGCCGGTGCCGGTGATCGTCCCGCCCGTGCCGACACCGGCGACGAAGTGGGTGATCCGCCCGTCCGTCTGCTCCCAGAGTTCGGGGCCCGTGGTCTCGTAGTGCGAGCGCGGGTTGTTGGGGTTGGAGTACTGGTCGGGCTTCCAGGCCCCCGGGGTCTCACGGACCAGACGGTCGGAGACGTTGTAGTAGGAGTCCGGGTGCTCCGGGTCCACCGCGGTGGGGCAGACGACGACCTCGGCGCCGTACGCCCGCAGGACGTTGATCTTGTCCGTGGACACCTTGTCCGGGCACACGAAGATGCACTTGTAGCCCTTCTGCTGGGCGACGATCGCGAGACCCACACCGGTGTTGCCGCTGGTGGGCTCGACGATCGTGCCGCCGGGCTTCAGCTCACCGCTCTGTTCCGCGGCCTCGATCATGCGCAGCGCGATGCGGTCCTTCACCGAACCGCCGGGGTTGAAGTACTCGACCTTGGCCAGGACCGTCGCCTGGATGCCTGCCGACACATTGCGCAGCCTGACCAGCGGGGTGTTGCCGACAAGACCGATCATCGAATCGTGGAATTGCACCGTGTACTCCGGGATCTCCGTGATGGTCCGCCAAGAGTATGCGTACGGGCAGGAGATCGGGCGAAGCGATTGAGCTACGCCCCCCACGGGGCAGGTAGTGCTGTGAACGGCTGTACGGCACGGAGGAGGTGGACCGGACTGTGTCGAGGGCGAGGGTGGCACGGCGGATCGCGGCGGGTGCGGCCTACGGCGGCGGCAGCGTCGGACTGATCGGCGCCGCGACGGTGGGGCTGGTACTGGCCGAGGTCCAGCTGGCGAAGCGGCTGGTGGGCGGCGGCAAGGCTCCCGTCCCGCCGAGTGCGGACGGACGGTACGGGGTGGCTTTCGCCGGCCCCGCGGACCCCTTGCGTTTCGTCCTGCTGGGCGATTCGACGGCCGCCGGCCAGGGGGTGCGCAGAGCCGGTCAGACGCCTGGGGCGCTCCTGGCGTCGGGGCTTGCGGCGGTGGCGGAACGCCCGGTGGATTTCCGGAACGTGGCCTTGCCGGGGGCGCGGTCGGACGACCTGGAGCGCCAGGTCTCCCTGGTGCTGGCGGACCCGTCCGGCCCTCCGGACCTGTGCGCGATCATGATCGGCGCGAACGACGTGACCCACCGGATGCCGGCCACCCAGTCGGTGCGCTGCCTGAGCACGGCCGTACGGAGACTGCGCACGGCGGGAGCCGAGGTGGTCGTGGGCACCTGCCCCGACCTGGGCACGATCGAGCCCGTCTACCAGCCGCTGCGGTGGCTGGCCCGGCGGGTGAGCCGGCAGCTGGCCGCCGCGCAGACGATCGGCGCGGTGGAACAGGGCGGGCGGACGGTCTCGCTGGGCGACCTGCTCGGACCCGAGTTCGAGGCGAACCCGCGCGAGCTCTTCGGACCGGACAACTACCACCCCTCGGCCGAGGGTTACGCGACCGCCTCGATGGCGATGCTGCCGACGCTCTGCGCCGCGCTCGGCCTGTGGCCGGAGTCCGACCACCTGGACGGCTCACGCCGCGAGGGCATGCTGCCGGTAGCCAAGGCCGCCTCCCGCGCCGCACGGGAGGCGGGCACCGAGGTGACGGGAGCGCGGGCGCCCTGGGCCCTGCTCAAGCACCGCAGGCGCCGCCGTCTTCCCGCCCACACCGAACCGGTGCCGCACGAGGGCACCGGGACGGAGTCCGGCCACGGACCGCTGCCCGGACACGGATCGGGCGCGACCTGGCGGCGGGCCTGAGGGCGGCGCCTCCCGCACGAGGCGGGTACCCCCGGGACGAGTGACTGGCAGGGGGCGCCCGCGACGAGCGACGAGCAGGGTGCGCCCCGGGACGAGCGACGAGCAGGGCGCACCCCGGGAGGAACACGCGGGGGTGCGCCCGGGAGAGGGCCGCGGCGGTCCGGCGCCGGGGGAACAATGCGGGCGACTGAGCGGTTGCTTAGAAAAGAGGTCCGCATCACATCACCTGTTGGGTGACCTCAGCTATACGTCCGGGTAACTTCCAAGGCAGCCCAGCCTTTCCTGCCTTCCAGCCCTCATGGAGCCGCGTGATGCCCGAAGCCGTGATCGTCTCTGCTGCCCGTTCGCCCATCGGCCGGGCCTTCAAGGGGTCCCTCAAGGATCTGCGCGCGGACGACCTGACCGCGACCATCATCCAGACCGCGCTGGCCAAGGTCCCCGAGCTCGACCCGAGGGACATCGACGACCTGATGCTCGGCTGCGGCCTCCCCGGCGGCGAGCAGGGCAACAACCTGGGCCGCATCATCGCCGTGCAGATGGGGATGGACCACCTCCCCGGCTGCACGGTCACCCGCTACTGCTCCTCCTCGCTGCAGACCAGCCGCATGGCGCTGCACGCCATCAAGGCGGGCGAGGGCGACGTCTTCATCTCCGCCGGCGTCGAGACGGTGTCCCGCTTCGTCAAGGGCAACTCCGACAGCCTGCCGGACACCCGCAACCCGCTCTTCGCCGAGGCGGAGGCCCGTACGGCCGCGCGTGCCGAGCAGGAGGGCACGAGCTGGTCCGACCCGCGCGAGGAGGGCCTCGTCCCGGACGCGTACATCGCGATGGGGCAGACCGCCGAGAACCTGGCGCGGATCAAGGGTGTCACCCGCCAGGACATGGACGAGTTCGGCGTCCGTTCGCAGAACCTCGCCGAGGAAGCCCTCAAGAACGGTTTCTGGGAGCGGGAGATCACCCCCGTGACCACGCCGGACGGCACGGTCGTCGCCAAGGACGACGGCCCTCGCGCGGGCGTGACCATGGAGGGCGTGCAGGGCCTGAAGCCGGTGTTCCGCCCCGACGGTCTCGTCACGGCGGCCAACTGCTGCCCGCTCAACGACGGCGCCGCCGCCCTCGTGATCATGTCGGACACCAAGGCGCGTGAGCTGGGCCTGACCCCGCTGGCCCGCATCGTGTCGACCGGCGTCTCCGGTCTCTCCCCCGAGATCATGGGCTACGGCCCGGTCGAGGCCAGCAAGCAGGCCCTGAAGCGCGCCGGGCTGACCATCGACGACATCGACCTGGCCGAGATCAACGAGGCCTTCGCCGCCCAGGTCATCCCCTCGTACCGCGACCTGGGCCTGCCGCTGGACAAGGTCAACGTCAACGGCGGCGCCATCGCCGTCGGCCACCCCTTCGGCATGACCGGCGCCCGCATCACCGGCACGCTGATCAACAGCCTGCAGTTCCACGACAAGCAGTTCGGCCTGGAGACGATGTGCGTCGGCGGCGGCCAGGGCATGGCCATGGTCATCGAGCGGCTGAGCTGAGCCGCAGCGGAGGGTAGAGGGCGTCCGACGCAGGAGGGCGCCATCTGCCCGCAGCGCAGGCGAGGCTCAGCGCGACCACAAGGGGTGTGCGGCTGAGCTGAGCCGCAGCGGAGGGTAGAGGGCGTCCGACGCAGGAGGGCGCCATTCCCCCAGCCTTCGGCCGGGGGCACCCCCAGCCCGCAGCGCAGGCGAGGCTCAGCGCGACCACGAGGGGTGTGCGGCTGAGCTGAGCCGCTGCTCAGCGGGCTGCCGAACCGGCCTGAGCCCCGATCGTGACCGAATCTCCCCCAGGATGTGATCTACGTCCCGGGGGAGAGTCGTTCCTGCAGGTCACATCAGCCACAGGGCCAAACATCGGGCACAAAGACCTGTCCATTTCGTGACGTAATGCACTGACAGCAGGCGCCCGTACAGGACAAGCTGATGTAGGAAGTCGGGGGTGTCGATCGAAACCGGGAGTATGTCAGTGAGCGCCATGCCGTTTGCCCTGTTGCTGACCACCGCCGCTGCCACGGCTGTCGGCGCCGCCGCTGTGCACGCCGCTCACGGGTTGCGCAAGCAGGTCACCGCCCTGCGCGCGGAGCTGGCCGAGGGCCGGCGGGTCGACGCCTCGGTGCCTCAGCAGCAGAACCGGAGCGCGGGCACACCCGCCGAGGAGATACGCGCGGCCGTCGCCGACGCGCTCGCCGAGGAGCGCGAGCGCGAGCTCGCCGAAGCCCGCGCCTTCTGGGCCGCGCAGGAGGCGCGCGACGCCGCCGACGCACCCTCGCTGCTGGGCGGTTTCGGCGAGGACGTGCCGTTCTTCATGCCCAGGCAGAGCGACTTCGCGGGCCTGGAGGCGATGGACCTGGAGGCCGGTGACGCACTCGACGAGCTGGTGGAGCTGGCAGGGCTCACCGACCGGCCGGAGGCCGAGGCCACGGATTACGCCGAGTACGCCGACGACTCCCCCGAGCTGGCCGCGGCGCGCCGCCGTCACCCCTCGCACCCGGACTTCGTCCCCGTGCAGACACCGGTCGTCACCGACCACGAGCGCACCGTGAACCGGCTGGAGCGGCTCGCCGACACGGCCACGGAGCTGACGGACGTCCGCCCGGGCCCGCTGGGCACGCTCGACGTGTACGTCTTCGCCGACGGCACGACCCTGTGCATGACGCCCGGCCACCGGGAGACGGCGGAACGCCTCGCGGACTCGCTGCGCTCGGGCCGGCAGCCGGTACTGCTGGGCGGTTCCGGGGTGTCCGGTGCCTACGCGCTGACCTTCTCGTGCGGCGAGGAGAACGTCTACATCCTCGCCGACCGCGTCATCGCCTCGTTCTGACGCCACGGCGCCCCGACCGGGCTCGGGGCATCCCCGCGGCGCACGCCGAGCACCGGGCGGCCGGCCCCGGCTGCTAGGGACCGGTCGCGAACACCCTCGCAGCCGCCTCGTCGACACATCGCACGGCCTCGTCCAGCTCCTGGGACGAGGCCGTTTCCAGTGCGACGGCCAGGTCCCGGCCCGCCACCGCGAACTGGTCGCCGACGGCGAACATCCCGGCGTCCGGCATGATCCTCAGCTCGGCGCCGGGCTCCTCGGCGCGCTGGGCCCGCGCGGACAGTTCCCTGGCCGCGGCCAGGGCCTCGGCGGCCACGCCACGCTGGAGCCGGCTCTGCGGGGTGCTCCGCAGCCGGTCGGCGATTCGGTCCACGGCGGTGATCAAGGGAGTCGTATCGAGCACGCCGTGACCCTACGCGCCCCCGCACGACGGTTGCCAAACGCGCCGCCGCTCGGGCACGGTGCCGGGAAGGTCCAGCAACGTGTACCGCGTCGGAGGCGCCGATGTCTCAAGTCTTCTCCGAAGAAACCCGTCGCAACCTGCTGTCCCGGACCCCCCAGTGCACCGGCCGCGACATCGCCGACTGGCTCCGCACCGTCGACGACGGCCCCTCGCTCCTCCGCTTCGAGGAGAAGGTGAGCTGGCTGAGGGGCGAGCACGACCTCACCTACGGCCACGCCAAGGCGATCATCCACGAGCACGATCTGAGGCGGGCCGCGAGAAGGCTCGGCTGAGCCGTCACGCCCCCACCCGATACGACGGAACGGCCCGCAGGCGGTGCCTGCGGGCCGTTCCGTCGTCGGGCTACGGGGTCAGTCGTCCCCGTTGAGGATGGAGAGCAGACGCAGCATCTCCAGGTAGATCCACACCAGGGTCAGGGTGAGGCCGAAGGCCGCAAGCCAGGACTCCTCGCGCGGTGCGCCGTAGGCGATGCCGTCCTCGACCTGCTTGAAGTCCAGGGCGAGGAAGCACGCGCCGAGGATGATGCCGATGACTCCGAAGAGGATGCCGAGCCCGCCGCTGCGGAAGCCGAGGCCGTCACCGCCACCGAAGACGCTGAACAGCAGGTTGACCATCATCAGGAGCACGAAGCCCATGGCCGCGGCCATCACGAAGCCGTAGAAACGGCGGGTGACGCGGATCCAGCGCATCTTGTACGCGATGAGGACACCGGCGAAGACACACATGGTGCCCATGACCGCCTGCATCACCGTGCCGGGGCTGATGTAGGTGCTGACCGTGCTGGAGATCACCCCGAGGAAGACACCCTCGAAGGCCGCGTAGGCCAGGATCAGCGCGGGCGAGGCCTTGCGCTTGAAGGACTGGATGATCGCGAAGACGAACGCCACCAGGGCGGCGCCGACTCCGATGCCGTACGACTTGCCGAGATTGGCCTCGTCGACGGGCAGCAGGGCCCAGGAGAGCGCGGCGGTGAGCACCACGGTGCCCAGCGTCATCGCCGTACGCGTGACGACGTCGTCGATCGTCATCGCGCCGGAGCGCGCGGGCGCCTGCGGGGCGCCGTACTGGGTGTCCTGCTGGGCGTAGGGGTTCGTGGCGTACGGGTTGGCGGCGGTGCCCTGCGCGTACGGGTTGGCACCCGTGGCGGGGGCCCCGGCCTGCGGCGCCGCGTTGAAGCCCGCGTAGCCGTTGTCGCGGCTGAACCCCCGTCGCGAGAAGACCGGGTTGCTGCTCCTCATTTCACTCCTCCATGGCCACCGTGCGTGGCCTTGCGTCAAGAGTAATGGGTAGGCAAAAGAATCACCCTAGTGCCAGAGGAGGATCTTTCAGGGATCGCGCCCCGGCAGGCTCCTCCTTCCCCCGCGCGACCAGCCGGAATCAGGAGGAGCGGCACACGGGCCGGTCCGTGCGGCGCGCCGCCGGTCAGGTCGCACCCGGCGCGGGCCGAAGGGGTCCGGGAGGGTGCATTCGCCCGCGAGGCCACCGGGCGTCCACGTTCACGGAGAGTGAGCGTACGGACCCGCTCCGCTTCGGGGGCGGAACCCGCCGTCACCCCGCCGGCCGTCCGGAATCCCTCGCGCCCGGCCTCACCGCGAGCCGTCCCCCGGTGCACTCACCGGCCTGGTCGGGGTCCTGGGACCCGAGCGGTGAGTGCCCGGAGCCGGACTCGAACCGGCACGCCCCCGAGGAGGCAGCGAGGTTTAAGCTCGCCGTGTCTGCATTCCACCACCCGGGCGTGGGCGCGCGGCTCCGCGTCTGGCACAAGACCCTATCGGGGGGCATCCCTCGAACAGCGGAACATTCGCTCGATGTTGTCTTATTTTATCGATCTCGTGATGGTCCGTCAGACAACTCCCGTCGCATCAGCACACGCCCGCCCCGGAGGGCGGGAACGAAAGCGGCAAAGGGGAATGACGGAAACTCGCCGCACCCGTACGGCCTCAAGCGCCAGGGGTCGCGCCACCGTCCGCCAGGGGGCGCGCCACCTCATCCTCGGGCCAGGTCGTTGACGCACCGGAGCACCGGCCGCGCCCCCAGCGCGCCGGGGTCGTCCAGCACCGCGCCGGTGACGTGGAAGACCGCGCTCTCGCCGGGCAGCAGGGTGACGAGCATGTCGTCGACCTCGGCCGCCGGATCGAGGCGGTCCGGGAAGAGCGCGACGTCACGCAGCAGGGTCCCGGCCGTCACGGTGACCAGGTACCCGCCACCGGATCCGTCACCCTGTGTCACGGCCGTCTCGTACCGGGCGGGCTCCAGTGCGACCCGGGTGTCCTCCGCGTAGAACTCGACCCTTCGCAGATCTCCGAGCTCCGCCACCAGCACCTCGCGGGCCGGATCGTCCGGCACGGCGACGGACGGTGGCAGCGGCACACGGGTGACGTCCCGGGCGCCGGTGCCGACCTCGACGCACTCCTCGGCGAGGACGTCGCCGCCCAGGGTGCGCCTGGTCAGTCGCAGGGTGCCCTCCCAGCGGTCCGGGGAGTCGTTGACCAGGTGCAGCGCTCCGTCCCGTACGGTCATCAGCCGGTCCGCGTACACCGAGCGCAGCGCGTACCAGAGGGGCTTGCGGCGGCCGTCTCCGTCCACGGCCGCCCAGGACACCACGGGCCAGCAGTCGTTCAGCTGCCACACGATCGAGCCCATGCAGTACGGGGTGTGCGAGCGGAAGTGCCGGATGCCGAAGGCGACCGCGCGGGCCTGGTTCAGCTGGGTGGCCCAGTGCCAGTCGTCGAACGATCCGGGCTGCGGGAGGTGGTCGCCGAGGCCCCGGAGCAGTTTCGCGTCGCCGTCCTCGGCCTTCTGGTGGTGGGCGAGCAGCGGACTGCCCGGTTCCAGCGGCCCGCTCACCGCCCGGCGCAGGGTGGCGTACGCGGGCGGGCCCTGGAAGCCGAACTCCGCCACGAAGCGGTGGGCGGTGTCGGCGTAGTGGAGGTGGTCGACCCGGTTCCACACGTCCCAGAGGTGGACCGTGCCCCGCGCGGGGTCCTGCGGGGGAAGGTCCGGGGAACCGGAGTAGGGCGAGCCCGGCCAGTAGGGGCGCGAGGGGTCGAGTTCGGCGCAGAGGGCGGGCAGCAGTCCGTGGTAGTAGCCGGCGCCCCAGGTGCGGCCCTCCA
Source organism: Streptomyces sp. NPDC059166 (assembly GCF_042755185.1). NCBI lineage: Bacteria > Bacillati > Actinomycetota > Actinomycetes > Kitasatosporales > Streptomycetaceae > Streptomyces > Streptomyces sp. NPDC059166. Next base: position 85,662 of record NZ_JBHZCI010000018.1, on the reverse strand, counting down.
GCTTCTCCTGCCAGCCCCAGTCTGCGTGGCCCTCCAGGTTCTCGTTGTTGCCGCACCACAGGACCAGCGAGGGGTGCGGGGAGAGCCGCACGAGGTTCTCGCGGACCTCGGCCTCGACCTCGTCGTACAGCGGCTGCTCCTCCGGGTAGGCGGCGCAGGCGAAGGGGAAGTCCTGCCAGACGAGCAGGCCCTTCTCGTCGCAGAGCTCGTAGAAGTCGTCGCTCTCGTAGAGGCCGCCGCCCCAGACGCGGATCAGGTTGACGCCGGCGGCGATCGCCTGGTCGAGACGGTCGGAGATCCGCCGCCGGGTCAGGCGGGCGGGGAAGCAGTCGTCGGGGATCCAGTTCACCCCGCGGACGAAGACCGGCTCACCGTTGACGGAGATCCGGAACGCCTCGCGCTCCAGCCCGGCGCCCCGGAAGCCGGTCCGGACCTTCCTGACGTCCTCGCCGAGGCGCAGGGTGACGTCGTACAGCGGCTGCTCGCCGTGGCTGTGCGGCCACCACGGCTCCGCGTCGGGCACGGACAGGACGACGGAGACGCGCCGCTCGCCGGGGTCCGTGACGAACACGGCGCTCGCGCCGAGCACCTCGACCGAACCCGTCGGTCCGCCGGTGCCGTCGTGGTCCACCTCCAGGGTGACGGAGAGGCGCGGCACCCCGTCCGGGCCGAGGTCGCCGAGGACCTTGGCCCCGCCGATGCGCGGCCCGGTCCAGGACTCCAGGGCGACCGGCCGCCAGATGCCCGAGGTGACCAGGGTCGGCCCCCAGTCCCAGCCGAAGTTGCAGGCCATCTTGCGGATGAAGGCGTACGGCTCGGTGTACGCACCGGGCCGGTCGCCGAGCTTGTCGCGCAGCGCCTCCGCGTAGGTGTAGGGCGCGGTGAAGCGGACGGCGAGGGTGTTGGAGCCCTCCCGCAGCAGGTGCCGGACGGGGAAGCGGTGGCTCCGGTGCTGGTTGGCGGCGGCCCCGGCCTCGGTGCCGTTCAGCAGGACCGTGGCGACGGTGTCGAGGCCGTCGAAGCACAGGTCGGTGGAGGTGTGCGCGTCGGCGGACCACTCGAAGGTGGTGCGGTACGTCCAGTCCGTGCGGCCGATCCAGCCGAGCCGTGTCTCGTTGTCGTCGAGGTAGGGGTCGTCGATCAGCCCGGCGGCCAGCAGGTCGGTGTGGACGCAGCCGGGAACGGTCGCCGGGAGGCCGCCCTCCGGCAGGCGGACCGGTACGGGCCCCTCGGCGGTGAGCGTCCAGCCGTCGTGCAGGGGCGTCAGGTGGCGAGAGGTCACGCGGGGGTCCTTCCGCAGTCGGGGAGTCCGGCGCAGGCGACGAAGTGGTCCGGCTCGGTCTCGTACAGGCCGGTGCCGGGGGCGCCGCCCCGGTGGTACGCGCACTCCTCCACCGGCTCGGCGGACGTCCAGGGCTGGTTCAGCCGGGGCACCGCGGCCAGCAGGGTGCGGGTGTAGGGGTGGAGCGGGTTGCCGAAGACCTTCTGGGTGTCGCCCCGTTCGACGACACGGCCGTCGCGCAGGACGACCGTCCTCTCGGCGAGGTAGGTGCCGAGGGAGAGGTCGTGGGTGATGTAGAGGACGCCGAGCCCGCGTTCCTTGAGACCGGCGAGGAGGTTGAGCACGTCGATGCGGGTGGACGCGTCGAGCATGCTGGTGATCTCGTCGGCGACCAGGAAGCGCAGGTCGAGGAGGAGCGCGCGGGCGATGAGCAGGCGTTGCAGCTGTCCCCCGCTGAGCTGGTGCGGGTAGCGGCCGAGCACCTGCCCGGGGTCCAGGCGTACGTCCCGTACGGCCTTCTCCACGCGGTCGGCCCACTCCCTGTCGGACACGCCCGGGTGGTAGGCGCGGCGGACGAGGGTGAAGACGCGGTCGGCCTTGAAGACGGGGTTGTAGCAGCTGAAGGGGTCCTGGAAGACGCCCTGCACGCGGCGGTAGAAGTCCTTGCCGGGGCGTACCCGTTCGCCGTCCAGGGTGAGGCTGCCGGAGCTGACCTCGGTGAGGCCCAGGACCATGCGCCCGATGGTGGACTTGCCGCTGCCGCTCTCGCCGATGAGCGAGACGAGTTCGCCGGGGGCCGCCTCGAAGGAGACCCGGTCGACGGCGGTGGTGGATCCGCCGCCGAAGGCGCCGGCCCGGAAGGTCTTGGTGACGTTGTCGAGCGTGAGCATCAGGCCGCCTTCCAGCATGCGACGGTGTGGCGGGGGGCGATCTCGACCACGGGCGGCTCCTGCTCGCACCGGGTGTCGGCGACCGGGCAGCGGTCCCGGAAGCGGCAGCCCGCGGGAGGGTTCAGCAGGGAGGGCGGGGAGCCCTCGATGCCACTGAGCGGCTTGTCCTCGTAGCGGGCGCCGACCTGGGGCAGCGAGCCGATCAGCATCTTCGTGTACGGATGACGGGGCTCGGTCGTCAGCGCCTTGGTGGGGGCCTTCTCGGCGAGCTTGCCCGCGTACATCACCATGATCGAGTCGGCGATGTGCGAGGTCAGCCCGAGGTCGTGGGTCACGAAGATCATGCTGTTGACGAGCCCCTTGTCACGGAGCCCGGTGAGGGCGCCCACGACGGCCTGCTGGTTGGAGACGTCGAGCGCCGAGGTGACCTCGTCGGCGACGAGGACGGAGGGGTCGAGCAGGGTGGAGATCACCATCACGGTGCGCTGCTTCATCCCGCCGGACAGTTCGATGGGGTAGCGGTCCAGGACGCCGCGTTCGAGTCCCACCAGGGCGAGGCGGCGGTGGAGTTCGTCCGTGTCCACGGTGACCCCGCGTGAGGCGAGGAGTTCGCGGATCATGCGGCCGATGCGCCGCGTCGGGTTGAGCGCGCTCATCGAGTACTGCGGGACGAGTGAGATCCGGTGGAAGCGGTAGGCGTTCATCGCGCGGTCGTCGGAGAGCGGCAGTTCCTCGCCGTCCAGCGTCACCGTGCCGCCCACGTGCCTCATCCGGCCGTCCAGCCGGATCAGGGACTTGCCGAGGGTGGTCTTGCCGCAGCCGGACTCGCCCGCCAGTCCGAGGATCTCGCCGTCGGCCAGGTCGAAGCCGACGCCGTCCAGGGCGCGGACCTCGCCGCGCAGCGTGCGGTAGTGGACCCGCAGGTCGTTGACCGTCAGCGTCATGGGATCAGGACTCCCTCAGCTTGGGGTTGAAGACCTCGTCGAGGCCGACGTTGGCGACGTAGAGCGCGCCGACGATCGCGGTGATCCCGGCACCGGGCGGGAGGAACCACCACCACATGCCGAGCTGGAGCGCGCTCCACTGCTGGGCGCTCTGCAGCATCAGGCCGAGCGAGACGCCCTCGGTCGGCCCGAGCCCGATGAAGTCCAGCGAGGAGGCGATGAGGATGGAACCGCCGAAGAGCAGGATGAACGTCATGAAGAGGTAGGAGCTCATGTTGGGCGCGATCTCCCGGAAGACGATCCGCCAGGTGCTGCTCCCGCTGAGCCGGGCCAGGTCCACGAACTCGCGGGTGCGCAGCGAGAACGTCTGCGCGCGGATGGCCCGGGCCGCCCAGGGCCAGGAGGTCAGCCCGATGAACAGGCCCTGCACGGCGACGCTCCGCACCCCCATGTACGCGTTGATGATCAGCAGGACCGCGAGTGCGGGGATCACCAGGACCACGTTGGTGAGCATGTTCAGGACCTCGTCGACGACTCCGCCCCGGTAGCCGGCGAGGAAGCCGACCAGCATGGCGATGACGGCGGCGATGGCGCCGCCGACGGCCCCCACCAGGAAGGTGGCGCGCAGCCCGTGCACGAACTGCGCGTACACGTCCTGTCCGAAGGTGGTGGTGCCCATCCAGTACGTGCCGTCGGGCGCTGATGCCTGCGGGCCCACGTATTCGTTGGGGTTGCCGTTGTCCAGCAGCATCGGGCCGAAGACGCCGACGGCGAGCAGGACGGCGACCACGCCCACCCCGATGATCAGCTTGGGGTTGCGGACCGCGTAGTGCAGCGACTCCTTGCCGGGCTTGGCGACGGGCGTCTCGGCCGAGGGCGCCTCCGGGGCCGGTTCGGGCAGTGTGCTCATGACGTGCCTCCTGCCATGCCCGTACGGGTGCGGGGGTCGACGACGACGTACACGACGTCGATGAGGAAGTTGGCGATCAGTACGCCGATGACGATGAAGAGGAAGGCGCCCTGCAGCAGGAAGAAGTCCTGGTTCTGGATCGCGGCCAGGATGAGCGATCCGAGCCCCGGATAGGCGAAGACGATCTCCGTGACCAGCGCTCCGGCGACGAGCACGCCCAGTTGGAGGGCGAGCCCCGTCACCTGGGGCAGCACGGCGTTGCGGAAGGCGTAGCGGCGGATGAGCCGCTGGGGTGCGCCGAGGGCCGAGAGGTAGGAGGAGTAGTCGGACTCCAGCTCGTAGATGATCATGTTGCGCATGCCGATGGCCCAGCCGCCCAGCGCGACGAGGAAGAGCGAGAGGAACGGCAGCACCCAGTGGTGCAGCGCGTCCAGCGCGAACGCCGCGCTCATGCCGGGCTGGGTGTCGAGGCTGTATCCCCCGGATATGGGGAACCAGCCGGCCTTGGCTCCCAGCGCCCAGGCGAGGATCACGGCGATCCACATGTAGGGCATCGCGGTCAGCAGATACCCGGCGGGCAGCACGGTGTTGTCGAGGACCTTGCGGCGGGCGGACAGGGCGCCGATCCAGTTGCCCACGAACCAGCTGAGCAGGATGGCCGGGATCATCAGGCCGAGGGTGTACGGGAGGGCGTCCAGCAGGACGTCTCCGACGGGTGTGGGGAAGACGAAGACGGAGATCCCGAAGTCCCCCTGGAACAGCGCGCCCCAGAAGTGGAGGTACTGCTGCCACAGCGGCTCGTCGAAGCCGAAGAGGTTGTTGTAGTACGTGCGCATGGCCTCGGCTGCCTCGGGCTGCGAGACCCGGGCGCGGGCGACCATGGCGGAGACCGGGTCGCCCGGCATGAAGCGCGGGATCATCCAGTTGACGGTGACGGCGACGACGAACGTCAGCGCGTAGACGAGTAGTTTGCGGGCGAAGTAGCGGCGCAAGGGTGCTCCCCTGGTGGAGAGCCCCGCCGTGCGCGCGCGGTCAGGTGGGCGCGCACGGCGGGGCGGTCATGGAGTCGGTGACGTCACCGGGCGGGCTTCAGCTGGGTGAGCGTCTCGAAGCCGCCCATCTCCAGCCAGTTGCGCCAGAGCGCGGGCGCGGACTTGGGGGCGCCGTCGGCGTCCGACGGCCAGTTCTTCCACGCCCCGGTGGTGGCCTGCGACCAGAGGCCGTTGTACCAGAGGGGGATGATGGGCATCTCGGTCAGCTGGATGTCCTGGATCTTCGAGACCGCCGCCTTCATGCCGGCCGTGTCGTCGGTCTTCACCCCGCCGAGCTCCTGGACCAGCTTCCAGGCCTCCTCGTTCTCGTACCGTCCGAAGTTGACGGTGTTCTGCTGCTTCTGGACCGGCAGCTGGAAGACGTAGTCGTAGTACGTCCATGGGGTGTTGGACAGCTGGCGCTCGTTGTTGATGACCAGGTCGAAGTCGCCCTTGCCGCGCTGCTCGTTGAGCGCGTTCTGGTCGGGGAACTCCGTGGAGACCTTGATGCCCGCCTCCTTGGCGCCGGCGGCGATGACCTTGGCCGCCTCCATCCAGTCCGTCCAGCCGGAGGGCACCGCCAGCTTCAGGCTCAGGGCCGATCCGTCCTTGTTCTCGACGAAGCCGTCGCCGTCCTTGTCCTCGAAGCCGGCATCCGCGAGCTCCTTCTTCGCCGCGGCGACGTCGTGCGTGAAGCCCTTCTCCGCGATGAGCGCCTTGTCCTCGTACTGCTCCCACTGGGGCAGCAGACCGGTCGGGGAGGCCGGCTTGACCAGGTCGCCGTAGACCCCCTTCACGATCTTCGCGGTGTCGACGGAGGCCGCGAGCGCCCGGCGGAAGGCGGCGTCGTCCATCGGCTTCTTCGTCGTGTTGGGCACCAGCCAGGCGGTGTTGGCCGAGAGCATGTAGGGCGCCTTGTCGTAGTACGACACCACCTTCTTGCTCTTGATCAGCGAGGAGGCTCCCGGCAGGAAGTTGTTGCTGAGGTCCAGCTGGCCCTGGCCGAGCTGGCCGATGACCACCTCGTTGCTCGGGTTGGAGACGTCGACGATGTAGCGGGGGGCGGGCGTCATGCCGAGCGCCTTCGTGCCCCACCAGTCGTCACGGCGTTCCCAGACCACGCGGTCCTGGGACTTGCTCTTCAGCTTGTACGCCCCGCTGCCGACCGGCTTGTCGTTGACGCCGTTGAGTACGTCCTCGTCGCTGCGCGAGCCCCACACGTGCTCCGGGACGACCGGCTGGCCGTAGAGGGTGTAGTCCCACTCCTGGTAGCGGGCCTCCTTGAAGGTGAAGCGGACGGTGGTGTCGTCCACGGCCTCGGCGCCGGAGAGCCAGCTCCACAGGGAGTGGAAGGAGGACGCCTCGATCTTGCCGAGGCCGTAGGAGTACGCCACGTCCTTCGCGGTGAGCGGCTTGCCGTCGGCCCAGGTGATGCCCTGGCGCAGCTTCACCTCGTACGTCTTGTCACCGGTCCAGCTGCCCGACTCGGCGAGCCAGGGCGTGAGCTTGCCCTCGTTCGGATCGAAGTGGAACAGCGTCTCGTAGACCAGGCCCTTGGTGCCGGTCGCGTGGTCCCAGTTGCGCAGCGGGTTGTAGTTGGCCGGCGGCCCCCACTGGGTGCCGGTCGTGTAGAGCGTCTCGTTGCGCGGCAGCGAGCCGCCCTTGCCCACCGGACCACCGGTGCCACCCGCGCCCGTGCCGCCGCCCCCCGTGCAGGCGGTGGCGGCGAGCGTGAACACGGCGAGCGCGGTGGTGACACGCAGCCGGGTACGCGTACCCATAACCCCTCCTTCTCCCCCGCCGTCCCTGCGAGCGGAGTTACTGAACCGGGTAAGTGCGGCGAAGGTATGGGCACCCCAGGGCGCTGTCAAGGGAGCGGGAGCGCTCCCAACCGAGTTTTCTCAAGGACCTTTCGGAGAGGTCTGGACCGCCCGGAGGAAGACAGAGGTCAGGGTGGTGCGGCTAGGATGCATCACGAAAAGGAACCGGTTAAGCGAGGTCGCATGCCCAGACAGCGCCCCACCATCGCCGACATCGCGCGTCGCGCGGGGGTCTCGAAGGTCGCGGTGTCGTACGCCCTGAACGACCGCCCGGGCGTCTCCCCGGCGACCCGCGCCTCCATCAAGGCCATCGCCGAGGAGATCGGCTGGCGCCCCAACAGCGCCGCCCGTGCCCTGACCCGGGCGCGGGCCGACACGGTGGGACTCGCCCTCTCGCGGCCGGCCAGGATGCTCGGCACCGAGCCCTTCTTCATGGAGCTGATCAGCGGCATCGAGACCGAGCTGTCCGCCCGTGGCCGCGCCCTGCTCCTCCAGGTCGTCGCCGACCCCGCGGAGGAGCTGGAGGTGTACCGGAGGTGGTGGGGAGAGGGCCGGGTGGACGGGGTGTTCCTCGCCGATCTGCGCTGCCCCGACCCGAGGATCGAGGGCGTCGTCGAGCTGGGCCTGCCGGCGGTCGCGATCGGCCACCCCTCCGCCGCCGGGGCGCTCACCCCCGTCTGGTCGGACGACTCGGCGGCACTGCGCGACACCCTGACGTATCTGAGCGCGCTCGGCCATCGCTCGATCGCCCGGGTCGCCGGGCTGCCCGAGCTGGCCCACACCCGGCTGCGCGACCGCGCGCAGCGCGAGATCAGCGCCGAACTCGGTCTGGACGAGCCGGTGGTGGTGCACACCGACTACTCCGGCGACGAGGGCGCGCACGCCACCCGGCGGCTGATCAGCTCCGCCGCGCGGCCCACCGCCGTCATCTACGACAACGACATCATGGCCGTGGCGGGCCTGTCCGTCGCCCAGGAGATGGGACTGGACGTGCCGGCCGACCTCTCGCTCGTCGCGTGGGACGACTCCCAGCTCTCCCGGGTGGTCCGGCCCTCTCTGACGGCACTGAGCAGGGACATCCCCGCGTACGGCTCCCACGCGGCCCGCACCCTGCTCGCCATGGTGACCGACGGATCGGCCCCCGGGTTCGAGGACACCGCCGCCCGCCTGGTGCCCCGCGGCTCCACGGCCGCGCCGCGCACCGGAGCTCAGGGTTCCTCTCCTACCTCAGGACTACGGACCCGCCCCGCGGGTGCGACTCAAGGGGGCCCCGGAAACGGGCTCGGGGGGTGACGTCCGGGCGCCGTACGGGAGCGACGATGGGGAGGTCCCCGAACGCGCCACCCGAACCAGGAGCACCCCTGTGACCACCACCACCGCCCACCGCACCACCGCGGTCGCCGCCCGCGCGTCGGAGCTGTCGAAGGTCTACGGCCAGGGGGAGACCCAGGTGGTCGCGCTGGACCGGGTGTCCGTGGACTTCCCGCAGGGCGAGTTCACCGCCATCATGGGTCCGTCCGGCTCCGGCAAGTCGACCCTGATGCACTGCGTCGCCGGTCTCGACAGCTTCAGCAGCGGCTCCGTACGCATCGGGGACACCGAGCTGGGGTCCCTGAAGGACAAGCAGCTCACACAGCTGCGCCGGGACAAGATCGGCTTCATCTTCCAGGCCTTCAACCTGCTGCCGACGCTGACCGCACTGGAGAACATCACCCTGCCGATGGACATCGCCGGGCGCAGGCCCGACGCCGACTGGCTGCGGAAGGTCATCGCCATGGTCGGCCTGTCCGAGCGGCTGAAGCACCGGCCGACCGAGCTCTCCGGCGGCCAGCAGCAGCGTGTGGCGGTCGCCCGCGCCCTGGCCTCGCAGCCGGAGATCATCTTCGGTGACGAGCCGACCGGGAACCTGGACTCCAGGTCCGGCGCCGAGGTCCTCGGCTTCCTGCGCAACTCCGTGCGCGAACTCGGCCAGACCGTGGTGATGGTGACCCACGACCCGGTCGCCGCCTCCTACGCGGACCGCGTGGTCTTCCTCGCGGACGGCGCCGTCGTCGACGAGATGCCGAACCCGACCGCAGAGGGTGTCCTCGACCGGATGAAGGCGTTCGACGCCAAGGGCCGCACCAGCTGAGCGCGCGCCCGCCGCCCCCTCCCCGGCGTCCGTACGCCGTCCCGAACCCATCCCCAGGACACACAGACATGTTCCGTACCGCCCTGCGCAACGTGCTCGCGCACAAGGCCAGGCTGCTGATGACCGTGCTCGCCGTCACGCTCGGCGTCGCCTTCGTCTCCGGCACCCTGGTCTTCACCGACACCCTCGGCAACGCCTTCCGCAACCAGTCCGCGAAGAGCTACGACGACGTCGCCGTCGCCGTCTCGACCCAGGCCGGCGACCAGGACGGCAGGACCCCCGGCATCGACGACTCCACGCTGGCCCGGATCCGCGCCCTGGACGGCGTCGCCTCCGCCACCGGGCGGGTGTCCGGCTTCGCCGGCGTCGCCGGTCCGGACGGCAAGCTGATCGGCAACGGCTGGTCCAACACGGGTGCCAACTACGCGCCCGGCAAGGGCGGTCAGGACGCCCGCTACGCCTTCACCCACGGAGCCGGTCCAGGGCGTGACGACGAGATCGCGCTCGACCGGGACACCGCGGAGAAGGGCGGGTACCGCGTCGGCGACCAGGTACGGGTCGCCACCAACGGGCCGGTCGAGGAGTACACCCTCTCCGGGGTCTTCACCACCGAGGACGGCGCGGTCAACGCGGGTGGCAGCCTCGTGCTGTTCGACACCCGGACCGCGCAGGGGCTCTACCTGAAGCCCGGCGTCTTCAAGGACGTCACCGTGACCGCCGCGGCCGGCGCCTCCGACCGGAAGCTGCTGGACGCGATCGAGCCGCTGCTCCCCGAAGGCGCGACCGCGCAGACCGGGCGGGCGCTGGCGGACGAGCAGGCGAAGCAGATCGAGAGCGGGCTCACCAGCCTCAACACCATGCTGCTGGCCTTCGCGGGGATCGCCCTGTTCGTCGGCGTCTTCCTCATCGCCAACACCTTCACGATGCTGGTCGCGCAGCGGACCCGCGAGCTGGCCCTGATGCGGGCCATCGGCGCCTCCCGCCGCCAGGTCAAGCGTTCGGTGCTGGTCGAGGCGGCCGTCGTCGGCACACTCGCCTCCGTCATCGGTTTCGGCCTGGGTGTCGCGCTCGCCGCCGGGCTGCGCTCCGCGATGGGTGTGATCGGCGGCAAGATCCCCGCAGGCCCGCTCGTCGTCTCGCCGGCCGCGATCGGATCGGCCTTCGCCGTCGGCATCCTGATCACCGTGATCGCCGCGTGGCTGCCCGCCCGCAGGGCCGCGAAGATCGCCCCGGTGGCAGCCATGAGCAGCGTGCACGCCACGGCGAGCACCCGCTCCCTGGTCGTCAGGAACTCGATCGGCGCCGTGATCACGCTGATCGGCGCGGCGGGGATCGTCGGGGGCGCGGCGGTCGGCGGCGGTGACGGGCGGTACCTCGTCGCGGCCGGCGCCTTCTTCGCCCTGATCGGCGTGATCGTGCTGATCCCGCTGCTCTCCCGCCCGGCCGTCGCCCTCGTACGGCCGGCGCTGGGGAAGCTGTTCGGTGTCTCCGGCAAGCTGGCCTCGCAGAACGCGGTCCGCAACCCGCGGCGCACCGGTGCCACCGCCTCCGCGCTGGCCATCGGGCTGACCCTGGTCACCGGCATCTCGGTGCTGGGAGTGACGCTCGGCCAGGCCGTCGACAAGATGACCACGGACAACATCAAGGCCGACTACATGGTCTCGATGGCCAGTGGCGGAGCGCTCGACCCGTCCGCGCTCACCGCCCTGGAGAAGGCCGACGGCGTCACCGCCGTCTCCCCGCAGCAGGCGGCCTGGTTCGAGGTGGACGGGAAGTACCACTCGGCCTCCGGCGTCACCCCGGGCGACGTGGAGAAGGTCTTCGCCCTGAAGACCGTCTCCGGTTCGCTCGGCTCCCTGAAGGACGGCCGGGTGGCGGTCGGCTCGAAGACCGCGAAGTCGAACGGCTGGAAGACCGGCGACACCCTCCCGGTGACCTTCGACGACAAGAAGAAGGGTGAGCTCGAGGTCGGTGCCGTCTACCAGGAGAACGAGTTCCTCTCCCCCTTCCTGATCCCGAAGGACCTGGCGGACGCGCACAGCACCACCGCCCGCCCCGACATCCGTGAGATCTGGATCAAGACGGAAGGCGGCGCGAGCAAGGCCCGTGAACAGGCGGTCGTGGACGCGCTCGGGGACAACCCGGCGATGAGCGTCATGGACCGGCAGGACATCCGTGACATGTTCGGCGGCTTCGTGAACACCGCCCTGAACATCATGTACGGGCTGCTCGCCATGGCCCTGCTGATCGCGGTCCTCGGGGTGGTCAACACCCTCGCGATGTCGGTGTTCGAACGGCAGCAGGAGATCGGCATGCTCCGCGCGATCGGTCTCGACCGGCGCCGGGTCAAGCGGATGATCCGGCTGGAGGCGGTCGTCATCTCGGTCTTCGGCGCGGTGATCGGGATCGGCCTGGGCGTCTTCCTCGGCTGGGCGATCGGCCGGACCCTCGCCGAGAGCGTCCCCGGCTACGCCCTGGTCGTCCCGTGGGACCGGCTCGCGGTGTTCCTGGCCCTCGCCGCGCTGGTGGGTGTCCTGGCCTCGCTGTGGCCCGCCCGCAGCGGAGCGAAGCTGAACATGCTGACGGCGATCAAGACCGAGTAGGCGCCGGACGCGCGGGAGCGCGAGGGGCGGTACCCGCACACGCGGGTACCGCCCCCTTTCCGTCCGGTACCGGTCAGCCCTTGCGCGAGGCCGTCCAGTCACGGGCCCTGAGCGGCATGCCGCTGGGCCCGCCCTCCCGCGGGCGGACCGCGAGGATCTGGTTGACCCCGATCCTGTTGTGCTCGAAGGAGAGCGCGGAGGCCGCCATGTAGAGCCGCCAGACGCGGGCCCGCCCGGGGGAGGTGGCCCGGACGGCCTCCTTCCAGTGGCTCTCCAGGTTGGCCACCCACTGCCGCAGGGTCAGTGCGTAGTGCTCGCGGATCGCCTCGACGTCGCGGGCCTCGAAGCCGGCCTCCTCCAGGGTGGCCACGGTGCGTCCGACCGGGGCGAGTTCGCCGTCGGGGAAGACGTAGGCGTCGATGAACTCGTCGATCCGGTAGGCGGCTTCGTCCTTCTCCGGCCGGCGCGCGATCTGGTGGTTGAGGAGCCGCCCGCCGGGCTTCAGGAGCGCGTAGAGGTCGTCGGCGTACTCGCGGTAGCGGACCGAGCCGACGTGCTCGGCCATGCCGATGGAGGAGATGGCGTCGTACGGACCGTCCTTGACGTCCCGGTAGTCCTGGACGCGGATCTCGATCCGGTCGGTGAGGCCCTCCTCGGCGATCCGCTTGCGGGCGAAGGCCGCCTGCTCGGTCGAGAGGGTCACCCCGGTGACCCGGGCGCCGTACTCGCGGGCGGCGTGGATGGCCATGGAGCCCCATCCGCAGCCGACGTCGAGGAGGCGGTCGCCCTCCTCCAGGGCGAGCTTGCGGCAGACCAGGTCGAGCTTGTCGCGCTGGGCCTCCTCCAGGGTGCCGCCCTCCTGCCAGTAGGCGCAGGAGTAGACCATCGAGGGGCCGAGGACCATGGCGTAGAAGTCGTTGCCCACGTCGTAGTGGTGGCTGATCGCCTCCTTGTCGCGGCGCCGGGTGTGCAGTGGGCCGGTGCGGCGGCGCACTTCCTCGGCGGGCGGGGGCGGGGGCGGCCAGGGGCCGGCGAGTTCGAGGAGTCCGCGGGCGAAGGCGCGGACCTTCGGGTCGCGTACGGGGTGGACGGAGTCCTTCGCCTCGGCCCCGCGCTCCCAGAGGAGGGCGGCCACGGCGTCCAGGGCCGCGTAGAGATCGCCGTCGACGTCGATCTCACCAGCCACCCAGGCGCGGGCCAGGCCCAGTTCACCCGGCTTCCAGAGCAGCCGGCGCAGGGCGCGGCGGTGACGCAGTACGAGGGTGGGGGCACCCGGCGGACCGGATTCGCTGCCGTCCCAGGCCCGGATCCGGACCGGCAGGGGTTCTCCGAGCAACTCTTCGGCGAGAGCGGTCAGCCGCGATGCGGCGTCGGCCATGGCGCACACCTCCGTGGTGGTGTTTCCGAACGTGCCTGAATTTCGCATATGCGCACCCGTACCGGAGCCACGACACCTCGGGGCCACGGCGAGGTACACGGGCGTCAACGCCGTATGACGCCTGTACCATCCCGCCGGAGCGCAATGGAACGGCAAAATACATTCACTGACCACGTACTTGCGGGGCCGCCGGTGCGCGCCTGCGAGGTCCCGGGCACGCCGAAGGGGCCGACCGCACCACGGATGGCGGTCGACCCCTTCGGTGACGTACGGGCGCTGCTAGGCCTTGGCCTTCTCGCCGTCGGCCTTGGCCGCGACGGGAGCCGGGCTCGGCTTGGCGGCCTCGTAGAACTCCTCGCGCGGAGTCTCCATGGCGCCGAGCGAGACGACCTCGCGCTTGAGGAACATCGCCAGCGTCCAGTCGGCGAAGATCCGGATCTTGCGGTTCCAGGTCGGCATGGCCATGCCGTGGTAGCCGCGGTGCATGTACCAGGCGAGACGGCCCTTGAGCTTGATCTTCACCTTGCCCATGACGATCATCGCGACGCCCTTGTGCAGGCCGAGTCCGGCGACCGCACCCTTGTTGGCGTGGCTGTACTCCTTCTGCGGGAAGCCCCGCATGCCGGAGATGACGTTGTCACCGAGGACCCTCGCCTGGCGCAGCGCGTGCTGGGCGTTCGGCGGGCACCAGGCGTTCGGGTTGCCGGCGCGGCGGCCGACCATGTCCGGCACCTGGGCGTTGTCGCCCGCGGCCCAGATGTAGTCGGTGCCCTGGACCTGGAGCTTCTCCGAGGTGTCCACGTGGCCGCGCGGGCCGAGCGGCAGGCCGAAGCGGGCCAGCGCCGGGTTCGGCTTCACGCCGGCGGTCCACACGATCGTGCTGGAGTCGACCTCCAGGCCGTTCTTCAGGACGACGTGGCCGTCGACGCAGGAGTCCATGGAGGTCGAGAGGTAGACCTCGACACCACGGCTCTCCAGGTGCTCCTTGCCGTAGGCGCCCAGCTTCGGGCCGACCTCGGGAAGGATCTTGTCGGCGGCGTCGACCAGGATGAAGCGCATGTCCTCGCGCTTGACGCTGGTGTAGTACTTCGCGGCGTCGCGGGCCATGTCCTCGACCTCGCCGATGGTCTCCGCGCCGGCGAAGCCGCCGCCCACGAAGACGAACGTCAGCGCCTTGCGGCGGACGTCCTCATCGGTCGTCGAGTCGGCCTTGTCGAGCTGCTCGAGGACGTGGTTGCGCAGGCCGATGGACTCCTCGATGCCCTTCATGCCGATGCCCTGCTCGGCGAGGCCGGGGATCGGGAAGGTGCGGGAGACCGCGCCCATCGCGATGACCAGGTAGTCGAAGGGCAGCTCGTAGGCCTCGCCGACGAGCGGCGCGACCGTGGCGACCTTGCGGTCCTGATCGATGGTCGTGACACGGCCGGTGAGAACCTCAGCCTTGGGCAGCACGCGTCGCAGCGGGACGACGACATGCCGAGGCGAGATGCTGCCGGCAGCAGCTTCGGGGAGGAAGGGCTGGTACGTCATGTACGAGCGCGGGTCGACGACCGTGACGGTCGCCTCTCCATACCGCATCTTCTTCAGAATGCGACGAGCTGCGTACAGGCCTACGTACCCACCGCCTACAACGAGGATCCTGGGACGCTCCGTGGTGCTCATGCCATCGAGTATCCACCCCCCTCGGAGGGCATGCTCGTGAGCCCCTTCACAAGGTATGCGCGACCCTCTGCTACACTTCGCCGCCCACGTGACCCAGGTCATGGCTGCGACGGGGAACCACGGGCCGTCGGCGAACGTTGTTCACCGCCTGTGAGCTGGCCCTTGAGCCGACGCGTCAAGGGCTCCGGCGCCGCGGGACACGCTTCCGCCACACTGCCGAAACACCCCCGCATCACCCTCTCCGCACCCCCGGAACCGCCCGCACGGCTCCCCGGACGAAGAACTTCGCCCAGGAGAGCCGAATTCCTTGTGAAGAAGTTCACGAAGCTTGTCGCGGCGGCTCGCCGAAGCCCTCCCCGGACGGCCCCGGGGAGGGCTTGTGCGAGCTCAGAAGTGCAGGCCACGGTGCGTCTGAGCGGGATCTCACCGCTCGGCCGGGGCCGCTGTGATCAGGCCGCCGATCAGGCCGCCGACCAGGCGATCCCGTCGAGGATGTCGTGCTCGCTGACGACGACCTCGCGGGCGCCGCACCGCTCCATCACCGCGAGCAGGACGAGCGCCCCCGCGGCGATCACGTCGACCCGGCCGGGGTGCATGGCGGGGATCGCCGCCCGCTCCTCGTGCGTCGAGGCCAGCAGCTCGCCGGTGATCTCCCTGACCCGCTCCAGAGACACGCGGGAGTGGTGGATGGCCGCGGAGTCGTACTCCTCCAGCCCCAGGGCGATGGCGGCGACGGTGGTGACCGTGCCCGCCAGCCCCACGAGGGTCGCCGCCGAGGAGAGCGGCACGGTCTCCTCCGCCAGGTCCAGGGCGGCACCGATGTCCGCCCGGATCGCCGCGATCCGGTCGGGGGCCGGCGGGTCCACGACGGCTCCGTCCACCACGAGGTGACGCTCCGTCATGCGTACGCAGCCGATGTCCACGGACCGCGCGGCCCGCACCCGGTCGTCACCGACGACGAACTCCGTGGAGCCGCCGCCGATGTCCACCACCAGGTACGGCTTCTCCAGGTGGTCGGCGCCCAGCAGCTCCTTGGTGGCGCCGTCGAACGAGAGCTGAGCCTCCCGGTCGCCGGTGACCACCTCGGGCTCGACACCCAGGATGTCCAGGACACCGCGGACGAACTCGTCGCTGTTCTCCGCGTCCCGGGAGGCGGAGGTGGCGACGAAGCGGATCCGCTCGGCCCCCAGCTCCTTGACGACGGCCGCGTACTCCCGGCAGGCGTCGAAGGTGCGCTCGAGCGCCTCGGGGGCCAGCCGTCCGGTCCGGTCGACGCCCTGGCCGAGGCGGACGATCCGCATCCGGCGGTCGAGCTCGGCGAAGTCCCCCGTGGCGGGGTCCACGTCGGCGACGAGCAGACGGATCGAGTTGGTACCGCAGTCGACGGCGGCAACGCGGGTCATGGGGCTCCTGTGTTCGTACGGGTACCGCGGCCGGGTGTCAGGACGCGTCGGGCTCGGCGTCGCCGCCGCACGGCGTGACGCAGGGGCCCTTGGCCCACCACTCGGGCAGCATCGCGATCGCCTCGTCGCCCAGCGGGTTCACCCCGGGGCCGGCGACCAGGGAGTGGCCGACGAGGACGTGGAGGCACTTCACGCGGTCGGGCATGCCCCCCGCGCTCGGGAAGCCCTCCAGGACCTCGATCGCGTCCCGGCGCGCGAGGTAGTCCTCGTGCGCGGCACGGTAGGCGGCGGCCAGCTCCGGATCCGTCGTCAGCCGCTCGGTCATCTCCTTCATGACCCCGTTGGCCTCCAGCGTGCCGATCGCGGACGCGGCACGCGGGCAGGTCAGGTAGTACGTCGTCGGGAACGGCGTGCCGTCCTCCAGGCGGGGCTGGGTCTCGACCACGTCCGGGTTGCCGCAGGGGCAGCGGTGCGCGATGGCGCGCAGACCACGCGGCGGACGGCCGAGCTGGAGCTCGAACGCGGCGATGTCCGCTGCGGTGGGCGTGGTGGGTTCTGTCTGCGGAGGGGGCGTGTCCATGCCTGCCTTGAATGTCATCGGTCGGACTGTATGAATCGGTACGGGGATCGGGCCCGGCGCGCGCCCCGCGTCATTCGCGGTCCGCGCTGTCGACGCCGTCCCAGAGGTTCGAGTGCCACGGGCGGCCCGTCGCCCCCGGATCGCCCCGGCGCTCCTCGGCGGCGTCCGGGTCGACCACGGTGTAGCCGGTCTCGCCGGGCAGCACGTAGTGCAGGTGCTGGCGCGCCAGACGGCGGATGTACGCGTCGTCCTTGAGCCGCGCCTTCTCGTCGCGCAGCTCCTCGGTCCGCTGCCGGGCCTCCTGCGAGAGCCTCTCCTGCTCGGCGATCTGGTCGCGCTGGGAGACGTACTGGCGCATGGGATACGCGAGGGCGACGACGAGGGAGCAGACGATCAGGGCGAGGAACGCGGCCCGGCCGGTCAGCCGGGAACGCCGCGCCTGACGGCGGTTCTGGGACCGGTAGACACGGGCCGCGGTCTGCTCGCCGAGCAGGCGCAGCCTGGTCGCGGTGGAGAACCGGTCGCGGTCCTTCCCGGCCATGTCTCACGCTCCCGTCACGCACGTCCGTCCCCGCACACGGTACGGGACCGGATGCGGGGACGGACGGAGGCTGGTGCCCGGACTCGGGCTGTCAGCCCTCGAAGCGGAACCGCGGGAACGCCGAGCGTCCGGCGTACACGGCGGCGTCGTCGAGGATCTCCTCGATGCGCAGCAGCTGGTTGTACTTGGCGACGCGGTCCGAGCGGGCCGGGGCGCCGGTCTTGATCTGGCCGCAGTTCACGGCGACGGCGAGGTCGGCGATGGTGACGTCCTCGGTCTCACCGGAGCGGTGCGACATCATGCACTTGAAGCCGTTGCGCTGCGCCAGCTCGACGGCGTCCAGGGTCTCGGTCAGCGAACCGATCTGGTTGACCTTGACGAGCAGGGCGTTGGCCGAGCCCTCCTCGATGCCGCGGGCGAGGCGCTCCGGGTTGGTGACGAAGAGGTCGTCGCCGACGATCTGGACCTTGGAGCCCAGCTTGTCGGTGATGACCTTCCAGCCGGCCCAGTCGTCCTCGTACAGCGGGTCCTCGATGGAGACCAGCGGGTACGCGGAGACGAGCTCCTCGTAGTACTCGGTCATCTCGGCGGCCGAGCGGGACTTGCCCTCGAACTCGTAGACGCCGTCCTTGTAGAACTCGGACGCGGCGACGTCGAGCGCGAGCGCGATGTCGCGGCCCGGGACGTAACCGGCCTCCTTGACGGCCTCGATGATGAGGTCGAGGGCGGCGCGGTTGGACTCGAGGTTGGGGGCGAAGCCGCCCTCGTCACCGAGACCGGTGGACAGGCCCTTGGTCTTCAGGACCTTCTTCAGGGTGTGGTAGATCTCCGCGCCCCAGCGAAGGGCCTCGGAGAAGGACTCGGCGCCGATCGGCGCGATCATGAACTCCTGGATGTCCACGTTGGAGTCGGCGTGCGAGCCGCCGTTCAGGATGTTCATCATCGGAACGGGCAGCAGGTGCGCGTTCGGGCCGCCGAGGTAGCGGAAGAGCGGGAGGTCCGAGGCCTCGGACGCGGCGTGGGCCACGGCCAGCGAGACGCCGAGGATGGCGTTGGCGCCGAGGGAGCCCTTGTTCTCGGTGGCGTCCAGGTCGAACATCGCCTGGTCGATGAGGCGCTGCTCGGTGGCGTCGTAGCCGACGAGCTCCGGGCCGATCTGCTCGATGACGGCGAGGACGGCCTTCTCGACGCCCTTGCCCTGGTAACGGTTGGGGTCACCGTCGCGAAGCTCGATGGCCTCGAACGCGCCGGTGGAGGCTCCGGACGGAACAGCAGCACGTCCCGTGCTGCCGTCGTCGAGGCCAACCTCGACCTCGACCGTGGGGTTGCCCCGGGAGTCGAGGATTTCCCTGGCTACGACGACGTCGATGGACGGCACGAGGCATCTCCTTCTGGGATCTGACACTGATTGGGCAGGGTCACTGTGGCCTTGCGTCACGAGCCTAACCGGCCCGGCCCGCTCCGTCGGCCGTCCGCCCGTCCCCTGGGACGAAAAAGGACCCGAGGGCCTGCATTACGGACAAATCTCCAGAATCTTACTGGACAGTAACCACAACAGTTGAACGCTCGCCTCCACGGGTGAGCGGTGGCCCGCTCCCGGGAGGGCGGTGGCCGCGCTCCCGGGTGCGCGGCGCCCCTGATCCCGCACCCTCGCGGCGGGTGCGGAACGGCCCGGCCCGGCGTGCGGGGGGTCTGCACGCCGGGCCGGGCCCTCCGGGGCAGGAGGAAGACCCCGGGCTGCTTCCGACTACTTCAGGTGGAGCTGCTGCCCCGGGAAGATCAGGTCGGCCTTCTCGACGATGTCGTCGTTCAGCTTGAACAGCTTCTTCCAGCCGCCCTTGACCTTCTTCGCGTCGGCGATCTTGCTGAGGGTGTCGCCGGCCTTCACCTTGTACTCGCCGTCACCCTTGGCGACCTTCTTGCCGTTGGGGGTGGTGACGGTCTTCTCGGGGGCCGTGCGCTTCTCGCTGCGCGTGGTGGGCTGCTCGGCCTTGCGCTCCGGCGCGGCCTTCGGGGCCGTGTCGCCGTTCTTGGCGGAGCCGGTGTCGACACCCGGGTCCACACCGTCGTTCGTGAGGCCGCCGGCGGAGGCGCAGGACCAGGCGCCCGGGCCCTGCATGTCGAGCAGCTTCTCGGCGACCGCGATCTGCTGGTCCTTGGTGGCCAGGTCGGCGCGCGCGGCGTACTGCGTACCACCGGCCGCGGCCCAGCTGGACGCCGAGAACTGCAGGCCGCCGTAGTAGCCGTTGCCGGTGTTGATGGACCAGTTGCCACCGGACTCGCACTGGGCGACGGCGTCCCAGGTGTCCACGGAGGCGGCGGAGGCGTTGGTCGCGCCCATGAGCGGCACGGCGACGGCGGCACCGGCGACACCGGCCAGGGTCGCGATCCGAACGGCCTTGGACGGGCGACGGTGCTTGCCCGTGCTGGAAAGCAGCATGGTTCTCCTCACCGACGCCTACGAGGTGAGCTGTCGGGTTCGGGCCTGTGAGTTGCCCGGCCACCCGCTCCCGCGGGCGGCTCCACCCCTAGCCGTCCCCCTCCGTCTCTCGACGTCCGGGTCCGGCACCTACCTGGGTCCCCCGCTCCTGCCTACGGCGCTTTACGCGTCGGTACCCCTCGACCGACGGCAGGATTCGGCGTGACGGTCGAAGGTGCCCGCGGTGCGAGCGGCTCCGACGGTAATCACACGCAACGCCCACATTCAAAGATGGACATAACGACCAATCAGCCCGTAACGAAGCGGCGCGAAGGATCGTTTTCGCAGGTCGGAGCCAATACGGACGGACCGGACGCCCGAGACGCGCCGACCGACGCAAAGAGACCCATGTCTCACTTACGCATAAGTGGACATAGGCCTCTTAACTGCCCCCGATTTCGGGGTGTTTCAACGCTTTGGATCAGTTGGCGGGGGTCTCCGCCGAAGCGTCCTGGGCACTGTCGCCGACACCCAGGTCCAGGCTCTGGCCGGGGAGGATCAGGTCCGGGTCGGGACCCAGCTCGTCCTTGTTGGCCTCGTAGAGGGCCGGCCACCCGCCGGGGAGCTCCTGCGCGTCGGCGATCGCCCACAGGTTGTCGCCCTCGCGGACGGTGTACGTGCCCTCCGCGTCCTCCGCGCCCTCACGCGCGCCGGAGTCGCCGCGCGAGGCGTGGCGGGCGGTGTCGCGTCCGGTGCCGGGCGCCGAATCGGCGCCCTCCTCGGGCGCGGGGGCACCCCGGTGCTTCCCGCCCTTCGGTGCCTGGGAGTCCTCGGGCGAGGGCGTCGCCGAGGGGGAGGCCGAGGGAGAGGCCGCGGACTCGCCGCCCTTCTCGCTCCCGCTCGCGTCCTCCTTGCCGGCGGACGCCTTCCCCTCCGCGGCGTCCTTCCCCGCGGAGGCGTCGTCGCCGTCCGCGGTGTCCGCCGCGCCACCGGCCTCGGCCGAGGGGTCCTCGGAGGGCCCGGCGCTGTCCGCGGAGTCGTCGGACGGCTCGTCGCCCGGATCCACGCCGGGCAGCGTGCCGTCCAGCGCGAGCCCGGAGATCACGGCGCAGCTGGCCCACGCCTGCGGGCCCTTGTCGTCCAGCACCTTCTCGGCGACCGCGATCTGCTGCGAGCGGCTGGCGAGGTCGGCCCGGGCGGCGTACTGCGTACCGCCGTAGGCCGACCAGGTCTCCTGGGAGAGCTGCAGACCGCCGTAGTAGCCGTTGCCGAGGTCGGCGCTCCACATGCCGCCGCTCTCGCACTCGGCGACGTTGTCCCAGGTGGTCGCTTCGGCGGCCTGCGCGCCGCCCGCGCCGAGCAGGGGGATGGCGATGGCCGATCCCGTGACGCCTGCGGCGACGACGATCGCGGGTGCCTGGCGAGGGCGACGGTGTCTGCCGTTCGCGGAGCCCATGGGATTGCCTTCCGTGTGACTGACATGTGACGGGTGGGTCGAGGGGTGAACCTAGCCCTACTCGAACGTGTGTCACAAGTCGATGCAGCGGAGATCACGTGAAAGTCACAGAGTTGACAGAGTGTCACTTCTGACGGCGGGGAGGCGCGTCCCGAACTCCACGGGAAGCGTGCACAGTCCACGCATGACGAGACCGCCACGCCGTCCCGGATCGGCCCCATCCACGGCGATCCGCAGGTCGGGAAGGCGCCGGGGCGGCGTCGCCCGCGTCACCCGCCCCTCCCGGCGGGCCTGTCGGGCGTCCGGGCGGCGGAGGGTACCGGCCCCTTCTCCGCGGCACCGACCGTCACCGCGCGCGAGATCCAGGCCGTCCGCATACTGAGATCGCCGGGGCCGTCGCCGGCCTGCGCCGGGACGGCGGTCACAGCCCCGCGCGGGGAGGGAAGCCTGAGCCGGAGCCCGGTACTGTCGTCCGGTGAACCGCACTCCGCAGCCCGAACTCTTCACCTGGGAGTTCGCGACCGACCCGTACCCGGCCTACGACTGGCTCCGCGAGCACAGCCCCGTGCACTGGACGGTGCTGCCCAGCGGTGTCGAGGCCTGGCTGGTGACCCGGTACGCGGATGCGCGCCAGGCCCTGGCGGACAGCCGGCTCTCGAAGAATCCCGCACACCACGCGCAGGACGCGCGGGGGAAGAGCAGGACCGGCATCCCCGGCGAACGCAGCGCCAACCTGATGACCCATCTCCTCAACATCGACCCTCCCGACCACACCCGGCTGCGGCGGCTCGTGTCCAAGGCGTTCACCCCGCGCCGGGTCGCCGCGTTCGCTCCGCGCGTGCAGGAGCTGGCCGACTCCCTCATCGACGCCTTCGCCGAGAAGGGGAGCGCGGACCTCATCCACGACTTCGCCTTCCCCCTCCCCATCTACGCGATCTGCGACCTGCTGGGCGTTCCCCCCGAGGACCAGGACGACTTCCGAGACTGGGCCGGGATGATGATCCGCCACGGCGGAGGCCCACGGGGCGGAGTCGCCCGTTCGGTCAAGAGGATCCGCACGTACCTCACCGAGCTGATCCACCGGAAGCGGGCGGACCTCGGGGACGACTTGATCTCGGACCTCATCCGCGCGTCCGACCACGGTGAGCACCTGACGGAGAACGAGGCGGCGGCGATGGCCTTCGTGATCCTCTTCGCGGGTTTCGAGACGACCATCAACCTGATCGGCAACAGCGTCCACGCGCTCTTCGGCGATCCGGCTCAACGAGCCGTCTTCCAGGACGCGGTGGAACGGGGGGACGGCGCGGTTCTCGACGGCGCCGTGGAGGAACTGCTGCGCTTCGACGGCCCGGTGGAGCTGGCCACCTGGCGGTACGCCACCGAGCCGCTCGAGATCGGCGGCCGAGCCATCCGCGAGGGGGACCCCGTCCTGGTGGTGCTCGCCGCCGCCGACCGGGATCCGGAACGCTTCCCTGAGCCGGGCACCCTGGATCTCGTCCGCCGGGACAACCAGCACCTCGGGTACGGCCACGGCATCCACTACTGCCTCGGTGCGCCCCTTGCGCGGCTGGAGGGGCGCACCGCCCTGGAGACGCTGTTCCGCCGGCTGCCGGACCTTCGGCCGGCGGTCGAGCCGGACGATCTCCGGTGGCGGGGCGGGCTCATCATGCGTGGGCTGCGGACACTCCCGGTCGAGTTCGCCCCGGAGTCGGCCGCCGGCCGGTCGTGACCCGCCCCGTTCGTCCTCCCGGGCGCGGAGCCCGGGGCGACGGGCCGGGGTCCGGTCCGGAGCCGTCGCTCACCCCTCGACGCGGTCCCGCCCCCCGGTGAGCCCCTCCGCCGCCCGGATGGCGTCCCGGTAGGTACGGGCGGCGGCCCGCAGGGCGGCCTCCGGGTCGATACCGTCCTCCTCGGCGCGCACGGCGAGGGCCAGCAGCCGGTAGCCGGTCCCCTCGGTCCCGGCCGCGTCGCCCTCGGGGAGGGCGACGTCGAGACCGGCGGCGCGCACCCTGCTGCCGAGCTTGGCCGCGAGCGCGAGACCGGGCTGCCCGAGGGGCACCCCGTCGGTGACCGATTCCCGCTGCTTCTCGATCGCCTTCGTACGCATCCAGTGCGCGCGCACGTCCTCCGGGGTCTCGGCGGTCTCGTCCCCGAAGAC
The DNA here is from genome assembly GCF_042755185.1 of Streptomyces sp. NPDC059166. NCBI lineage: Bacteria > Bacillati > Actinomycetota > Actinomycetes > Kitasatosporales > Streptomycetaceae > Streptomyces > Streptomyces sp. NPDC059166. The sequence goes on along the minus strand of NZ_JBHZCI010000018.1, from coordinate 62,454 downwards.
GTGCGGGTGCCGGTGGATCAGCTTCTCGACGATGGTGGCCGCGACGTCGTCGATGCCGAACGGCTCCTCCTGGTCCTCCTGCGCGATGCGTGCGTGGAAGACGACCTGGAGCAGTACGTCCCCGAGCTCCTCGCGCAGTTCCTCGCGGTCGCCGTCCTCGATGGCCTCGACGAGTTCGTACGCCTCCTCGATGGCGTACTTCGCGAGGCCCTCGTGCGTCTTCCGCGACGTCCACGGGCAGGCGAGCCTGATCCGGTCCATGACCTGCACCAGATCCAGGAGCCGGGCGCCCGGCAGGTCGTACGAACCGGGCAGCAGCTCCAGGTCGGGCATCCGTACCCGGCCCGAACCCCCCAGCCGGGCCAGGCCGTCGGTGAGCCGCTGGTCGCCCTCGCCGCCCACCAGGACCACGACGGTACGGGCACCCGCACAGTCGTCGACCAGTTCCTCGGCCGGGGGTGCGGTGTGCTCCACGGCGATCCCGGCCTCCCGCAGGTAGGGGAGCTGGGGGTGGTCCCGGTCGGCGCACAGCACGCGGTCTGCCGCGTGCAGCGTCTGCCAGGCGGGCCAGGACAGCAGTCCGGGGGCGACACGGTGGCTGGAGGTGAGCAGGACGATGCGGCCGGGGTCTTCAGCGTTCACACCCCGAACCTACCTCCGCGTGCCGGGGTCAGGCTCCGGCCTGGGGGTCCTGGCCCGGGAAGGTGGTGACCTGGGTGATCCACGGGGCCTTGTACGTGCTGAGCTGGACCTTCTGGTCGTCCCAGCTGCCGTAGCGCGGGTTGACGTCGATGTGCAGGGCCTTCGACGCCTCGGTGAGCGCCTTGCCCACCACCTGCTGGCCGTCCGGGGTCTGCAGGTCCGCGCCGAGCGCCCGGGCGAGCTTGGGGAGCTGGACCTCCTTGCGCAGGTCGTCCTCGATCTGGCCGGGGGCGACCCAGCGCTGTTCCAGCATGACCGTGCGCAGGCCCTGGTCGCCGCCGGACTGCGAGGCGGCGGCGGAGTGGATCTGCTGGATCTCCTTGCGGCTGACGGTCACCCCGGCGTCCTTCGCCGCACGGTCCAGGACCCGTCCGAAGATCAGGCTGTGCAGCTTGGCCCGGTTCAGCTGACCGGACTTCTTCACCAGTTCCTCGGACTGCGCGGATTCCTGCTGGGCACTGCGCACGTCCGACGCCTGCTGCTGGACCGTCGCCACGTCGATCCGCTCGCCGCCGACGACGGCCGCGGCACCGGGGTGGGCCTCGCTGCCGCAGGCGGTCAGGAGGGGGGCCGCGACGAGCGTGGCGGCGGAGAGGGCGAGCGCGGTGCGACGACGGCGGTGCAAAGGAGCCTCCCGGGGAGAGTTTGTGCATCAGTGCACAAAGCCTTGCGGTGATCGATGTTAGGCAGTGGACGTGATTCGGGCCACTGCTTCGACCAACGATTTCCGGACCGGTCGGTGCGGGGTCGGGGGCGAAATCCCTTCGGTCGTGCGCGTTCCCGCCGATTCCGCCTCACACGGAACCGCGTACGTCCTGGTGGTGGGTCAGCTGCCGGCGCAGTTCGGTGGGAAGGGCGTGGTGGGGGCCCCAGGCGCGCTCGGTGTCGTAGAGCAGGGCCTGGAGCTGGGCCCGGCCGGCGGTGTGGTCGCCGACCGCGAGCAGGAGGTGGCCGATCCGGTGCCGGATGTCGAATGCCCGGCCCGGGCTCGTGCGGTCGTTCTCGTAGGAGGGGAGCACGGCACGGTACTCGGCGAGGGCCGACGCAGCCTCGCCGAGCTGTTCCAGGCACTGCGCCGCGTCGTAGCGGAACTGCAGGGCCTGCGAGTCGGCGGGGCCGGCCTCGGCGGCGCGGTCCTCGGCGAGGCGGCGGAGCTCCGGGAGGGCCCGGCGGTACTGGCCGTCGTCCATCAGGGTGGCCGCGTACTGCTTGCGCAGGATGCGGACCACCGGTGAGTGTTCGCCGTGCTCGGCCGCCGCGGCGGGCAGGATGCCCCCGAGGATGTCGACGGCCTGGGTGATGCGGCCCTCCCCCAGCAGCCGCTTGACCTCGTCGACGGCGCGCGCCACGTCGGGCCTGGCGGGCGGTGTCCGGGGAGGCTCGGGGACCTGCCGGGGTACGGCGGCGGGCGCGGGGACGGCGGGACGGTCGGGCCAGGGGGCATGGGGCCGGAGGAACGGGCGGGTCGGGTCGAGCGGCCCGGACGGCGATCCGCCGGCGGGCAGCAGGGGGCGCAGCGACTCGTAGACCTCCTGGGCGGAGGCGGGGCGGTGCTGGGGGTCCTTGGAGAGCAGGCGCAGCACGAGCGCTTCGAGCGCCTCGGGGACCTCGGGCCTGAGCTGGCGCACCGGGAGGGGAGGCTCGTAGAGATGGCGGTGGAGCACACCGAGTGCGGTCGAGCCGGCGAACGGCACGTTCCCGCTGAGGAGTTCGTGCAGCAGCACACCGAGGGCGTACAGGTCGGTGTACGGGCCCACGGCGCCGCCCATCGCCTGTTCGGGGGCCATGTAGGCCGGGGAGCCGATCGGTGAGCCGGTGTGCGTGAGGCGTGTGGTGTCGGTGTCCATGACGGAGGCGATGCCCAGGTCGAGCACGGTGAGGGTGCCGTCGGGCTTGATCATGGCGTTGCGGGGCTTGAGGTCGCGGTGGACGATCGGCACGGCGTGCACCGCGGAGAGCACCGCGCACAGCTGGGCGGCGACGGCCACGGCCCAGGTCCACGGGTAGGGCTCGTGCTCGGCCAGGTGGTCGGCGAGGTCGGCGCCCTCGACGTACTGCATGACGAGGTAGAGGTCCTCGCCGTCACTGCCCGCGTCGTGGACGGTGACGAGGCCGGGGTGGTCGACCTGTGCGGTGACCCTGCACTCGCGGACGAACCGCCTGCGCAGGTCGTCGGCCGCGTCGCTTCCCGAGGGACCGGCGACCCGGTCGGGGCGCAGCAGTTTCACGGCGACCCGGCGGTCGAGGCGCTGGTCGTAGGCGGTCCACACCTGCCCCATACCGCCTTGGCCGAGGATGGTCGCCAGCTCGTAACGCCCGGCGATGACCCGCCCGTTCACCGGTTGTCACCCTCCTTGCGGAGGTAGTCGCTCAGCTCGTCGAGCTCCGCCCGCACCTGGTCGAGCCGCCGGGGAGGGGTGGCCCTCGGCGGGTCGGGGGGCGGGGTGGGTGCGGGGTCCTGCCGGGGGGCGGGCGGGTAGCCGTACGACGGCCGGTGTCCGGCGGGCATGGTCGGATGCTGGGCGTGTGCGCCGGCCGTCGGCATGCCGGGGCCGCCGCCCGCGTACGGGTTCGGGTACGCGACGGGGGCCGGGCCGGGCTGCGGGCCGAAGTGCCGGATCTCCGTGTACAGGTAGTAGGTGACCGTCCCGGCGAAGATGACCAGCATCCAGACGAGCATGGTGACCGCCTGGCCGTCCGTCAGTTCCTCCCCCTCCTCGGTCGGGAGGAGGCCCAGGTAGACCACGAGCCCGACGTCCAGCGCGAGCACGAGGCCGAACATCCACCAGTCGCGTGGCTTGCGGGTGACGATCGCGAGCCTCAGCATGGCCGCCCAGCTCAGGAAGGTGCAGCTGAACAGGGCGAGCGCCACGAAGACCACGCGCAGCGTGACGAGCGTGGCCGGGGACGGGCGACGCTTCGGCTGCTGCTGCGGCGGATAGCCGTAGCCGTGCATGTGCTGCTCCCGGATGGCGTGGGTCGGACGTGTGCAGTGAGCGTATACACCGACACGGACAACCGGTCCGGGGTTGTGCACAACCGTTGTGCTTCACGTCACTTCGGGGCGACCGTACGTCATCCCGGGTCGACCGTGCCGTCCGTGAGCCCGTCGTACATCCCCTGCACCAGCTGTCCGCCGAGCCGTCCCGCGGTGCGCAGGGCGTCCTCGAAGGCGGCCAGCGCGCTGAACCTCTCGCCGTAGCCGTGCTGTTCGGACAGCGGGAGGCGTGGGACCTGGAGGCGCCGGGCGTCGAGCCGTGTGGCGGTGGAGGCGTAGCTGCTGGCCTGGCGGTTGTTGGCGGTGCCCCGGAGGAATCCGGCCAGGAACCAGGGGTCGAGGGCGGCGGGGTCGGGGCGCAGCAGCTGGAGGTTGCGTCCGAGTACCGCTCCGGCGGTGGCCTCGTCGACGACCCGGGCGACCGAGCCGCCGCCGAGGACGGGTACGACGACGTCGCCCACGTCCAGGAGGATCGGTTCGCTCTCCGCGGGCGCGGACGGAGTTCCGCTCGGCGCGGTACCCGCGAGGACGTCGTGCTCGGTGAGGACCCTCCCGGAGAGGTGTCCGGTCCCGGTGCCGGTGCGCAGGTGCAGGGCTCCGGCGCGGGCCAGTTCGCCGACCGTGGTGAGGGTCAGCCTGGTCTGTTCGCCGGGTTCCGCGGCGGGCGGGGTGAGCCGGGAGGCCAGTTCGAGGGTGGCCGCGACGCGTTCCCGTACGCGGACGAGTTCCGCCGCGCCGCCGCCGGCCGCCGGGGGCGGCAGATGGCGGGCGGGCGCCAGGTCCACGTCGTCGTCGAGGAGTTCGATGACGGGGACGGCGCGGCTGGTGCCGGGCCGCTCCTCGACGGGCAGGTGCCTGCCGGGCGCGTCGAAGGCGTGCCACGCGTCGAGGGCGGCGGCGCGCACCGCCGGCCAGTCCAGGCGTTCACGTCCTGACTGGGTGCCGGGTGCCTCCGCCCCGGCGGTGTCGACGAGGAGGAGTTCGGGCGCCGGGGGGTGGGCGGGGTCGGGCCGGCGCAGCACCCAGATGTGCAGCGGAATGCCGTACGGGGGTGCGGCTCCCGCGGGCAGCGCGATGACCGCGCGCAGGGCTCCCCGCCTCAGCAGGTCGGCCCGGACCCTGCGGCCCGAGCGGCGGGAGGCGGCGGCCGGGGGCATCAGCATCACCGCGGTGCCGCCCTCGCGGAGGCGGGCGAGGGCGTGCTGGACCCAGGCGAGCTCGGACTCGGTCCGGGCGGGGAAGCCGTACTCCCAGCGGGGGTCGTAGGCCAGTTCGTCATGCCCCCAGTTGCGTTCGTTGAACGGCGGGTGGCAGAGCACGGCGTCCGCCCTGAGCTGAGGAAACGCGTCCTCGCGCAGGGTGTCGCCGGTACCGAGGGCGAGCACGGGCGCGTCGGCCCCGTCGCCCGTGGCGTGCAGGGCGAGCCGGAGCGAGGCGAGCGCCGCGAGGTCGGGGTCGGCCTCCTGGGCGTGGAGCGCCGTGGGCCTGCGTACGGCGCACAGCAGGGCGCCGGTGCCTGCCGCCGGGTCCAGGTAGGTGCGGGAGGTCCGTCCGCCGCTCCCCCGGGCGGTGTCGCCCGCCGGCTCCGAGAGGCCGGCCATCAGCTCGGCGAGGCCGGGCGGTGTGAGGGTGTACTGCCGCGGGTTGGCGTCCAGCTGACGGCCGAAGAGGAAGGCGAAAGCCTGGCCGGCCCCGGCCTCGGCGGCCAGTTCGGCGGCGGCCCGCAGCAGCGGCACGGACGGCAGCAGTCCGGCCGCCGTGGGGGTGGGCACGGCGCGGTCCTCGCCGAGGCGGGCGGAGAGGACCTGGTCCAGGGCGGCGGGCAGCAGATCCGCCATGCGGGCGTCCGAGACCGCGGCGATCTCCAGCCAGGCGGTGGGCCTGTCCCGGACGAGCAGGAGGGCGCATCCTGCGTGGACCAGTGCGTTCACAGCGCCGTCGGGGTGCCCCGCCAGCTGCTGCCAGACCCGCTCGCGCAGGGGTACCTCGGCGAGCTTGCCCTGGTCGCGCAGCCACTGCTCGACCTCGGGGAGTGCGAAGGAGGGGCTGGCCTCGGTGCCCCCGACCGGCTTCGGGAAGTCGGCGTGACGCCGCCTCCAGTTGCTGACGGCCGCGCGGCCCACGCCGGCGAGCCTGGCGATACCGGCCGCGGTCACCTCTGTCGAGTCATCCGGCACTGGACTGTCTCCCGTTCCGCGCGCGTCGGTGTCGCCTGCTGTGTGGGGCGAGCATACCGACTCCCGTGAACCCACCGGTTCACAACAGATACCCTGTTGACTCGGTTCACAAGCAGTGATCTTATTGACCCGACGCACACAGATCCCGTGGATCGCGCCGCTCACAGTCGTCTCCCTGCCGGAAGGGCACAGCCATGTCCCAGCACACCCAGCCGTATCCGCCCCAGCAGCCGTACGCCCCGGCGCAGACGCCCGGCACCCGGCCGGCCCGCAACGGCCTCGGCATCGCCGCGCTCGTCCTCGGCATCATCGGCACCGTCTCGGGGCTGGTTCCGCTGCTCTTCTGGCTCGCGGGCGTCCTGGGCCTGATCGCACTGATCCTCGGCCTCGCCGGCCGGGGCCGTGTCAAGCGCGGGGAGGCCACCAACAAGGGCGTGACGACGTTCGGCGCGGTCCTCGGACTGGTGGCGCTGATCCTCTCCGTGGTCGGAGCGGTACTGACCTTCAAGGCCGTGGACGACGTGGTGTCGGAGCTCGACAAGGCCGTCGTGGACTCCTCCGCCTCGGCGGAGCCCGCCGCCGGTGAGGGGGCGGCCGCCGATGCCGCGGACGGGAAGGACAAGGGCGAGAGCCTGGAGGGCGGCGACTCCGCGGTCTACGACGACGGCCTGCAGATCACGGTCGGAGCGCCGGCGGCGTACGAGCCCGGCGAGTTCGCGATCGGCCACACCAAGGGCAACAGCGCCTACTCGGTGTCGGTCGTCATCGAGAACAAGGGCAAGGAGAAGTTCGACGCGACGCTGGTCACCGTCGACGCCCGCGCGGGCGAGGACGGCGTGAAGGCGGAGCAGATCTTCGACGACAAGACCGGCGAGGGCTTCTCCGGCACGGTCATGCCGGGCAAGAAGGTCACCGCCACGTACTCCTTCGACGCCCCCGCCGACGCGGGGCACCTGACGGTGGAGGTCGCCCCGGGCTTCGAGTGGGACGCGAGCCAGTGGGAGTTGAAGCTCTGACCGCCGGCCCCGCCGGAAGGGCCCGCTCCGGGGCCGCCCGCCCTCACGCGGGACGGCCGGCCCCGGGACGGGCCCTCACGGCGGTCCGGGACGCGGCGGGACGGCGGGGCTGGGGCCCGGCGGGGCGGGCCGGCGGCGGGCTCGTGGCACCGCAGACCGGAGCGCGGGGCGCGGTAGGGCCCGGGGCGCGGTAGGGCCCGGGGCGCGGTAGGGCGCGGTCGCCTCAGACGAAGCTGTCGACGACGAGCAGCAGCGTCGGCACGAGTGTCAGGAGGACGCCCCCCGGCCAGTACAGACGCGGGGCGAGCCCCGCCCTGCGGCACACCGGGTCGTTGGCGAGCCACCAGATCCCCGCGAACACCGCCACCACCGGCACGACGATCACCAGCCACAGCAGCATGCCGTCGTTCTCCGTCGGTTCCCGCAGCGTCCACCCCATTTCCGCGAACGGGCCGTTCGCGAGGACGTACCAGACCAGCCAGACCGGTACGACCCCCGGCACACCGAGCGCCAGGTTGACCCCCAGGGCGGTCAGCCGCCATCCCCAGGTGCACCGTCCCGTGTCCCCCGCAACGGCTTCGGCGCTCATCGGGCGGGCGCCTCCGTCGGGTTGCCGCCGGCTGTCAGCTTCTGCCGCGGGCACCCGCTCAGCACCTTTTTCATGGCGTCCAGCTCGGCAGACGTCACCCACAGGCCGTACTTCTTCTTCACGGAGACCTGCCCGGCGACGTAGTCGCACCGGTAGTCCTTGTTGGGCGGCAGCCAGGTCGCGGTGTCCCCGTCGCCCTTGCGGCGGTTGGTGGACGAGTCGGCGGCCACGAGATTCAGCGGATCGTTGGCGAAAGCCCGCCTCTTGCCGTCGCTCCACTGCTGCGCGCCCTTCTGCCAGGCGTCGGACAGGGCGACGAGGTGGTCTATGTCCACCTTGCTGTGGCCGCGTTCGAACGTGATGCGGGTGCCGGTGTAGGGGTCGGGGTCCAGCACACCGCTGAGGACCTTGCAGCCGTCGGAGTCCCGCGAGACGTCCTCGAGCTGCTCGGCCAGCACGTCGTCACGGGTGCCGCACCCGTTGTGGTCCGTGTCGGCCCAGGCGGACCCGAACTCGTCCCGGTCGTAACCGGTCTTCGGGGCCCGGCCCTTGACCGTGAGCCCCTCCGCCGCCTTGAGCGCGCTGCCCGCAGGAGCGGGAGCCGCCGCACCCGAGGACTGCCCCGGGTCGGGCAGGTCGTCGAGCCCTTCGCACCCGGTCAGGGCCAGGGCTCCGGCGAGGGCCGCGGTCGCGAGAGCGGTGAAGCGGAATCGGGGGCTTGCGGTATGAGGAGGCGTCACAGCCGACCAGGTTAGGCGCCGCACGGCTCTCACGTCACGGGGGTGGCGGAGCTCCGGTGCTCCGCCACCCCGGCCGCCCCTCACACCTTGCCGATGCCCAGCGTCGTCTCGGACGGCAGCAGTCCCGAGCCGATGACCTCCAGCCAGACCTCACCCAGCAGCTCCACGAGCCGCTCCCGGTCCGCGTCGCCCAGCACCGACCAGGGGGCGGCCGCACTCTCGTCCGTGCGGCGCTCCACCTCGGCGCGCAGCGCACGGCCGGCGACCGTCGCGGAACCGTCCGGCCCCACCAGGCCGCGCTCCTCCAGGCGGCCCCGGGCCGCCTCCCACTCGTCGGCGGTCCAGCCCCGGCTCTCGAACACCTGGGGCCGCGCGGCGCCGACGGCGGCGAAGGAGACCAGGGACTCGACGGGGTCGAGCCCCGCCTCCACGAGTGCGGCGACGTGGCCGTCCCCCCGGTGCTCCCGCAGGACCGTCGCGGCCTGCCACAGCGCCAGGTGCGGGGCCTCGGGACGGGCGAGGGCCGCGTTGGCCGCGGCGAGCGGGCGTCCTGTCACGTCAGCGGCCTCCGCCACCCGCCACGCGAGCGCCGAGGCCTCCGCGAACCCCTCACCTCCCACGCCATCACCGAGCAGGGCGCGGTACGCCCGGTCGACCGCCCTCGTCCTGGCCTCCAGCACCGCGTCCGGCGCGGCGACGGACCAGACCGCCGGGACGTACCGCCCGACCATCGCGGGACTGAAACTGTGGAACGTGGAAGCCACCCGGTCCGCGCCCGCCTCCCCCAGCGGCGCGGCCCGCCAGGCGAAGTAGCTCGGCCAGCGCTCGTCGGTCGCGTATCCGAGCGCGGCGGCCTCCTCGAAGCTCTCCGGCGCGTAGTAGACGAGGGCGTGCAGCGGCTCCAGCAGATGCCACATCCTGCGTACGAATCCCAGCTCGTCGGACATGCCGGCCTCCAGCTCCTCAGCCCATCTTGTCAGTGACTAGATTCCCAGAATGCGCCCCACTCACGAACTTGTCAATGACTAGATTGGGCGTACGGTATGCCCCATGACCAGTGAGCGCACCTACCACCACGGCGACCTGCGGAGGGCGGTCCTCACCGCCGCCCTCGACGCGATCGCACAGTCGGGACCCGACGCCCTGTCCCTGCGCGACCTGGCGCGCAGGGCCGGCGTCTCGCACGCCGCACCGGCCCACCACTTCAAGGACCGGACGGGGCTGCTCACCGCCGTCGCCGCGGAGGGCTTCGCCCTCTTCGCCGACGCGCTGTCCCAGGCCCCGGACCTACGGGAGCGAGGCGTCGCCTACGTACGCTTCGCGGCCGGGCACCCCGCCCACTTCCAGGTGATGTTCCGGCCCGAACTCCTGCGCGCCGACGACCCGGACCTCCTCACCGCGAAGGCCCGCGCGACCGCCGCACTGCGTGCCGGGGTCAGCGACCTGCCGGGGGCGGCCCGGGGCGAGGACGAACGCCTCGCCGGCATCGCGGCCTGGTCCCTCGCCCACGGCTTCGCGACGCTCCTGCTCAGCGGCAACCTGACGGACCCGGTCGGCGGCCGGGACCCCGGCGAGGTGTTCCGCGCCCTCGCCGGACTCCTCTTCGACCCGTCCGCGGAGCCCGGACCGCCTACGACCCCAGGATCGTCGTGAGGAACTCGCCCGTCCACGCGAGGAGTTCGCGCCCCACCACCGGCTTCCCACCGATCCGCCCCGCCGTCGGGCGGGGCACCAGGATCTGCTGGGCGGTCTGCTTGATGACGGTCTTCGGGTGGAGGCGCTTGAGCCGCAGCTCCTGCGACTCCCTCAACTCCACCGGCGCGAAGCGGATGTTCGGGCCCTGCAGCACGATCTCGCCCACCCCGCAGGCCCGGGCCAGCATCCGCAGCCCCGCCACCAGCAGGAGGTTCTCCACCGGCTCGGGCAGCTTGCCGTACCGGTCGGTGAGCTCCTCGCGCACCGCCCGGATGTCGTCCTCGGAGTTCGCCGCCGCGATCGCCCGGTAGGCCTGCAGACGCAGCCGCTCGCCCGGGGCGTAGTCGTGCGGGACGTGCGCGTCGACGGGGAGCTCGATCTTCACCTCCAGCGGCGGTTCCTCCTCCACCCCGCCGTCCACCGCGGCCCGGTAGTCCGCGACCGCCTCACCGACCATCCGGATGTACAGGTCGAAGCCGACCCCCGCGATATGACCGGACTGCTCACCGCCGAGCAGGTTCCCCGCGCCGCGGATCTCCAGGTCCTTCATCGCCACGTACATGCCCGCACCCATCTCGGTGTGCTGGGCGATCGTCGCGAGGCGCTCGTGCGCGGTCTCCGTCAGCGGCTTCTCCGGCGGGTACAGGAAGTAGGAGTACCCACGGTCGCGGCCGCGCCCGACCCGGCCGCGCAGCTGGTGCAGCTGGGACAGGCCGAAGTTGTCACCGCGCTCCACGATCAGCGTGTTCGCGTTCGAGATGTCGATACCGGACTCGACGATCGTCGTGGAGACGAGCACGTCGAACCGCTTCTCCCAGAAGTCCACGACGACCTGCTCCAGCTGGCTCTCACCCATCTGCCCGTGCGCCGTCGCGATCCGCGCCTCCGGCACGATCTCGCGCAGCCTGGCCGCCGCCCGGTCGATCGACTCGACCCGGTTGTGGATGTAGAACACCTGGCCCTCACGCAGGAGTTCACGGCGTACGGCCGCGCCGATCTGCTTCTCCTCGTACGGCCCGACGAAGGTGAGGACGGGGTGCCGCTCCTCCGGGGGCGTCGTGATCGTCGACATCTCGCGGATGCCCGTGACGGCCATCTCGAGCGTACGGGGGATGGGGGTCGCCGACATGGTCAGCACGTCCACGTTGGCCCGCAGCTTCTTCAGCTGCTCCTTGTGCTCCACACCGAAGCGCTGCTCCTCGTCGACGATGACCAGGCCCAGGTCCTTGAACTTCGTCTCCGACGAGAACAGCCGGTGCGTGCCGATGACCAGGTCGACCGAGCCGTCCTTGAGCCCCTCCAGCGTCGCCTTCGACTCGGTGTCGGACTGGAAGCGGCTCAACGCCCGCACGTTGACGGGGAACTGCGCGTACCGCTCGGTGAAGGTGCCGTAGTGCTGCTGCACCAGCAGCGTCGTGGGCACCAGTACGGCCACCTGCTTGCCGTCCTGGACCGCCTTGAAGGCGGCGCGCACCGCGATCTCCGTCTTGCCGTAGCCGACGTCGCCGCAGATCAGCCGGTCCATCGGGACGGACTTCTCCATGTCCTCCTTGACCTCGGCGATCGTGGACAGCTGATCGGGGGTCTCCGCGTACGGGAAGGCGTCCTCCAGCTCGCGCTGCCAGGGCGTGTCCGGGCCGAAGGCGTGCCCGGGGGCGGCCATCCGTGCCGAGTACAGCTTGATCAGGTCGGCGGCGATCTCCTTGACCGCCTTCTTCGCGCGCTGCTTCGTCTTCGTCCAGTCCGCGCCGCCGAGCCGGTGCAGGGTGGGCGCCTCACCGCCGACGTACTTGGTGACCTGTTCCAGCTGGTCGGTCGGGATGTACAGCCGGTCCCCGGGCTGGCCGCGCTTGGCGGGGGCGTACTCGACGAGGAGGTACTCCCGCGTCGCGCCCTGCACCGCGCGCTGCACCATCTCGATGTAGCGGCCCACGCCGTGCTGCTCGTGGACGATGTAGTCGCCGGCCTGCAGGGTCAGCGGGTCGACGGACTTGCGGCGGCGGGCCGGCATCCGCCCCAGGTCCTTGCTGGCGGTGCGCTGCCCCGTCAGGTCCGTCTCGGTCAGCACGGCCAGCTTCAGGGCCGGATCGACGAAGCCGTTGTCGATCGCGCCGCACGAGACGTGCACGAGCGACGGGGTGATCTCGGCCAGGTCCTGGTCGAGACGGGCGGCGATGCCCTCTCCCCCCAGGACCTCCACGGTGCGGGAGGCGGGCCCCTGGCCCTCGGTCACGTAGACCGTGCGCCAGCCGTCGGCCAGCCATCCCTTGGTGTCGGCGAGCGCCCGCGCGGTGTCCCCGCGGTACGTCTCCGGGGCGCGCATCCCGAGCTTGAGGGTGTCCTCGGCGATCTCCTCGTCGGCGGCGAAGGGCGCCACCGACCACCACATCATGCCCAGCTCGCGGGCCCGGTCGCGGACGTCGGCGATACCCCACAGGGAGGCCGCGCCCACGTCGATCGGAGCCTCGCCACCGCCCGCGGTGGCCGCCCAGGACGCCTGGAGGAACTCCTGGCTGGTCGCGACGAGGTCCGCGGCCCTGGTGCGGACCCGCTCGGGGTCGCAGACCACCGCCATCGAACCCTCCGGCAGGACGTCGAGCAGCAGCTCCATCTCGTCGACGAGGACGGGGGCCAGCGACTCCATGCCCTCGACCGCGATGCCCTCCGCGATCTTCCCGAGCAGCTCACCCAGCTCGGGGTGCCGCTCCGCGAGGGCCGCCGCCCGCTCCCGGACCTCGTCGGTGAGCAGCAGCTCACGGCAGGGCGGGGCCCACAGCCCGTGCTCGGCGACCTCCAGGGACCGCTGGTCCGCGATCTTGAAGTAGCGGATCTCCTCGACGTCGTCGCCCCAGAACTCCACCCGGATCGGGTGCTCCTCGGTCGGCGGGAAGACGTCGAGGATGCCGCCGCGCACGGCGAACTCACCACGCTTCTCGACCAGCTCGACCCGGGCGTACGCGGCCGCCGCGAGGGCGTCGACCACCTCACCCAGGTCCGCCGTCCGCCCGCTGCTCAGAGAGACCGGCTCCAGGTCGCCGAGCCCCTTGACCTGGGGCTGGAGCACGGACCGTACGGGGGCGACGACCACCTGGACCGGTCCGGTCTCCGGGTCGTCCTGCCGGGGGTGCGCGAGCCTGCGCAGCACCGCGAGACGCCGTCCGACGGTGTCCGAGCGGGGTGAGAGCCGCTCGTGGGGCAGGGTCTCCCAGGAGGGGAACTCCGCCACGGTGTCCGGGGGCAGCAGGGTCCGCAGGGCGGCCGCCAGATCCTCGGCCTCACGGCCGGTCGCGGTGACGGCGAGCACGGTACGCCCCGCGTCGCGGGCCAGCGCCGCCACGGCGAAGGGACGGGCGGCGGGCGGGCCGACCAGGTCCACGTGGGCCCGGTGGCCGTCGGACGCGGCCTTCACCGCTTCGGAGAGCGCCGGGTCGGTGACGACGACGTCCAGCAGACCGTGCAGGCTCATGAAGGGATTCCGTCCGGTGTGGCGAGTGAGCAACGCGAAGGGCCCGACACGTGGAACGGGCCGGGGTGTCCAGAGTACGACGCCGGTGTGTCACCCGCGCGAGGGAACGCCGTTGTCCGGACGGCCGCACCGGAGCTAGCCTTAGTCTGCTAGCTAGTCCGCCTTGGCCCTGTGAGGCAGTCATGGCAGCAGCCCGGCAGTACAACGTGCATGAGGCCAAGACTCACTTTTCGCGCATACTGCAGCAGGTCGAGACCGGTGAGGAAGTCGTGATCAGCCGGGCGGGCGAGCCCATCGCCAAGGTCGTGCCGCTGCGGTCCAAGGTCAACCGCACCGACTACGGCGCACTCAGGGGCCAGATCCACATCCCTGAAGACTTCGACGAGCTCCCCGACGACATCGCCGAAGCATTCGGGATGCGTGGATGAGGATCCTCCTCGACACACACGTCGTCCTGTGGTGGCTCAACGCCTCACCCGAGCTTCCCGAGGACACCAGGGAGCTGCTGCGCACGGAGTCCGACGTCTTCGTCAGCGCTGCCACGCCTTGGGAGATCGCGATCAAGCAGAGTCTCGGAAGGCTGGAGGGCTCCCCGTACCTCGCCGAGCGGGCCAGAGACATGCAGTTCAGGCCTCTTCCGATCACCGCCGAGCACGGCGTCGAGGCCGGCCGCCTCCCCCCGCTCCACCGTGACCCCTTCGACCGCGTCCTCGTCGCCCAGGCAAGGACCGAGGGGCTGACGATCGTCACCCGGGACAAGTGGATCCCCCAGTACGACGTACCCGTCCTGTCCGTCTGAAGGCCGCCACACGAACCGGCCCCGGGGTGTTTGGAGGAACACCCCGGGGCCGGATCCGTCATCCTACGTCCGCCACCATCACCCGTCCGTGGCGATCGCGTTGAGGACGTTCATCCTGCCCGCCCGGAACGCCGGGACCAGGGCGGCGAACAGTCCGACGAAGGCCGAGGCGGCGAACACGGTGAGGATCGTCGGCCACGGGATCTCCAGGACCTGGAGTCCCTCCAGCGCCAGCAGCTTCTGCGCGGAGGTGCCCCAGCCCATGCCCAGGCCGAGGCCGAGCAGCGCACCGAACAGGGCGATGACCACGGACTCCAGCCGGATCATGCGCCGCAGCTGGCGGCGGGAGAGCCCGATGGCCCGCATGAGCCCGATCTCACGGGTCCGCTCGACCACCGAGAGGGCCAGGGTGTTCACCACGCCGAGCACCGCGACGATGATCGCCAGGGCGAGCAGGCCATAGACGATGTTCAGCAGCTGGCCGATCTGGTCCTTCAGGTCCTCCTTGAAGTCGGCCTGGTTCTGCACCTTGTACTGGGGGTACGCCGCGAGCGCGTCCTTGAGGGCGGCGTAGGTGTCCTTCTCCTGACCGTCCTTCGCCGAGGCGAACATCAGCATGTTCTGCGGCATGCGGTCCTCGGTGACGTACTTCCGCGCGGTCCCGGTGGAGAGGTACAGGGCGCCCTGGTCCACGTTGGTGTCGTCGGAGGTGATCGCGGCGACCTTCAGCTTCGCGGTCCGCCCGGCCTCGAAGGCGACGGCGATCTCGTCACCGACCTCGATGCCGTGCCGCGCGGCGTAGTCCGTACCGACCGACATGGCGTCCGCGCCGTACGCCTTGCCGAGGTCCCCGGCGACGGTCTCGCGCCGGAGGTCCTTCGGGTAGGTCGGGTCGGCCGCGGTGACGTGCTGGTCGGCGACCGAGCCGTCGGGGTTGGTGAGCTTCGCGGCCAGCATCCGGTAGTGGGTGACGTACTCGACGCCCGGGGTCTTCTCGATCGCGGCCGCGGCCTGCGGGACGATCAGCTGACCGCTCCCCGACTGGACGATGAAGTCGGTGCCCACCGACTTGTCCAGCTCCTCGGTGGCCGACGCGACCATCGACGACCCGACGACCGAGAGGCACGCCACCAGGGCGAGGCCGATCATCAGCGCGGCGCCGGTCGCCCCGGTACGCCGGGGGTTGCGCAGCGCGTTGCGCTCCGCGAGCCGTCCCACGGGACCGAACAGGCGCAGCACGATCGCGCCGAGGACCCGTACGACCACACCGGCCAGCAGCGGGCCGACCACGATGAAGCCGACGAGCGTGAGGACCACGCCCAGGCCGAGGTAGAGGGACCCCTCGCTCGCCTCGTCCACCCGGGTCGTCACCCACAGGCACGCGGCGCCCGCACCGGTGAGGACCAGGCCGGTCACCGCCCTGACCCAGCCGGACCGGGTGTCCGCCGGGGTGCCCGCGTCGCGCAGGGCGGCCATCGGCGAGACCTTCCCGGCGCGCCGGGCCGGGACGTACGCGGCGAGGACGGTGACGACGATGCCGAGCGCCAGCCCGGTCACCGGGGTCGTCCAGGCGACGGTGAGGTCGCGGGTGGAGAGCTCCATGCCCATCGCGCCCATGAGCTTCATGAGGCCCACGGCGAGGCCGATGCCGGCGGCCACGCCCAGGACGGAACCGACGATGCCGAGGAGGACCGCCTCGACGAGCACCGACCGGTTGACCTGCTTGCGGCTGGAGCCGATGGCCCGCATCAGGCCGATCTCGCGGGTGCGCTGGGCCACCAGCATCGAGAAGGTGTTGACGATCAGGAAGATGCCGACGAGGAAGGCGATCCCGGCGAAGCCGAGCATCGCGTACTTCATGACGTCCAGGAAGGAGCCCATGGAGTCCTTGTTGGCATCCGCCGACTCCTGCTGGGTCTGCAGCTTGTACGCGCCCGTGCCGCCCAGTGCGGCGGCGACGTTCCGCTTCAGCTGTCCGTCGCTGACGCCGGGTTCGGCGGTGACCGAGATCTGGGTGAAGACGTCGGGGGCGCCCAGCAGCTTGCGCTGCGCGGTGGCGGTGTCGAGGTAGACGACGGCCGCACCGGGGTTGGTCACGGTGAACGTGGCGATGCCGGTGATCCTTGCCCGGACGTCACCGGTGACCGTGACCGTGCGGAGCTCGTCGCCGATCTTCAGGTGGTGCTTCTCGGCGGTGTCGGCGTCGACCATGATCTCGGTCGGCCCGCGCGGGGCGTGTCCGGAGGTGATCTCCATGGACCGCAGGTCGTTGTCGGTCCAGTTGCCGGCGATGGTCGGGGCGCCGGTCTCCGATCCCATGTTGGTGTTGTGGGCGTCGACGACGGTGACGGACATGCTCATCACGCCGCCCTCGGCCTTCTTCACCCCGTCCACGGCGGCGACCTGGTCGACGAGGGACGCGGGGAGTGCCGCGGGCCGGCCGTTCTCCGGCAGGTCGTCGGCCTCCTTCGCCGCCTTCGGGCTCACCGTGACATCGGCGGACGAGGCCGCGAAGAGCTTGTCGAAGGTGGTGTTCATGGTGTCGGTGAAGACGAGCGTGCCGCAGACGAAGGCGACCGACAGCAGGACGGCGACGGCGGAGAGCGCCATCCGGCCCTTGTGCGCGAGGAAGTTGCGTCTCGAGGTCTTCCAGACGGTCATGACGTCCGCCCGCGTGCGTCGAAGTCCTTCATCCGGTCCAGGACCTGCTCGGCGGTCGGGTTCTTCATCTCGTCGACGATCGAGCCGTCGGCGAGGTAGAGGACACGGTCCGCGTAGGAGGCCGCCACCGGGTCGTGGGTGACCATGACGATGGTCTGGCCGAGCTCGTCGACGGACCTGCGGAGGAAGGACAGCACCTCGGCGCCGGCCCGCGAGTCCAGGTTCCCGGTGGGCTCGTCACCGAAGATGATCTCGGGCTTCGCGGCGAGCGCCCTGGCCACCGCGACACGCTGCTGCTGACCGCCGGAGAGCTGGGTCGGCCGGTGCTTCAGCCGCTCGGCGAGGCCGACCGTCTCCACGACCTGCCGCAGCCATTCCGCGTCGGGCCTGCGGCCCGCGATGTCCATCGGCAGGGTGATGTTCTCGATGGCGTTGAGCGTCGGGAGCAGGTTGAACGCCTGGAAGATGAAGCCGATCCGGTCACGGCGCAGCTGGGTGAGCTTCTTGTCCTTGAGGCCGGTGATCTCGGTGTCGGCGAGGTGGATCCGCCCCGACGTCACCGTGTCCAGGCCGGCCAGGCAGTGCATCAGGGTCGACTTGCCGGACCCGGACGGACCCATGATCGCCGTGAACTGCCCGCGGGCGATGTCCACGTCGACGTGGTCGAGCGCCACGACCCGGGTCTCCCCCGACCCGTACGCCTTGACGACCTGACGCGCCCGCGCAGCGACGGCCGTGTGCCCTCCGGTGTCCCCTTGCACGGGGGTGGTTACAGCCGTTGTCACGGTTTTTCTCCTATGTCGGTTCTTCTGCGGACGTCACTGCGCACGTTCTGAGTCTGGGTGCGAGGGGGGTCCGGCGCGCTGGTGCACGGCACCGTTTCCGACGGGGGGTTTTCCCCACCGCTCCCCCTGCGGCGGGCCGCATCGGCGCTGTAGGAACAAGGTAAGGAGCGGGACCGGCTCCTCACGTCCTCCGGCGGGAGGAACGGCCCCCGGTCCGCAGTGCGGAGCTTCCCCTAAGGGGCCGCGCCGACGGGATGGGACCTGGGAAGGGCGTCCGCCCGGCACCGGCCCGGCGTCTCACTCCTCGGCTCGGGACTGCCCCGCGGGTACGGCCGGTGAGACAGTGTCACCCCGGAGATAGATGCATAGGGAAGGAACCCTCTGTGGGCGGCACGGAGAGCGTCGGCGGCACGGACAGTCCGGAAGCGTTGCGCGGTCAGCTCCCGCCCCGGACGGCGAAGGAGACCGACCGGGCCCGCCGGCCGGTCGTGGCGGCGCTGATGCTCGGCATGGGACTCGCCGCCATCGACGGCACCATCGTCGCGACCGCCGTCCCGCAGATCGTGGGAGACCTCGGCGGGTTCTCCGTCTTCTCCTGGCTGTTCTCCGGCTACCTGCTCGCCGTGACCGTCACCCTGCCGGTGTACGGGAAGCTCTCGGACACCTTCGGCCGCAAACCCGTACTCGTCGCCGGGATCGTCCTCTTCCTGACCGGCTCGGTGCTCTGCGCCGCCGCCTGGAACATGGCGGCCCTGATCGCCTTCCGCGTCGTCCAGGGTCTCGGCGGCGGCGCCCTCCAGGGCACGGTGCAGACCATCGCCGCGGACCTGTACCCGCTGAAGGAACGCCCCAGGATCCAGGCGAAGCTGTCCACCGTCTGGGCCACCTCGTCCGTGGCCGGCCCCGCGCTCGGCGGACTGCTGGCCGCGTACGCCGACTGGCGGTGGATCTTCCTCGTCAACCTGCCGATCGGCGCCGTCGCCCTCTGGCTGGTGGTCCGCCACCTCCACGAACCCGCCCGGCCCCGCCCCGCGACCCGCCCCCGCGTCGACTGGGCGGGCGCCCTCGCCGTCTTCGCGACCGGGGCCCTCCTGCTGACCGCCCTCGTCCAGGGCGGCGTCGCCTGGCCCTGGCTCTCGGCGCCCTCGCTCGGGCTGCTGGCGGCGACCGCCGCGCTGGCCGCCCTCACCGTCGTCATCGAGCGGCGGGCCGCCGAGCCGGTGATCCCGGGCTGGGTCTGGCGCCGCCGCACCATCGCCTCGGTCAACCTCGCACTCGGCGCCATGGGACTCCTCATGGTCGCGCCGACCGTGTTCCTGCCGACCTACGCCCAGTCGGTCCTCGGACTCGGCCCGATCGCCGCCGGGTTCGTACTGTCGGCGATGACCCTGAGCTGGCCCGTCGCCGCCGCCTTCTCCGACCGCGCCTACAACCGCATCGGCTTCCGCCGCACCGCCATCGTCGGCATGTCCGGGGCGCTGCTGGTCCTGCTCTGCTTCCAGCTGCTGCCCTTCCCCGGCGCCGCATGGCACCCCGCACTGCTCATGCTGCTGCTCGGGGCGGCGCTCGGGCTCTTCCAGCTCCCGCTGATCGTCGGCGTCCAGTCGACCGTCGGCTGGGCCGAGCGGGGCACGACGACGGCTTCGGTCCTCTTCTGCCGCCAGGTCGGCCAGAGCCTGGGCGCCGCGCTCTTCGGGGCCGTCGCCAACGGCGCGCTCGCCTCCCGGCTGGCCGACGCTCCGGTGTCCGGGCTGCCCGGCGACCTGGACGCGGTCTCACACGCCCTGGAGGACACGGCGACCCTCTCCGCCGCGGCGACGGACTACCTGCGGCGGTCCGTGGACACCGCCGTGGACCATGTGTTCGCGGGCGCCGCCGGAGCGGCCGCGCTGGCCCTGCTGGTACTCGTCATCCTGGCGCCGAGACGCTTCCCGGTCCTCGACGAGCACGAGAACTCCGCCCGCACCGCGCGCGACTCCGCAGCCCCCGCCGACTGACCTCTCACCCGGCACGGCTCACCCACCGTCCCCGCTCCCGCGACACCCGCCGAGGGCCCCGGGACAGCCACCGCGCCCGCACACCCCCGCCGTCGGCGCACCCGCCGTGACGCCCGGCACCACGCCCCGGCACCGGCCACCCCGGCCTACGCGGGCGGCACCGACCGCCGGCGGCACCACCCGCCACCGAGCCCAGGACACCCCGGCCCGGCGCACCACCCGGCGTACCACCAGCCGCACCCGGCCAGCCCCGTGGCCGGTCCGCAGCGCCCCGGGACCGCGATCACACCCCGGGACCCGGTCAGTCCCGCACGGACCCCGACACCGCGCGCCCCGTCAGCGCCGCCAGGGAATTGCGCACATGCGTCATGTGCGCGTGCAGCTCCTCACGGGCCTCCTCGTGCTCCCGGAGGATCCGCTCGGTCTCCCGCTCCACACGCTCCTCGGCCACCCTCGCCCCCGAGATCAGCTCCTCCGCCCGCGCCCGGGCATCCTCCTGCTCGTGCCGCGCGGCCTCCTCCGCCTCCGCGAGCTCCTTACGCGCCGCCGCGAGCAGATCCTCCCCACGAGACGTCAGCCCCGCCTCACGCTCCGCCGCCGCGGACTCCGCCCCCGCGATCTCCGCCTCCGCCGCCTTTCCCCGCTCGGCGTGCTCCTGCTCCTGATGGGCCAGCACACCCGCCGTACGACGACGCGTCTCCTCCATCTCCGCCTCCGCGGCCCCCCGCACCTCGCCGGACTCACGGCGCGCCAGCGCCACCAGCGCCCCCGCCTCGTCCCGCGCCCCGGCCAGGGTGTCCTCGGCGCGGGCGTCCGCCTCCGAGCGCGCGGCCGCCGCCCGCTCACGCGCCACCTCACGGACCTCCCGGCCCGCCGCGTCAGCCGCGTCCCGCAGCCCCTGCGCCTCCTCCGACGCCGCACCCCCGACGGCCTCCGCCTCGGCCTCGGCCAGCGCCAGGATCCGCTGCGCCCGCTCACCCAGCGAGCTGTACGTCTGCGGAGCGAGCGACGCCACCACCTCACGCAGCCGCGCCGACTCCGCCGCCAGCTCCTCCGCCAGCGCCGTCAGCCGCGAGATCCGCTCCAGGGCCCCGTCCCGCTCCGCCTCCAGCGAGGAGAACGCCCGGTCCACCTGCTCAGGGCGGTAGCCACGCCCCCGTACGCCGACGAAACCGTGCGCGGACACCGGTCCACCACTCATCCCTGAAGCCCTCTTTCCCGCTCTCCGACTCCCCGACCAACCAGCAATACGTCAAGGATGCGGTAATTGGCCCGGAAGTCGGAATCGATCAGCTGCATTCAGGACGGAAGCGATCCGCGTCACAGGGCGACACGCAAAAGGCGCCCACCCTCACAAAGAGGGCGAGCGCCACACCTGCGACAGCTCAGAACCGGTCGCAACCGATCACAGCAGTCCGTCCCACATCTGCTCCAGCAACACCGACCACCAGCTCTCCGACGACGCCAGCGCCGCCGGATCGACCGCCGCGAGCTGCGCCTGGAAGTCGACCGTCCAACGGCCCGCCTGCTCCGGATTCAACCCGTACCGAAGCCGCCACATCCGGCCCAGCAACGCCATCGACCGCACGAACTCGGGCAGCCCCGTGTTCACGAACTGCGGCGCCACCGACCGGCCGTCCGGCCCCGCCTCCACCGGCACCGCCACGATGTTCGCCGTGCCGTACTGCACACAGATCGCACGGCCGAAGTCCGACCCCATCACCAGATACGAACCCGCGTCCGACGCGGGCTGGATCTGACGCTGCGCCGCGAGCTCCGCCAGCGTCGGCACCACCGGGTGCCCCGGCTGCGCCCAGAAGAACGGCCCGAAATCGGCGGGCAGCCCGGCCCACACCAGCGTCCGCGCGACCACCTCAGGGACACCCTGACGCGACACCGCACGCTGGTCGAACCGCAGCACACCCGGACCGAACGCCCCGTGCATCTCCTCCGCCAGCGCCTCCGGAGGCACCGGCACGGCGGGCGGCACCTGCGGCAGCGGCGCACGCACCGGAGCAGGCCGCGCCGGCCCGTCCGCCACCTGGTGCAGCTCACCCTGGTGCGTCAGCAGATGCTGCATGCCCTGCTGACGGCTCGCATGATCCGTGCCGTACGGAGCCACACTCGTGATCCGGACCTGCGGCCAGGTCTCCCGGATCATCCGCGCGCAGTAACCACCCGGCAGCTCACACGACTCCAGCTCCGTGTGCAGCTCGATGACCTGCTGCGGCGGCACGTTCATCGCACGCAACTCGTGCAGCATCTGCCACTCCGGATGCGGCGTACCAGGCGCCGAACGCCGGATCAGCTGCTGCTCACTGCCGTCGGCGGCACGGAACCGCAGCACCGCCTGGTACCCCGGACCGACCATGGGCTGCCCGGCGGGCTGCTGCGGGTACCCGTACGCACCGGGCGGAGGCGGCGGAGTGTGCGGCCCCTGCCCCCCGGGAACCCCCGGAACCCCCGGAACCCCGGGAGGACCCGGCGGCTGCGGTACGGACGGACCGACCTGCCCCGGACCCGCCAGCATCGTGGCAGCGTGGTGCACCCCACCACCCGGAGGCGGCGTGGAACCGGGCGGAGGACCGGGAGGACCGGGAGGCCCCGGAGGCGGCGTGGAACCGGGCGGCGGCGGTGGCGTGCCCCCCGGAGCACCGGGCGGACCCGGCGGACCCGGAGGACGCGGCCCGCTCGTCCCACCGAGGCTCGCGTCGGCGAACATCGTCGCCGCGTGGTGCACCCCACCACCCGGAGGCGGCGTGGAACCGGCCGGAGGACCGGGAGGACCGGGAGGCCCCGGAGGCGGCGTCGAACCGGGCGGCGGCGGTGGCGTGCCCCCCGGAGCACCAGGAGCACCGGGCGCCTGCGGCGCACCGGGCGGGCCCAGCTGGGACACCAGCTGCGTCGGAATGTAACCACCGGACGCCTCCGGCCCGGCCGGAGGCTCACCGGCCCCCGCCGGACGCGCACCCGGCACACCCGGCACACCCGGAGGCGGAGGAGTCGTCGGGCCATGACCGCGAGCACCACGGGGCGGCACGGCCGCCTTGCTCGTCGCCGCGTCCGAGATGTCCCCCGCCCCAGGAGCCCCGGCCGCAGCGGACGGAGACACAGAGGAAGGAGCCACGGCCCCCGGAGGCGGAGCAAGCGGATCCAGCCCCGGCCCCACAGCCGTCGGAGGCAGCTGACTGCCACCCGACATCAGAGCCGTCGGCGCCTCCGCCGACACCACCGGCGGAGGAGCCCCGTCATCGTCGGAACCCGAAAGGGGCGGCGCGAACACCGTCGCCGGCAGCGGCACACCCCCACCGTCACCGACACCGTTCGTATCCGTACCCGCCCAGGGAGTACCCCCGGCCGGCACCCCGTCATTCGCCGTCGGCTCGTGATCCGGCTCCCCACCGGCCGCCGGCCAGCCCGCACCACCGGCCGGCGCGGGAACAGAAGAAGAGGAAGAGGAAGAGGAAGACGCCGAAGAAGCGGGAGAGGACGGCTCGGCACCACCGGACGACCCGTCCACCCCCGCACGCCGGTCCGGAATCCCCAGCCTGTCCGCAGCCTCCTGAAGCCACTCCGGCGGAGTCAGCAGGAACGACGTCTGATTCAGATCGATACGCTCCGGCGGCTCCGGCGCGGCCGCCACATCCGCCGAAGCACCGTAGTCCTCCTCGTAACGCCGTATCACCTCACCCACCGGCAGCCCAGGCCACAACGTCGCCTCACCACTGTCCCGGGCGATCACCAACCGCTGACGGCCCCCGTCCGAGACAGGCCCCTCCGCCCGGTCCTCCGCCCACACCACGAAACCCAGCTCGAACTCACGGACCCGGACCTCACGATGCTGATACGCCGGCACATCACCGTTGATCCACTCGTCCGCACGCTCCTGCGCCTGCGCGAAGGTCACCACCGCGCTCACCCCTCCACCGGGACGGCCCGCGCGAAGCCACCGTCCACCATCAGGTTCGCCACCGTCTCCAGCTCCGGCGGATTACCCGCCAGACGCTGAAGGAAGGCATCGAAGTCCTCACCGCACGGCAGCAGAAGCCGGTCCACCCGCTCCTGCACACCCCAGCCGTCCCGATCCCGCGCGTCGTCATACGCACAGAACCACACCGACCCGGCATCCGAACCGCGCACCTTCACCGCCAGGATCCCGCCCTGCACAAAACCCACGCCCAGGAAATCCTTCGTGAAATGGTCCCGCAGACACTTGTTCACATACACAAGGTCATTCATCGCCGCCTCCTCACGAACCGTGAAGAACGGCTGGTCCACCAACAGACCCAGCTCGGCATCCAGCGCCGCACCCACCGGAGCCGACCCACCGGCCGCCTTCAGGAACGACCGGTACGCACCCGGAAGGCGATACCCCAGATCCTCCTCAACACCCAGGATCTGCTGCTCACCCACAGCCACCGACCCCTTCGGCAACCTGAAATGCGCAGGCCTCGTCTCCTGCAACGGGCGCGTCCCACGGCGATCCAGATCCACCGCAGTCGTCGCCAGACCACCGTGATGCCGCAGCAGCGCCTTCACCTCGACAGGAACCAGCTCCATCCGCCGGCCACCCGCCACGTGATGCCACGTCCAGCCATGCGGAGTCGCCACCGCGGGAATCGTGTCCCACAGCTCATGACCACTCGCAGCCAGCGCCGCGTTCGCCGACACGTAATCCGTCAACCGCAACTCGTCGACACCGAACCCCGGAGGCGGATCCGCGATCTCCGCGGCCGCACGCGCATACGGCGAAAGCACCGGATAGCCGTCCCCGTCCACGCGCACACCCCTCGGGTGACGCGACGCCCGGACCGGATCCGGGAAGTGAACGACCTGCCCGGCATAGGCCGCGTTCGGTGGCGCGGCTTGCTGCCCGAGCCGACCTGTCGTCATGGCGGTAGCCCCCTGCTGCGTCTGGTGTTCCGCACAGCCTAAGCGGTGACGCAACAGCGCCCCCCGCCCCCGCACCCCACTCACCGAACGTCACCACCGAGTGACTCACACACCACCTCCCACCCACCCCGCCGCGACACGCAGACACGTTTCACCCACCCAGCTTCCCGACCACGCTGCATATTTGGCAGGCTGTCCCCCGCAACTCGGGGGATTGCAGGGAGGGACAACAGCCACATGCACACAGCACAAACAGTGACACCCGGAGACCCGCGACTGAGCTGGAGCACCACCCAGCCCGACCACGCGCCACACCTCCACCACCGCCGCGACGGCATCCTGCCCGCCGTGGCCGCAGCCCTGTCCGTACGCGGAGAGACACTCACCTGCACCGCGGGCAAAGGAGACCAGCCACCGGTCCTCCACCCACTCGTCCAGGACTTCCTCGACACCCTCACCAGCAGCCAACGCGAACGCTTCACCGGACGCTGCCCCGAAGCCATACTCCTGTCACGCCAGCTCACCGCCGCCGACGACAGCCGCTCCAAACGCGCCCAGCGCAAACCCCTCACCAACGGCGAAGCCCGCCGCGCCCTCAAACACGCCCGCCTCACCGCCCGGCGCATCCGAGAGGACGGCGACCCGCTCCACGGCACCTACGCACCCCCCTGCCGCTCCTGCAGCGTGATGCTCGCCCACTTCGGCGTACGCCCCGTCGACCTCACCGACGGCGCGGCAACCACCGCCGAGAAGGGCTGAACCCACCACCATGCACGACCCGACCGGCCTGCCCACCCAGCACAACCGCACCACCGCCGCCCGCTTCCCCACCCCCGTCGACACCGCACTCCGCGACGCCGGATGGCAACCAGGACGCTGGGACATCCGCCAAGCCGAGGAATGGGCCGACGCCCTCCGCGCCCACACCTCCCCCGGCGGACACCGGCACGCCGTCTTCCCCGCCGCCGTCGAAGCCTGGGCCGAATTCGGCGGACTACGAATCACCGCCAACGCACCCGGCCGCCAGATCGCCACCGGCACCCTGCTCATCGACCCACTCAGCGGACTCCACCTCGCCCGCACACTCGGCGACCTCGGACGCGCCCTCGACACGGACGTCGCACCCCTCGGCGAAGAAGGCGACGGACAAGCCGTCCTCGCCATCGACAGCGAAGGCCGCGTCTACTCCATCGACCACACCGGCGACTGGTACCTCGGCTCCGACATCGACCGCGCCCTCGAAACCCTCATGACAGGCACCCAGCCCACACGCCTCACCTCGGCCTGAACACCCGGCACACCCCACACCCCGAACCCCGCCGGCACGAACCCCGCCCACAGCCCGAACCCCGCCAGGACACCCCGCTACGCCACCCCGCCGTCCGGCAACACAGCCGACACCCGGAAACCCCCCGCATCCGTCGGCCCCGACACGAAGACACCACCGAGCCCCAGCACCCGCTCCCGCATCCCCACCAGCCCGTTACCACCACTCGGCAACCCCGCGTCCGCCACCGCACCGTCCGCCGCACCGTTCTCCACCTGCATCGCCACCTCAGCACCCCGGTACGCCAACCGCACCCGCGTCCTCGCACCCGCCGCGTGCTTGTGCACGTTCGTCAACGCCTCCTGCACCACCCGGTACGCCGTCTGCTCCACCACCGGCGCATACGGACGCCGCTCCCCCTCCACCGACAACTCCACCACCATCCCGGCCTCCCGGGACTGCGCCACCAACGCCTCCACCTCGTCCAGCCGAGGCCCGTCCTCCACCGCCACAGCCGCCGCCGCGGCCGCAGCCCGCCCCACCGAAGCCAGCGGCACCCGCCCCGCCGACGGCACCACCGCCGCCTCCCCGCTCCGCAGCACCCCGAGCATCTCCCGCAACTCCGTCAGCGCCTGCCGCCCCATGTCCCCCACCAGCGCCGCGTTCCGCACCGCCTTCGCCGGATCCTTCGGAGCCACCGCCTGCAACGCCGCCGCGTGCACCACCATCAGACTCACCCGGTGGGCCACCACATCGTGCATCTCCCGCGCGATCCGCGTCCGCTCCTCCGTACGCGCCCACTCGGCCCGCTCCTCAGCCCGGTCCGCCAGCAGCGACAGCTCCCGCTCCAGCGAATCCGCACGCTCCCGCAGGCTCTCCATCAGCCTCCGCCGCGCCCCCACGTAGAGGCCGAACAGCACCGGGGGCGCAGTCAGCCCCAACGACATGAACAACGCCACCAACGGGACGTACCAGACACCGGGCCCGAAGTCCGCGTGCGCGTCCACGCTCTGCCTCAACCGGACGTACGACACGACGAGCGTGCCGACCATCGTCATCCCCGTCAGCACGACCGTGATCCGCCGCGGCACCTCGGAGGCCGCCAGCGTGTACAGACCCACGATCCCCATCAGGAAGCCCATCTCGGCCGGAGTCGTCGCGATCGACACCAGCACCACCGCGATCGGCCACCGCCTGCGCAGCACCAGAACCGACCCGGCCAGCAGCCCGAACAGCACCCCGAGCGGCACCGGCAACCCGGTGTCCCCGGCGAACTCCACCCCTTCCAGCGCACACTCCAGCGCCGAGACCAGCGCCAGCCCCACATCCAGGACGACACCACGCCGCCGCTCCCACCACCAGTAGCCGCGGGTGGTCGTTCCCGCCGCCTCCTGGTCTGCCCCCGTTGCGGTCATGGCATCCAGCGTACGGGCGGGCGCATCCCTTTTTCCGGAGACTCCATCAGCACGGAAAACAGCCGATCAAGGTGTAAACGCGGGTAATCGCACGATCCGGCGAATCAGACGCTCTTTCGACCCGGACGTCCGCATTCCGGACGAAGCTGGCCTCATGACACATGCCAGCGGCAAGTACGCGGACTTCGAAGGGCTGCGCGAGAAGGCCATCGCGCTGCGACGGGAAGGGCTCAGCGTCCGGCAGATCAGGGATCGCCTGAAGATCTTCAACAACGACATCCTGAACCGCCTGCTCCAGGGCGAGCCCGCCCCGGAGTGGACGAAACGCCCCCGCGCCAAGGACGACCTACGCGCCAAGGCGCGGGAGCTTCGGCTCCAGGGCATGACCTACGACCGGATCCAGGTGGAGCTGGGGTGCTCGAAGAGCTCGATCTCGTTGTGGGTGCGGGACCTGCCGAAGCCGGAACGCAAGCGGACGAGCGAAGAGGCCTCCGCCATCGCAAGGCGCGGCTGGGAGGCCACCCTCAAGCGGCGTGAGGCGGAACGTCAGGAAGCGAAGCGGGCCGCGGCCGCCGAGTTCGAGACGATGACCGATCGGGAGCTGTTCGCGGTCGGGGTGGCGCTCTACTGGGCGGAAGGCTCCAAGAGCAAGCCCCACCGGCCGCAGGAGAGGGTCACGTTCATCAACAGCGACCCCAACATGATCTCGGTGTACCTCGCATGGCTACGCCTCCTGGGCGTACCACCAGAACACCTTCGCTTCCACGTCCACATCCACGAGACCGCCGACGTCGCGGCCGCGGAGCGCTACTGGGCCGATCTCACGGGCGCCGCACGCTCGGCATTCGGCAAGACCACGCTCAAGAAGCACTCCCCGAAGACGAACCGTAAGAACACAGGGGAGGGATACCAGGGTTGCCTTGTGGTCCGAGTTCTGAAAAGCGCGGACCTGTACCGTCGCATCGAGGGCTCGTGGTGCGGCATAGTAGGTGCTGCAAATCGAGCCGATCACAAGAATCGGACATAGCACCCATCCCGGGTCGTCTAAGGGCAAGACGTCAGATTTTGGATCTGATCATGAGGGTTCGAGTCCTTCCCCGGGAGCTGCTCAGCGGGCCCCGACCCAACCGGTCGGGGCCCGTACTCGTTTCGGGCCTGAACGCCCCCGGTATCCTGCGGGTGTCCACCACCCGAAGCCGAAGGGCACATCCGTGAGCGTCCACCACCCGGCCGCCGTCATCGTCCTCGCAGCGGGTGAGGGCACCCGCATGAAGTCGAAGACGCCCAAGGTCCTGCACGAGATCTCCGGGCGCTCGCTCGTCGGACATGTCGTCGCCGCCTCCCACGAGCTCTCCCCCCAGCACCTCGTCGTGGTCGTCGGCCACGCGGGCGAGCAGGTCACCGCACACCTCTCCGCCGGTGACGTCCCCGTACGCACCGCCTTCCAGGCCGAGCAGAACGGCACCGGCCACGCGGTCCGCATGGCCCTGGAGGAGCTGGGCGGCACCGTGGACGGCACGGTGATCGTCGTCTGCGGCGACACCCCGCTGCTCTCCGGCGAGACCCTGTCCGCGCTGGCCGCCACCCACGGCGCCGACGGGAACGCGGTCACGGTGCTGAGCGCCGAGGTGCCGGACTCCACCGGCTACGGCCGGATCGTCCGTGACGCGGCCACCGGGGCGGTCACCGAGATCGTCGAGCACAAGGACGCCAGCGACGCCCAGCGGGCCATCCGGGAGATCAACTCCGGGGTCTTCGCGTTCGACGGCCGGCTGCTGGGCGAAGCCCTCGGCAAGGTGCGCACGGACAACAGCCAGGGCGAGGAGTACCTCACCGACGTGCTGTCCATCCTGCGTGAGGCCGGCCACCGGGTGGGCGCCTGCGTGGCGCCGGACCACCGGGAGATCCTGGGTATCAACAACCGGCTGCAGCTCTCCGAGGCCCGTCGTCTGCTGAACGAGCGGCTGCTGGAGCGCGCGATGCTGGCGGGAGTGACGGTCGTGGACCCGGCGTCGACGCTGATCGACGCGACGGTGACGTACGAGCGTGACGCGGTCGTGCATCCGGGGACGCAGCTGCTGGGCGCGACGCACCTGGCGGAGGACGCCGAGGTCGGTCCGAACTCGCGGCTGAAGGACACGGTGGTGCACGCGGGCGCGCGGGTGGACAACACGGTGTCGGACGGCGCCGAGGTGGGCCCTGGGGCCACGGTGGGTCCGTTCGCGTATCTGCGGCCGGGTACGCGCCTGGGTGCGAAGGCCAAGGCGGGTACGTACGTGGAGATGAAGAACGCCACGATCGGCGAGGGCACCAAGGTGCCGCACCTCAGCTACGTGGGGGACGCGACGATCGGTGACCACACCAACATCGGTGCGGCGAGCGTCTTCGTGAACTACGACGGGGTGTCCAAGCACCACACGACGATCGGGTCACACTGCCGGACCGGATCGGACAATATGTTTGTGGCGCCTGTCACGGTCGGGGACGGCGTCTACACCGCCGCCGGCTCGGTGATCACCAAGGACGTACCGGCCGGTTCGTTGGCCGTGGCCCGGGGCCAGCAGCGGAATATCGAGGGTTGGGTGGCCCGGAAGCGTCCCGGGAGCGCGGCCGCTCAGGCCGCGCAGGCGGCCGCGTCGGGGTCCGACGGCGAAAGCTGACCGGAAACAGGTGCGTCGCAGTCGGCGTACCGTGATAGATGCTCACCCATTTCGGCTGGCTCGTCGCACATCGGGACACATGCGCGCGGTGCCAGATACACGTCTGAGGAGACTGTGCTGTGACCGGGATCAAGACGACCGGCGAGAAGAAACTGATGCTCTTCTCCGGCCGCGCCCACCCCGAGCTGGCCGAGGAGGTCGCGCATCAACTGGGTGTCGGCCTCGTGCCGACGAAGGCTTTCGATTTCGCCAACGGTGAGATCTACGTCCGCTTCCAGGAGTCCGCTCGTGGTGCCGACTGCTTCCTGATCCAGAGCCACACGGCTCCGATCAACAAGTGGATCATGGAGCAGCTGATCATGCTGGACGCGCTGAAGCGTGCGTCGGCGCGGTCGGTGACGGTGATCGTGCCGTTCTACGGGTATGCCCGTCAGGACAAGAAGCACCGTGGTCGTGAGCCGATCTCGGCGCGTCTGGTGGCTGATCTGATGAAGACGGCGGGTGCGGACCGCGTTCTCACGGTGGATCTGCACACCGACCAGATCCAGGGCTTCTTCGACGGTCCGGTGGACCACCTGTTCGCGCTGCCGATCCTGGCGGACTACGTGGGTGCGAAGGTGGACCGGTCGAAGCTGACGATCGTGTCGCCGGACGCCGGCCGTGTGCGGGTCGCGGACCGCTGGTGCGACCGGCTGGACGCGCCGCTGGCGATCGTGCACAAGCGTCGTGACAAGGACGTTCCGAACCAGGTCAGCGTGCACGAGGTCGTGGGTAACGTCGAGGGCCGGGTGTGTGTGCTGGTCGACGACATGATCGACACGGGTGGCACGATCTGTGCCGCTGCCGACGCGCTGTTCGCGCACGGTGCGGAGGACGTCATAGTGACGGCCACGCACGGTGTTCTGTCGGGTCCGGCGGCCGACCGTCTGAAGAACTCGAAGGTGAGTGAGTTCGTGTTCACGGACACGCTGCCGACGCCGGGTGAGCTGGAGCTCGACAAGATCACGGTGCTGTCGATCGCGCCGACGATCGCGCGTGCGGTGCGTGAGGTGTTCGAGGACGGTTCGGTGACGAGCCTCTTCGAGGAGAAGGAGTAGTCATCACCCGCGGGCGCTGCCCGCGGGTGATCGACTTTGGGCGCGGCCTCTCCGCCGGGTAGACTCATGAAGTTGCTCGGCGAGGGAGGCCGTTCTCATGCGTGGTCATGAGGGCCGGTGGTCCGTTATCGACGCGCTCTTCGTAGCAGGCCTGTCGTGGGCCGGGTGACCATCGGTTTTTCGTCACCTCTCGAGGAGTGCAGCATGGCTGAGATCAAGCTCGACGCAACGGTCCGTACGGAGTTCGGCAAGGGCGCTGCCCGTCGTACCCGTCGTGCCAACCTGGTTCCCGGTGTGGTCTACGGCCACGGTGCCGAGCCGGTCCACATCAACCTTCCGGGTCACGACCTGCTGCTGGCGCTGCGTACGCCGAACGTCCTGATCGGTCTCGAGATCGACGGCAAGGACGCCCTGGTGATTCCGAAGGCCGTGCAGCGCAACCCGCTCAAGGGCGACATCGAGCACGTCGACCTGCTGACCGTGAAGCGCGGCGAGAAGGTCAACGTCGAGATCGCGGTGCACGCCGAGGGTGACCTGGCGCCGGGTGCGAACCTGCTCGAGTACGTGCAGAACACGCTGCTGGTCGAGGCCGAGGCGACGCACATCCCCGAGTCGGTCACGGTTTCCGTGGCGGGCCTGGACGCCGGTGACTCGATCGTCGCCAAGGACATCGAGCTGCCCAAGGGTGCCGTGCTGGCGGGCGACGAGGACGCGATCGTGCTCCAGGTCGTCGCGGCGCAGGCGGAGGAGGCCCCGGCCGAGGACGCCGAGGGTGAGGGCGCCGAGGCCTGAGCCTCGTCCCACCTGCTTGACTGACGGGGTGGTGGTTCCCTTCCGGGGGTTCCGCCGCCCCGTTTTCCTGTTCAGCCCCGGCGGCCCGTGCACCGGCCGTCGTCGACGACGATCCGTGCGTACGCACTGCGAGGAGACCGAGCTCTGATGTCCGATGCCACCGCCCCCTGGTTGATCGTGGGCCTCGGTAATCCCGGTCCTGATTACGCGGCGAACCGGCACAACGTGGGGTTCATGGTCGCCGATCTGCTGGCTGAGCGGATCGGGGGGAAGTTCAAGCGGGCGCAGAAGGCGCAGGCGCAGGTGTTGGAGGGGCGGGTGGGTCCGCCGGGGCCGTCGAGCCGTCGTGTGGTGGTGGCGAAGCCGATGTCGTACATGAATCTGTCGGGTGGTCCGGTGATTGCTCTGCGGGATTTCTACAAGGTGCCGACGGATCATGTG
Source organism: Streptomyces sp. NPDC059166 (assembly GCF_042755185.1). Classification (NCBI taxonomy): domain Bacteria; kingdom Bacillati; phylum Actinomycetota; class Actinomycetes; order Kitasatosporales; family Streptomycetaceae; genus Streptomyces; species Streptomyces sp. NPDC059166. Next base: position 30,264 of record NZ_JBHZCI010000018.1, on the reverse strand, counting down.
GTGGCGGTGCATGACGAGCTGGATGTCGATTTCGGTGCGTTGCGGCTGAAGTTGGGTGGGGGGGACAACGGGCACAACGGGTTGAAGTCGATGACGAAGGCGATGGGGGCGGATTATCACCGGGTGCGGTTCGGTATCGGCCGGCCTCCGGGTCGTATGCAGGTGGCGGATTTCGTGTTGAGGGATTTCTCGTCGGTGGAGCGCAAGGAGCTGGCGTTGCTGGTGGACCGGTCGGCGGATGCGGTGGAGTGTCTGTTGGCGGAGGGGCTGGAGCGGGCGCAGTCCGCGTACAACTCCTGACATTTCTGCTGCTTGTCAGGGGTTTTCCGGTGGTGGGTTGACCGTGGGCGGGGCTCTGCCCAAGGATCGGCCTCCATGAAGCGGAGTTCCTCGGGGCGGCTGGTGGCCGGTGGCCGTGTTTTCGCGGCGGGCTGTGTCGTGGTGTTGTTGCTGGCCGCGGGTGTGTGGTCGTCGTGGGGCACGGCGCAGCACATCGTTCTGGCGAAGGGGCGGGAGCACGGCACGATGGTGGTGGCGTCGTGTGGTGAGGATTCCTGCACGGGGTCGTTCGCGCCGGACGCGGATGCGGCTGACCGTTCCTCGGTGAGGGTGGAGCGGTCGGTGGCGGCGCGGAAGGGGGATCGTTTCCCTGTCGTGGTGAAGCCCGGGTCCGGGGATGTGGTGCGTACCGGGACTCCGGGCTTTCTGCATGCGTGGGTGCCGTTGGGCGGTGCGTTGGTGCTGGCCGCGCTGGTGATCGGTGGGGGTATGCGGATGACGCGGGCGGCGTGGGGCACGGGGGTCGTGGGTGCGGCCCTGCTGGCGGCGACGTTCGTCGCTCTCTGACAGGGCCGCACCTGTTCGGCGTTGCCGTGTGGGTCAGCCGGTGTTGCGGGTCAGCCGGTGTTGCGGAGGCCTGCGGCGACGCCGTTGACGGTGAGCAGCAGTGCGCGGGCGAGCAGCGGGTCGGGTTCTTCTTCGCGGGCTGCTGCTTGGCGCTGGCGGTCGAGCAGGGATACCTGGAGGTAGCTGATCGGGTCCAGGTAGGCGTCGCGGATGGCGAAGGTCTGCTGGAGCACCGGGTTGGTGTCGAGGAGTTCCTTGCCGCCGGTGATCTTGAGGACTTCCTGGACGGTGAGGGCGTGTTCGGCCTGGATGACGTCGAAGACGTGCTTGAGCTCGTCGGGGACGAGGGTGTCGACGTAGTGGCGGGCGATGCGCAGGTCGGTCTTGGCGAGGGTCATCTCGACGTTGGAGAGGAAGTTCTGGAAGAAGTGCCACTGTCCGTGCATTTCTTCCAGGACGGTGTCGAGTCCGGCTTCGCGGAGTGCCTTGAGGCCGGAGCCGACGCCGAACCAGCCGGGGACGATCTGGCGGGACTGGGTCCAGCCGAAGACCCAGGGGATGGCGCGGAGTCCGTCGAGTGAGACGCCTGAGCCGGGTCGGCGGGAGGGCCGGGAGCCCAGGTGCAGGTCGGCGAGTTGGTCGACGGGGGTGGAGGCGAGGAAGTACGCCGGCAGGTCGGGGTCCTCGACGAGCTTGCGGTAGGCGGCGTGGGCGGCGTCGGAGACGGTGTCCATGGCCGCGTCCCAGCGGGCGAGGGCTTCGTCGGACTGGCGGGGTGCGGTGTGCAGTGCGGAGGCCTGGAGGGTTGCCGCGACGGTCAGTTCGAGGTTTTCGCGGGCGAGTGCGGGGATGAGGTACTTGTCGGAGATGACCTCGCCCTGTTCGGTGACCTTGATCTCGCCTTCGAGGGTGCCCCAGGGCTGGGCGAGGATCGCGTCGTGGGAGGGGCCGCCGCCTCGGCCGACGGTGCCGCCGCGGCCGTGGAAGAGGCGCAGGCGTACGCCGTAGCGGTGGGCGACGTCGCGGAGGCGTCGCTGGGCGCGGTGGATTTCCCACTGGGAGGTGGTGATGCCGCCGAACTTGGAGGAGTCGGAGTATCCGAGCATGACCTCCTGGACGTCGCCGCGGAGTGAGACGAGGCGTCGGTAGGAGGGGTCGGCGAGCATTTCGTCGAGGATGACGTCTGCGGCGCGGAGTTCGTCGGTGGTTTCCAGGAGGGGGACGATGCCGATCTTGGCCCAGCCGCCGTGGAGGTCGATGAGTCCGGCTTCGCGGGCGAGGACGGCGGCGGCGAAGACGTCGTCGGCGCCCTGGCACATGGAGATGATGTAGGACTCGATGACTTCGGGGCCGAAGCGTTCGAAGGCCTGCTTGATGGTGTGGAAGACGCCGAGTGCTTTCTCGCCGGCGGCGTCGAGGGGGGCCGGGGTGGGGGCGAGGGGGCGGCGGGAGCGGAGTTCCTTGGCGAGGAGCTTCTGCCGGTAGTCGCGGGGCATGTCGGCGTAGCGCCAGGATTCTTCGCCGAGGCGGTCGAAGAGCTGGCCGAGGGTGTGGTGGTGGGCGTCGGCGTGTTCGCGTACGTCCATGGTGGCGAGCTGGAGGCCGAAGGCCGAGAGTGTGCGGATGGTGCGGTCCATGCGGCCGTCGGCGAAGAGGCCGCCGCGGTGTTCGCGCAGGGAGGTCTGGATGAGTGCCAGGTCGTTGATGAGCTCGGTGGTGCCGAGGTAGTCGCAGCCGGGGCGGTGGGGGGTGCCCTTGGCGAGGCGCTCGCGGGTGTTGACGAGCTTCTGGCGGATGCAGGTGGCCTTGAGGCGGTAGGGCTCCTCGGCGTTCAGCCGCTTGTAGCGGGGGCTGATCTCGGGGAGGAGTTCCAGGTCGGTCTGGAGGGAGGTGAGGAGTTCGTCGGTGGCTCCGGCGTAGCGGATGGAGTTGGAGAGGAGTCCGCGGAGGTAGTCGACGAGTTCGAGGGCGTCGGTGATGCCGTGTTCGTGCTGGAGGATGAGGATGTCCCAGGTGACGGCGGGTGTCACGTTGGGGTTGCCGTCGCGGTCGCCGCCGATCCAGGTGCCGAAGGTGAGGGGGCGGGTGCCGGCGGGGAGTTCGACGCCGACGCGTTCGAGTTCGGCTGCGAGGTCCTCGAGGACGTCTCCTACGGCGTTGGCGTGGAGTTCGTCGAGGTAGTAGATGGCGTTGCGGGCTTCGTCGGCGGGTTCGGGCCGTACGACGCGGAGCTCGTCGGTCTGCCAGATGAGGTCGATGTTCTCGGCGAGCCGGAGGTCGTGGCGTCGGCGGTCGGCCTCGATGACGGGGGTGTCCAGGAGCTCGGCGATGCGGCGGAGCTTGTTGAGGACGGAGCGGCGTGCGGCTTCGGTGGGGTGTGCGGTGAAGACGGGGCGGACGTTGAGGTTCTTGACCGTCTCGCGCAGGTGTTCGGGGTCGGCGTCCTTGAGCCGGTCGGCGGTGCGGGCCAGGAGGCCGCCTTCCGCGGAGCGGCGGTCGCGCATCTCGTGGGCGCGGTGGACCTGCTCGGTGACGTTGGCGAGGTGGAAGTAGGTGGAGAAGGCGCGCACGAGTTGTGCGGCGGTCTCCAGGTCGGTGTCGCCGAGGAGCTGGGCTGCTGCCTCGCCGTCCTCGCGGGTGAGGGCGCGTACGCGTTCGACGAGGTCGAGGAGGTCCTGGCCTTCCTGGCGTACGAGGGTCTCGCCCAGGAGGTCGCCGAGGCGGCGGATGTCGGCCCGCAGTTCGTGGTTTCCGGCGGGGTTCTGGTCGGCACTGCTCACAGTGTGCGGCTCCTTGCAGTGGTTGAGCACGTCTGTCAGGGGGGCCGGGGCGCTCGCGGTGCTGACGGGTCACCCCGGATATGCAGAGTGCGGACCGCGCTGTCCGACGCCCCCAGGATAGGTGTCGTGGTGACGGGCGTGCTCGCTGCCCTGCGGGGGTGGGGCCGATCCGGGGTAGGGAAGTGGTGGAGGCCCGGTCGCACAAGGGTCGCCCCAGCGGTGTTCTCGTGTCGCGGGCCTCCTCGCTGCCATACTTACGTTGCCGTAGGTTACGGCACCGTAGCCCACGCATTCCGTCATATTTCCTCACCTCACGGGGGACTCCCCATGCCCACCAGCCCGGATGTGATCGACGACGGCCTGCCGCCGACGGCAGGCGGTTCCGCACTCCCCTCCGCCACGCTCGGCGGCGACAAGAAGCGTTCGGTCGAGCAGGTCGCGCTGCTGCTGTTCATCGTGGTGCCGTTCGCGGCCCTGGTCGCGGCGGTGCCGCTGGCCTGGGGGCGCGGGGTCAGCTGGCTCGATCTGGGTCTTCTGGTGGTCATGTACTACTGGGGCTGCCACGGTGTGACGATCGGTTTCCACCGGTACTTCACGCATGGTTCGTTCAAGGCGAAGCGTCCGCTGCGGATCGTGCTGGCGGTGGCGGGTTCGATGGCGGTGGAGGGTCCGCTGGTGCGCTGGGTGGCGGATCACCGCAAGCACCACCGGTTCTCGGACGCGGAGGGTGATCCGCATTCGCCGTGGCGGTTCGGCGAGAACCTGCCGGCTCTGATGAAGGGGCTGTGGTGGGCGCACATCGGGTGGATGTTCAACGAGGAGCAGACGCCTCAGCAGAAGTACGCGCCCGATCTGGTGCGGGATCCGGCGATGCGTGCGATCTCGCGTCACTTCCTGAGTTTCACGATCCTGTCGCTGGCGATTCCGCCGCTGGTGGGCGGGCTGGTGACGTGGTCGTGGTGGGGTGCGTTCACGGGGTTCTTCTGGGGGTCTCTGGTGCGGGTGGCGCTGCTGCACCATGTGACGTGGTCGATCAACTCGATCTGTCACGCGGTCGGCAAGCGGCCCTTCAAGTCGCGTGACCGGTCGGGCAACGTGTGGTGGCTGGCGGTCCTCTCGTGCGGGGAGTCGTGGCACAACCTGCACCACGCGGATCCGACGAGTGCGCGGCACGGTGTGATGCGGGGCCAGATCGATTCGAGTGCCCGGCTGATCCGGTGGTTCGAGAAGCTGGGCTGGGCGCACGACGTGCGGTGGCCGGACGAGTCGCGTATCGCCTCCCGGCGCAAGCCCGTGGCCGCCGACGCGGCATGATTGACGACGTGGCGACCGACGGAAGCACCAGCGGTGACAAGAGCATGCCCGCCCCGACGCGCAGGGCCCGGCGGGTCCGGATGACGGGTAAGGAGCGCCGTGAGCAGCTCCTGGACATCGGGCGCGCCCTGTTCGCCGACAAGGGTTTCGAGGGCACGTCGGTGGAGGAGATCGCGGCGCGGGCCGGGGTGTCGAAGCCGGTGGTGTACGAGCACTTCGGCGGCAAGGAGGGGCTGTACGCGGTCGTGGTCGACCGGGAGATGCGGCAGCTGCTGGATCTGGTCACGGGGGCGTTGACGGCGGGGCATCCGCGGGAGTTGCTGGAGCAGGCGGCGTTCGCGCTGCTGGACTACATCGAGACGTACACGGACGGTTTCCGGATCCTGGTGCGTGATTCGCCGGTGGCGCAGTCCACGGGTACGTTCGCGTCGTTGATCAGTGACATCGCGACGCAGGTCGAGGACATCCTGGGGCTGGAGTTCAAGGCCCGCGGTTTCGACGCGAAGCTGGCGCCGCTGTACGCGCAGGCGCTGGTGGGGATGGTGGCGCTGACGGGGCAGTGGTGGCTGGACGTGCGGAGGCCGAAGAAGGCCGAGGTGGCGGCGCATCTGGTGAATCTGGCGTGGCACGGGCTGGAGAACCTTGAGTCGAAGCCGCGGCTGATAGGGCACCGGAAGAGCTGAGCCCGGGCGCGTCACCCGTCGTGATGACGCCTGCGGATTTCCGGCCGTAGGGTGGTCGGCAGGGCACAGGATCCCGTCCATGGGAGGAACCATGAACGCCGAGCCGACCACCGGGCGCAGCAGCCGCCGGCCGGTGCCCCCGCAGGACGGATACACCGTGGACGACCTGATCACGCTGCCCGATCTCCCGCCGCACACGGAATTGCTCGACGGGAGCCTGGTCTTTGTGAGTCCCCGGTGAGATTTCCACAGCACGGTGATCGGCCTTCTGGTGGCCGGGCTCCGTCACAGCGCGCCGCCCGAACTGAAGGCTCGCCGCGAGATGACCGTGGTCCTCGACCGTCGTAATGCCCCGGAGCCGGACCTCTGCGTCGTCCTGGCGGAGTCGGTCACGAGCCGGGAGCAGACCCGCTTCGAGGCGGGGGACGTGCCGCTCGCCGTCGAGGTGGCCTCCCCGGACTCCGAGGCACGGGACCGTGACACCGAGCCGCAGAAGTACGCGGCGGCCGGCATCCCGAATTTCTGGCTGGCCGAGATGGCCGGCAGCGACAAGCACCCGGTCGTACGGGTCTACGAGCTGGACCCGGTGAACAAGTCGTACGCGCTGGCGGGCATCCATCACGACCGGCTCAAGACCGGTGTGCCCTTCCCCGTCGACATCTCGCTGGAGGCCCTGGACCGGCTGTGAGCGGTCATCCGGCCGTGCGGGTCACCGCGAGGATCCGGCGGAAGGGGAGGACCGTGCCGAGGGCCTGGCGCGGTGGCCGGAGTGCCGGAGGTATTGGCGGGGGTCCCGTAACGGTGCTCTCATGGGTTCAGGATCGGCCGAGCATATCTCGATGTCAAGACACTTGATCTCAAGAGACTTCATGTCGAGGGACCCTTTACACTGATCGTCATGGAGGACGAGGTCGACCGACTGGTCGCTGCATGGCGCCGTGAGCGCCCCGACCTCGACGTGGAACCACTCGAGGTCCTGAGCCGGGTCTCCCGCCTGGCCCGGCATCTGGACCGGGCGCGCAGGATCGCCTTCGCGGAGCACGAGCTGGAGCCCTGGGAGTTCGACGTCCTCACCTCCCTGCGGCGGGCGGGCGCCCCGTACCAGCTCTCCCCCGGCCAGCTCCTCACCCAGACGCTGGTCACCTCGGGCACGATGACCAACCGCATCGACCGGCTGACCAAGAAGAACCTCGTGGAGCGGCTGCCCGATCCCAGCGACCGGCGCGGGGTCCTCGTCCGGCTCACCGCTCTGGGCCGCGACAAGGCCGACCAGTCGCTGGCCGGCCTGCTCGACCAGGAGCGGGCCATCCTGGGCGAGCTGTCGCGTCAGCAGCGGCTCGAACTGGCCGGTCTGCTACGCGAGCTGACCGCCCCGTTCGACAACATCCCCGGCTAGCGGGGCGGGTCCCACCCCGGCGCGGCGGGCGAGCGCCACCGCGGCAAGCGTCGAGTGCACGCCCAGCTTGCCCAGCACGTTCTGCATATGGGTGCGCACGGTGTGCGGGGAGAGGAAGAGCCGCTCCGCCACGGCCTTGCGGCCCAGCCCGGCCACCATGCAGCGCAGCACCTCACGTTCGCGGGGTGTCAGCGACTCGACGAGTTCCTCGCTCTCGGTGCGGTGCTTGCGGGCCGCCGTCAACTCCCGCAGCACACCGGTCAGCAGCGCGGGCGGCAGGTGCGTCTCGTCGCGCAGCACGCCCCGGATGACCGCCAGCAGGCGTTGCAGGGAGCAGTCCTTGGCGACCCAGCCCGAGGCGCCTGCCTGCAGGGCGGCGGCCGCCCGGCGCGGGTCGTCCCTCTCGGCGAGCACCACCGTGCGGATGTGCGGCTGTCCCGAACGCACGCCCGCCACCAGCGAGATGCCGTCGACCGGCGCCTCGGACTCGGCACCCGGCACGCCCCGCGGTGCGGGCACGTGCCTGGTGCCGTTCGACGGGAGGACGCCCAGGTCGGCGTCGACGAGCATCACGTCGTACCGGCGCCCCTCCGTGACCGCGCGCTCCATGCAGCGCAGCGCGGCGGGGCCGCTGCCCGCGGCGGACACGTCGACGTCCGGTTCCGCGGCGAGGGCCGCCGCGAGGGACTCGGCAAAGATGCGGTGGTCGTCGACCACCAGAACCCGGATACGCGCCACAGACACCCCCATGCTGTGTGAACTCTGGGACGCCCCGTCATGGCCGACCCCCCGGCGGACGGAGCCGCGGGGCCGGCACCCGGAGCGTGTGGGTGGTGTCCGGTGCGCGGCCGCCGCCGTGTGCCGGACACCGCCGGCCCCGGGCACCGTGCCCGGCTGTCTCGTCCCCTGAAACGACACCGGCCCCCACCGGTGCTGAGCATCAGAGTACGGGGGCCGGTGGGCGGCGGAAGCGGATTCGCGGAACTGCCCGCCCGGGGTCGTCCGACAGCCCTTTAGGGTGTTGCCCATGTTCCGCCTTGAGACAGAAGTGGACAAGGAACGTCGTGTTCTGCTGGGCCGGCGGCTGCAGGACGACAACTGGGACGGATCACCGCAGCTGAGGGCCCTGCGCGGCACCTCTGCCGAGCATGACGCACCGCTGGAGGTCTGGCTCCTGGACGGACGGGGTGCGCTGGCCGGCGGGCTGAGCGGCCGGACGTGGGCCTACTGGCTCCATGTGGACCTGCTCTGGGTCGATTCCCCGCACCGGGGTCACGGCCACGGCTCGCGGCTGCTCGCCGAGGCCGAGCGCCTCGCCCGCGACGACCGGTCCTGTACCCGCTCCCGGCTGGAGACCTGGGGTTTCCAGGCTCCGGAGTTCTACCGGAAGCAGGGGTACGAGGTGGTCGGCACGGTCGAGGACTACCCGCCCGGTGTCGCCGAGTTCATCCTGGTCAAGCGGCTGGAGCGATCCGGCGGGCACCTGCCGAGGGCACGGCGGGGAAGATTCCCGGGGTGGCGTGGCCGGCGGCGGTGAAGGCCTCCGTCACGGCCTTGGCGACGGTGTCGGCCATCGCCTCCTCCACCAGCACGATCGCCGAGCCGCCGAAGCCGCCTCCGGTCATCCTGGCGCCCAGCGCCCCGGCGGCGTTCGCCGTCGAGACCACGAGGTCCAGCTCAGGGCAGGACACCCGCAGGTCGTCCCGGAGCGAGCGGTGCCCGTCGTCGAGGACCGGGCCCGCGGCACGGACGTCTCCGGCGTCGAGCAGCGCGATGACCTGCTCGACCCGGTGGTTGTCGCTCACCACGTGGCGGACGTAGCGCACGACCGACTCGTCCTCGCCCGCCGCCTCCAGCCGCTCCAGTGCGGCGTCGAGGTCCTCGTAGGGCAGGTCGCGGAGCGTCTCGATGCCCAGCGCGCGGGCCCCCGCCTCGCAGCCGGCCCGGCGCTCGGCGTAGGCGCCGTCGCCCAGGGCGTGCTTGACGCGGGTGTCCACGACGAGCAGCCGCAGCCCGTGCGCGGCGAGGTCGAAGGGGACCTGGCGCAGGGTGAGGTCACGGGTGTCGAGGTGGAGGGCGTGACCTTCGGTGCAGCAGGCCGAGGCCATCTGGTCCATCACACCGCAGGGCACTCCGACGAAGGCGTTCTCGGCCCGCTGGCCGATGACGGCCAGCTCGGGGGCGCCGAGACCCAGTTCGAAGAGGTCGTTCAGGGCGAGGGCGGTGACCACCTCCAGGGCGGCCGACGAGGAGAGCCCGGCTCCGACCGGCACCGTGGAGGTGAGCTGGATGTCCGCGCCGGTCACCGGGTGGCCGGCCTCGCGCAGCGCCCAGACGACCCCGGCGGGGTAGGCGGCCCAGCCGTCCCCGGAGCGGGGTGCCAGTTCGTCGACGCGGAGCGTGACGACGCCGCCCGGCACGTCGGTGGAGTGGAGCCGCAGCTGCCCGTCGGTACGGCGGGAGACCGCGGCGCGGGCGTGGTGCGGGAGGGCGAGCGGCATGACGAAGCCGCCGTTGAAGTCGGTGTACTCACCGATCAGGTTCACGCGCCCGGGTGCGGCCCATATCCCCTCGGGCGCGGTTCCGTACAGCTCGGTGAAGGAGGCGGCGAGCTCGGCGTTGTCGGTCATGGTGCGGTGGGCTCCTCTCGGCGGGCGAACGTCCACGCGTCGGCGACGATGGCGGCCAGGTCGGCGCGCGAGGGCTGCCAGCCGAGCCGCTCGCGGGCGGTGGCGGCCGAGGCGACGAGGACGGCCGGGTCGCCTCCGCGGCGGGGCGCGGCCGTCTCCGGGATCGGGTGGCCGGTCACCTGGCGGACGGTCTCGATGACCTCGCGCACGGAGAATCCGTTGCCGTTGCCGAGGTTGCAGATGAGGTGCTCGCCGGCGGTGGCGGCGTCGAGGGCGAGCAGGTGCGCCTCGGCGAGGTCGGCGACGTGGATGTAGTCGCGGACGCAGGTGCCGTCGGGGGTGGGGTAGTCGTCGCCGTAGACGGAGATCGACTCGCGCTGTCCGAGGGCGACCTGGAGGACCAGCGGGATCAGGTGGGACTCGGGGCTGTGGCGTTCGCCGCAGCTTCCGTAGGCGCCCGCGACGTTGAAGTAGCGCAGCGAGACGGCGGCGAGGCCGTGTGCGGTGGCCTCGCCGCTGATCATGTGGTCGACGGCGAGCTTGGACGCGCCGTAGGGGCTGGTGGGCGCGGTGGGGTCGGACTCCGTGATGGGGCTGGAGACGGGTTCGCCGTAGGTCGCGGCGGTCGAGGAGAAGACGAGGGTGCGCACACCGGCGTCGCGCATGGCCGCGAGGAGCGCGGTGGTGCCGCCGACGTTGTTGACCCAGTACTTCTCGGGGTCGACGACGGACTCCCCGACCTGCGAGTACGCGGCGAAGTGCAGCACGCCGTCGTAGGAGGCGTCGAGCCACTTCGCGGCGTCCTGGATCCGGCCCTCGATGAACTCGGCGCCCGCGGGGACGCCCTCACGGAAGCCGGTCGACAGGTCGTCGAGGACGGTCACGGTGTGACCGGCCTCCAGCAGATGCGCGGCGACGACACTGCCGACGTATCCCGCGCCACCCGTCACCAGGTACTTCTTGGTGTTGCTCACTCGCTCGCTACCTCTCGCAGTCGCTGGGCCGCGGCCTCCGGCGGCACATCGTTGATGAACACTCCCATGCCTGACTCGGAGCCCGCGAGGAACTTCAGCTTGCCGGTGGTCCGCCGGATGGTGAACAGCTCGAGGTGGAGCCCGAACTCCTCCCGGTCCGGGACCCGGAAGGGGGCCTGGTGCCATGCGGAGATGTACGGGGTGGGCGGCTCGCCGGGGCCGAAGATCCGGTCGAATCGCCTCAAGAGTTCCAGATAGACCTGTGGGAACTCTGTCCGCGCGGCCGCGTCCAGCTCCCGGAGGTCGGGAACGCGCCGCCGGGGGTGGAGGTGGACCTCGTAGGGCCAGTGCGCGGCGTACGGCACGAAGGCGACCCAGTGCTCGGTCTCCAGGACGACACGGTCCCCGTCGGCCAGTTCCCGGGCGACGACGTCGTCGAAGAGGTTGCGGCCGGTCGCGGCGCGGTGGGACTCCATGGAACGGAACATCTGCTCGGTTCGCGGGGTGACGAAGGGGTACCCGTAGATCTGGCCGTGCGGGTGGCCGAGGGTGACGCCGATCTCGGCACCCCGGTTCTCGAAGCAGAACACCTGGGTGACCTGCGGGAGCTCGGCGAGGTCCGCGGTGCGGTCGGTCCATGCCTCGAGGACGAGGGCAGCCTGTTCCTCGGTGAGCCCGGCGAAGGAGGTGTCGTGGTCGGAGGTGAAGCAGACGACCTCGCAGCGCCCGGAGTCGCCGGCGAGGGAGGGGAAGCGGTTCTCGAAGACGACGACGTCGTAGTCGGTGTCCGGGATCTCGCTGTGCCGGCCCTCGCCCGAGGGGCACAGGGGGCACTCGTCGGCGGGCGGGTGGTAGGTGCGGCCCTGGCGGTGGGAGGCGATGGCCACCGAGTCGCCGAGGAGCGGATCGCGGCGGATCTCCGAGGACGTCGAGACGGCGTCGAGGGGCCGCGGGTCCACCGCGTCGCGCACGGCGTCGTCCGCGGAGTCGTAGTAGATCAGCTCACGGCCGTCGGCGAGCGTCGTAACCGTCTTCTTCACCAGGGTCCTCCATCAGACGCCCCCAAACATAACCGCACATAACAAACCACAACTCAACAGGCCAGTCAATGGCGCAGGATCCTGTGGCCATCCTGAGCGAGAGAAGCAGTCATACCGTGACATTGCGACCAGTCCGATCACGATCAAACAAAGAACGTCATGAGACCTGTTCATTTTCTGAACACAAAGGCGTAGGTTCCGACGGGTTCAGTTCGCGCAACGAAGCGAGTACCCCCCATGCAATATCTGGCTGAAGGGCTCCGGCTCCCCACGAACGGGCTCGATTACACAATCCTGGCGATCTACTTCGTCGTGGTGCTCGGCATCGGCTTCGCCGCCCGGGCCAGTGTGAGGACGAGCCTCGACTTCTTCCTGTCCGGCCGGTCGCTGCCCGCGTGGGTGACGGGTCTGGCGTTCGTCGCGGCGAACCTCGGCGCGACCGAGATCCTCGGCATGGCGGCGACCGGCGCGCAGTACGGCGTCGCGGTCGTCCACTGGTACTGGATCGGCGCGATCCCCGCCATGGTCTTCCTCGGCCTGGTGATGATGCCGTTCTACTACCGGTCGAAGGTCCGCTCGGTGCCGGAGTTCCTGCTGCACCGGTTCGACAAGTCGGCACACCTGCTGAGCTCCATACTCTTCGCCTTCTCGGCGATCCTGATCGCGGGCGTGAACCTCTACGCCCTGTCGATCGTCGTGGAGGCGCTCCTCGGCTGGCCGCAGTGGGTCGCGATCGTCGTCGCGGGCCTCTTCGTCCTCGTCTACATCACCATCGGCGGCCTCTCCTCGGCGATCTACAACGAGGTGCTGCAGTTCTTCGTCATCCTGGCGGCCCTGATCCCGCTGACCCTGCTGGGTCTCAAGCGGGTCGGCGGCTGGGACGGGCTGAGCGACTCCCTGACGGAGCAGCACGGCGCGGACTTCATGACCGCCTGGGGCGGTACCGGCATCGGTGACGCCAACCCGCTCGGCGCCAACTGGCTGACGATCATCCTCGGCCTCGGCTTCGTGCTCTCCTTCGGGTACTGGACCACCAACTTCGCCGAGGTGCAGCGCGCCCTGTCCGCGAAGAACCTGTCGGCCGCCCAGCGCACCCCGCTGATCGCCGCCTTCCCGAAGATCTTCATCGTCTTCGCCGTGATGATCCCCGGCCTGGTCGCCGCCGTGCTCGTGCCCAAGATCGGCACGCCCGGCTCGGACCTCACGTACAACGACGCGATCCCGCTGCTGATGCAGGAGCTGCTGCCGAACGGCGTGCTCGGCATCGCCGTGACGGGTCTGCTGGCCGCCTTCATGGCGGGCATGGCCGCCAATGTGTCGTCGTTCAACACCGTGTTCACCACGGACATCTGGCAGCGGTACGTGAAGAAGGACCAGCCCGACGCGTACTACCTGCGCTTCGGCCGGCTGATCACCGCCGTGGGTGTGCTGGCCTCGATCGGCACCGCGTTCATCGCCGCCAGCTTCTCCAACATCATGACGTACCTGCAGACGCTGTTCTCGTTCTTCAACGTCCCGCTCTTCGTCGTCTTCATCATCGGCATGTTCTGGAAGCGCGCCTCGATGAAGTCCGGTGTCTGGGGCCTGCTGGCCGGTACGACGGCCGCGATGGTGAACTACTTCGTGATCTACAAGCAGGGCATCATCGACATCCCGTCCGACCAGGGCGCCAACTTCGTCTCCGCCATCGTCGGGTTCGTCGCCGGCGCGGTCGTCATGGTCGCCGTGACCCTCTTCACCGCCCCGAAGCCGGTGGAGGAACTGGCCGGCCTGGTCTACGGAACCGAGGCTCCGGACGCCGACGAGGTGCCGGACGAGGGCGACAGCGCCTGGTACCGCAAGCCCGCACTGCTCGGCTGGGGCGCCATCGTCCTGGCGACCCTGTGCTACCTGCCCTACTCGCTCTGATCGGAGGCACCCACCATGTCCGACGCAAAAGAAGCACACAACGAGGTCTCCGAGCTGGAGCGCAGGTCCGCGACCGCGGCCCGGCTCTTCGACATCCGGCGGATCATCGGCGGTCTCTTCGTGGTCTACGGAGTGATCGTCACCATCGCCGGCATCAGCCCGTCCGACGCCGACCTGAAGAAGGCCGAGGGCGTCCACATCAACCTCTGGACCGGCATCGCCATGCTGGTCCTCGGGCTCTTCTTCCTGATCTGGATGAAGCTGCGCCCGGCGCAGGCACCGCAGGAGATCCCCGGTACGCCGGAGAGCTGACCGACACCCGTGGGGGCCGGCCGATCACTCGTTCACACGAGCCGGTCCGGCCCCCGCGGCGTTCCCTCCGCCGCCCGGTCCAGAAGTCCGGTGCGGGCGGCGAGGGCGGCGGCCTCCAGCCGTGAGCCGACGCCCAGTTTCATCAGCACCCGCTGCACATGGGTGCGGGCGGTGCTCGGGGCGATCCGCATGCCCGCCGCGATCTGCCGGGTGTCCTCGCCCTCGGCGACCCTGACCAGCACCTCGACCTCGCGCGGTGTCAGCATCCGCAGCAGCCGCCGGCCCTCGTCGTCGGGCTGTGCCACCGGGTTCAGCAGCTCGGCGAACGCGCCCCGCAGCAGTTGCGGGGCGACCGCCGTCTCCCCCGCGCGGGCCTTGACCATCGCCCGCTCGACGCCCTCTATGCGCTCGTCGTGGCGTACGTAGCCCGCGGCGCCCGCCGCGAAGGCGGCCGCGATCCCGCGCGGGCTCGGTACCGGTCCGAGGACCACCACGGCCACCTGGGGACGTTCGCGTCCGATCCGCACGATCGGGTCGAAGGCGCCGGGCTCGGCGGGCGAGGCCGTACCGAAGAGGCAGACCTCGGGGGCCCGGCTGACGACCAGTTCCGCGGCCCCGGACGTCGGCGCGGCCGCGGCGAGCACGCGGTGCCCGCGCAGTTTGAGCGCCGAGGCGAGTGCCTCGGCGAGGAGTCTGTGGTCATCGACCACCATGAGCCGCACGCCCATCCGTCAAGCCCCCATGTGTGCGGCGCCGGACGCCGCGTAACCCCGAACAGGCCCCCCGGCCTCTCTGACCCGGCAAGTTACACGCTTGTTCGACGTGACGCGCCCCTTACGGGACAGAATCCCCCCGGAATGCCGAATACGTGTCTTTCGGGGCCGCGGACGTCGGAAAAGGACCGGCCCTGCCGGTCGGGTGATCAACCGGCAGGGCCGTCAAGGGTGTCCGGGCGCGGGCCCGGGTGGATCAGTCGGTGCTGAAGGAGACGACGAGGTACTGCTTGTCGTCCAGGCCCGACTTGCTGGGCTCACTGACCATCTTCTCGGAGATGAACAGCCGGCCCTTCTCGTAGATGAACTCGGCGTAGTTGATGGAGAAGCTGGTCTCGGCGTCGCGCACCGACTCGTCGTCCGGGTTCGTCATCAGCACGGTCTGCTCGAACGTCGAGCCGTTGATGGAGACGATCTGGCCGCCCTTGTCGTACGGGGGACGCTTGTAGGCGATGACGTTGGAGCCGTCCATCCGCAGCGGGGTGAGGGAGTACCGGTCCCCGGCGTCGGCCCGGCCGCCGACGAGCTTGCCCGTCGTGAGGTCGAAGGCGACGATCTCGTTGGTGTCGCCGTACTCGCCGCCGCCCTCGTGGTCCTCGGTCGGCACGTACAGCCTGTTGTTGCCGACGGCGAGGGAGGTGCACTGCTCGACCTCGGTCGCCTGGCAGTCCGCGGCGTACTTGTCCGCGTCGGCGGAGATCCGGACGATGAGCTTTCCGGTGGCCGCGTCGATCGAGAAGAAGTCGGAGATGCTGCTGCCGTCCCCGGCGGTGTCACCGACGTCCGCGGCGACGACGAGCGGCTTGGTGGAGACGATGCTCGCGTACTCGACGCCGGCCGGCATGTCGTACGAGGAGAGCGGTGCGCCCGTGGTGGGGTTCAGGGACTGGATGCTGAGCTGCGGCTCGTCGTAGCTGCCGCACTTGCGGACCACGGCGAGTGCGTCGCCGCCGCCGTACCCCATGTCGTAGCAGTTGTCGGCGTCCGCCTTCGGCTTCCAGAGTTCGGCGCCGGTCGCGAGGTTGAACGCGGCGCCGCCGCTGGTCCCGCCCGCGGCGACCGTGGAGCCGCTGAGCGTGACCTCGCTGAACCGTACGGGCTTGTCACCGGTGGTCGGCGAGGTGACGGACTTGCTCCACATCAGCTTGCCGGTGGCCAGGTCGATCGCGCCGACCTGGTTGCAGGACGGGTACTTGTCCGCGGCGCTCGGCTTGCCCTCCTCGAAGGCGATCGCCGTCTTGTAGTCCTTGCTCATGTGCCGGGACGCGGCGCAGAGCTGGCCCTCGAGCGGGATCGACCAGAGCTTGGTGCCCTTGGCGATGTCGTAGCCGACGATCTCGTAGACGCCGGTCTTCACGTACGCCTTGTCGGTGACCCAGGAGCCGTCGACGACGGTGGTGTCGGTGACCTTGGGGTGGGGCAGCTGGAAGCCGACCTTGGACTTGGTGTCGGCGGGCGCCTTCTCGGTGCCGCCGGCCAGGCCGTCGCCCTCGCCGCCCTTGCCCTCGCCGCCGGTGGTTCCCGCCGAGGACGCCTGGTCCTTCTTCGTGTCACCGCCGTCACCGCCGCTGGAGGCGTAGAGGACACCGCCGCCGACGATCAGCACCACGGCGACCACCGCGGCGACGATGATCTTCATCTGGGTGTTGAACTTCTTGCCGCCGCCCGGCGGGGTGCCGTACTGCGGCTGCATGGGCGCGGTCGGGTAGCCGTATCCCTGCGGGGGCATACCGGGCTGTCCGGGCTGGCCCTGCGGGAAGCCGTAGCCGGGCTGTGTCGGCGGCTGGCCGGGGGGCGGAGCCTGCGGGAAGCCGTAGCCGGGCTGTGTCGGCGGCTGGCCGGGGGGCGGGCCCTGCGGGTAGCCGTACGCGGGCGGCGTCGGCGGCTGCCCCGGCGCGGGAGGCTGCGGGGCGCCGTACCCGCCGGGGGGCGGGGGCGGCGGGCTGCCGTAGCCGCCGGCGGGCGGGGTGGGCGGAGTGGCCGGGGGCTGCTGCTTGGCGAGCGGGTCGGACGGCGGCGGGGTGGGCGCGCCGAACCCTTCGGGCGGCGGGTCCTGGGGTGCGCCGAACCCGCCCTGGGGCGGCTCGTTCGGCGGTTCGCTGGGCGGCTGGGGCGGCTGGGTCATGGCGTACGTACCTCTGCGGAGTCTGTGGGGAGGGGGCTGCGGTTGCCGTCGTCGGCCGTCACTTGCCGAAGGCCATCATGGTCGTCTGCTCCTTCTCCTCCTCGTCGTTGCTCGCGCTGACGCGGTCGCTGACGATGAAGGAACGGCCGCCGGACCAGAGGACCTTGGAGGAGAAGAAGTTCTCGATGCGGGTCGTGGAGTCCGGGTGCTGCAGCACCACCTTGGGCGCGCCGCCGGTGGGGGCGATCGTCGCGATGGCCCCGCCCTTGTCGTAGGAGGGCTCCAGGTAGACGAGGACGTTGCCGCCCTCCATCCCCAGGGGCTTCATGGTGCGTTCGGCGGGTGCGTTCGACTTCCACTTGGTCTTGCCGGTGTTCAGGTTGAACGCCAGGACCTTGTTGGTGCGGGCGGAGCCGCTGGTGTCGTCCTTGGTCATCATGTAGAAGGTGTTGGCGTCGGCGGCGACGCCGGAGCACCCTTCGAGCTTCTCGCCGAAGACGGCGAAGTCGTGGCCGCAGTCGACGGTGGGGTTGTCGCCCTTGTCGCTGATCAGCTGGGACCGTAGTGTGCCGTTCTCCTTGAGCGCGAGGATGCCCCACTTCTTCTCCTCGCGCTGGGTCAGCGAGACGACGAGCGGGCTGACCGAGTAGACCTTGTCGACCTCCCAGCCGCGCTTGGGCTGGTAGGTCCACTTGGCCTTGCCGGTGGCCGGGTCGATCTCCTGGATCTGGTGCTGCGGGTTGTCGAGGTCCTCGACCCGGCAGCTGGTCGCGGCGATCAGCTTGGGGCCGCCGGCGAAGGCGAACGGCTTGCAGTTGCCCGACGGGGTGGAGAACAGCTCCGAGCCGTCGCTGACCTTGTAGGCGTTGGAGTTGCTGGTGCGGCCGACGGTCACGGTGTCGCCGCTGATCGCCAGGCCGATGTCGGAGAGCAGGTCCCAGGTGCCGTTCTTCTTGACCGACTTCTTCCATCCGGCCTTGCCGGTGTTGAGGTCGATCTGCTGGAGGACGGAGCAGTCGGCCTTGTCGGTGGTCCCGCTCTTCACGCCGATGACGATCTTTCCGTCGGCGGTGGGGTTCCCGGGCGCGGCGCACATGTCGGCGGGCAGCGGCAGGGTCCACTTCTGCTTGCCGTCGGCCACCGAGTAGCCGTTGACGGAGCGGTACATGCCCTTGACGAGGGTGTCGCCGACGATCCACGGCCCGTACACGTTCGCGCCGTTGCGCGGCAGGTCGATGTCGTTCGTCGTCAGCCAGAGGACCTTCGCCTCGCCGGGCTTGCGCCCGGCGTTGAGGTCGTCGTTCGTCTCGCGTCCGTCGCCCTTGCCGTCGCCCTGGTCGACGCTCTCCGAGGCGCTCGGCGCCGAGGGGGCGGCCGTGGGCTTGGCGACGGGGTCCTTCTCGTCGTCACCGCTCGTCAGGAGGAAGAACCCGCCGCCGACGACCAGGAGTGCGGCGAGTGCCGCCCCGATGATGACGGCCGGCTTGCCCTTGAAGGGGCCGCCGCCGGAGCCGCCGGGCGCGGGCGCGCCGGGGTACTGCTGCTGCGGGTAGCCGTACCCGGGCTGCTGGCCGTAGGGGCCGGGCTGTCCGTACGGGCCCGGCTGCTGGGCGTACGGGCCGGGCTGCTGGCCGTAGGGGCCGGCCGGGGCGCCGTAGGGGCCGGGCTGCTGGGCGTAGGGGCCGGGGGCGGCCTGGCCGGGCGGCTGTCCGGGTGCCTGGGGGTAGCCGTGGCCGGGCTGCGCGCCGGGGGCCTGCGGGTAGCCGTAGCCCGGCTGGGCGGGAGGCGGCGTCTGCGGTGCGCCGGCCGGGGGCGGCGGTGTGGCCGGCGCCTGCGGCGGAGCTGCCGGGGGTGACTGCGGCTGAGGCGGCGTGCCCTGCGGTTCCTGCGGAGCCCCGAAGCCCCCCTGCGGCGGTTCCTGGCTGGGCGGCTGGGTCATCAGCGCGTCCCCCTTCGTGCGGTCCGGTGCCCGGTCCGGTCTCCCCCGCGATTCCGCTGGGCTCAGAGGATCGGCTGAAGGAGATTCTCTGAATTCCCCCCGGAAAGGAGCGAATCGGGCATGGCTTCCGCGGCGTTACGACAGTCGAGCGGGGCTTCTTTGTACCACCCGCGCCACCCTCGGTCAGGATCGGTCCATCCCCTGTTCCCAAGGGAGGACCGGGCCGTGATACCGCTGTTATGCGCCTGCGGGGCGGCCGGGCGGGCCGGGTTTCCCGACGTCACGTCAACTCTCGCCCCGAGGTACCCGTTTCACCGGTGACGGCCTCCTCGCCCTGCGGCCCGATGGCGGGCGCTCCCGTGGCCGGCCGTCTCCACCTCGTCCTCGCTGATCCGCTCGGGGAGCAGATGGGAGCGGCCTCCCCGCCGGACGGCCCCGGACTGGAAGACGAAGGCGCCGGGAGGCCGGGTCATCAGCACGTCCCCCTTCGCGCGGTCCGACGCCCGGTCCGTCCACATGACCGGGCGGCCTCCTTCCGCCACCCGCCCTGGACAGTCTTTCGCGAACGGGTCGCATGCGAGAAGTCCTTGGGGGCGGTCCGCACGGGAGCGCCCTCTGGGCGGCGGGCCGGGCGGGCTCGGGCGCCCCGTCCCGGCCGCCCGCCGTCAGGCGTCCTCGGCCAGTTCCAGCCAGCGCATCTCCAACTCGTCGCGTTCGGCGACCAGCTCGCGCAGTTCGGCGTCGAGCTTCGCGACCTTCTCGAAGTCGGTGGCGTTCTCGGCGATCTGGGCGTGCAGCGACGTCTCCTTCGTCGACATCTTCTCGAGCTGCCGCTCGACCTTCTGCAGTTCCTTCTTCGCGGCGCGGGCCGCCTGCGGGGAGACCGTCTCGGCCTGCGTGGGCCGGGGCGCCGGAGCACCGGCGGACGCGGGGGCGGCCGCCTCCTCCATGCGCTGCCTGCGCTCGATGTACTCGTCGATACCGCGCGGCAGCATCCGCAGCGCACGGTCGCCGAGGAGCGCCATGACCTTGTCCGTCGTCCGCTCGATGAAGAAGCGGTCGTGGGAGATGACGATCATCGATCCGGGCCAGCCGTCGAGGAGGTCCTCCAGCTGGGTCAGGGTCTCGATGTCCAGGTCGTTGGTGGGCTCGTCGAGGAAGAGGACGTTGGGCTCGTCCATCAGGAGGCGCAGGATCTGCAGCCTTCGCCGCTCACCGCCGGAGAGGTCGCCGACCGGGGTCCACTGCTTCTCCTTGGCGAAGCCGAACTGCTCGCAGAGCTGTCCGGCGGTCATCTCGCGGCCCTTGCCGAGGTCGACCCGGTCGCGCACCTGCTGGACCGCTTCGAGGACGCGCAGGTTCTTGTCGAGTTCGGCGACCTCCTGGGAGAGGTAGGCGAGCTTGACCGTCTTGCCGACGACGATCTTCCCGTCGGCGGGCTGGACGTCACCCTGGCTGCGGGACGCCTCGGCGAGCGCGCGCAGCAGCGAGGTCTTGCCCGCGCCGTTGACGCCGACCAGGCCGATGCGGTCGCCGGGGCCGAGCTGCCAGGTGAGGTGGGTGAGGAGGGTCTTGGGCCCGGCCTGGACGGTGACGTCCTCCAGGTCGAAGACGGTCTTGCCGAGGCGGGCGTTGGCGAACCGCATCAGCTCGCTGGTGTCGCGCGGGGGCGGCACGTCGGCGATCAGCTCGTTGGCCGCCTCGATGCGGTAGCGGGGCTTGGAGGTACGGGCGGGGGCGCCGCGCCGCAGCCAGGCCAGCTCCTTGCGCATCAGGTTCTGCCGCTTGGACTCCTCGGTGGCGGCGATGCGCTCGCGCTCGGCGCGCGCGAAGACGTAGTCGCTGTAGCCGCCCTCGTACTCGTGGACGGTGCCGCGTTGGACGTCCCACATGCGGGTGCAGACCTGGTCGAGGAACCAGCGGTCGTGGGTGACGCAGACGAGCGCGGAGCGCCGGGCGCGCAGGTGGCCGGCCAGCCAGGAGATGCCCTCGACGTCGAGGTGGTTGGTGGGCTCGTCGAGGACGATGAGGTCCTGTTCGGCGATGAGCAGCTTGGCCAGCGCGATCCTGCGCCGCTCTCCGCCGGAGAGCGGGGCGATGACGGTGTCCAGGCCGTGCTCGAAGCCGGGGAGGGCGAGCCCTCCGAAGAGTCCGGTCAGCACGTCGCGGATCTTGGCGCTGCCCGCCCACTCGTGGTCGGCGAGGTCGCCGATGACCTCGTGCCGGATGGTGGCCTCCGGGTCGAGCGAGTCGTGCTGGGTGAGGACACCGAGGCGGAGCCCGCCGTTGTGGGTGACCCGGCCGCTGTCGGCCTCCTCCAGCTTGGCCAGCATCCGGATGAGCGTCGTCTTGCCGTCGCCGTTGCGGCCGACGACGCCGATCCGGTCGCCCTCGGACACCCCGAGGGATACACCGTCGAGCAGGGCACGGGTGCCGTACACCTTGCTGACCTGCTCGACATTGACCAGATTGACGGCCATTTCACTCCTGCCTCGGGGCTCCCCGCTGCGGGGAACGCTCGACGTCCCAGAGTAGTCGCCGCGCGGGGTGCGGTAGCGTGCGGCGATCGGTCATGGGGCGTAACCCCAGGTCGGAGCGGGTCGGAACATCTCTGGGGTGGGGACTTCATGATGCGTGGTGCGATACGGGCCCTGATACCGGCGTTCCTGACGGCGGCCGCGCTGGCCGGCTGCTCGTCGTCCGCGGACGGCGGTACGGACGAGGGCAAGAACGGGGACACCGCCCCGCCGGAGGCGGCGGAGAGCACCGGAGCGGAGGAAGGCGGCACGGTCGGCGGTGCCGGTTCGCCGTGCGAGCTCCCGGTGACCTTCGCACTGGCCGCGGACTGGAAGCCGCAGGCGGTCACGGTGGAGCCGGACTCCGGCCTCGCGGAGCTGACCGAGCAGGGGACGGTCACGCTGGTCTGCGAGATCGACGCGAAGCCCGCCGGGAGC
Source organism: Streptomyces sp. NPDC059166 (assembly GCF_042755185.1). Taxonomy (NCBI): domain Bacteria; kingdom Bacillati; phylum Actinomycetota; class Actinomycetes; order Kitasatosporales; family Streptomycetaceae; genus Streptomyces; species Streptomyces sp. NPDC059166. The sequence continues at coordinate 8,590 of NZ_JBHZCI010000018.1, read as the reverse complement.
ATCGGCTACATCCGGGTGTGGCGGGGCGGGGCGCCCGGCGAGGACCCCGCCGAGGCGCTGAAGGCCTTCGTCACGGACGAACCGGGCGCGGGCGAGGCGGTCTGGACCCGGGTGAAGGCGGGAGCCCTCGCGGCCACCGAGGTCGCCTACACGGTGGACGGCGAACTGCTGGACGAGCCGAAGAAGGAGCGGGCCTTCGCCGTCGCCACGCCCGGCGGGCCGGTGGTGGTGCACCTGGGCGGGCTGGACTCCGACGAGCACGAGGCGATGCTCCCGGCCTACGAGCTGGCGAAGCGGACCCTGAAGGTGGGCTGACGGGCACGCCGTACCGCCGGGTGCACCGCGGCCGGCCCGGGACCGGTCTCCGGGGGCGGCACTCACCGTCCGGCCCGTTCGACGAGCAGCCAGCCGCCGAGGGTCATGGCGACGGCCGCGGGTGCGCTGACGTGAACGGCGATCAGCAGTGCGGTACGGCCCTCCAGCAGCCCCGCGTAGCCGACCATGGACAGTGCGAGCACGCCCAGCAGGGCGAGGGTGACGCCGAACGCCGAGAGTGCCCCCGTGCCGGTCGAGGCCCGGGGCGCGAGGGTGGGGGCCGGGCGTTCGAAGGTGCGGAAGACGGCGACGAGTGCCGCGGTGAGGGCGAGGGCAGCGGCGACCCGGACCGGCACCTGTGCCCACCAGGCCCCGGTGGCCGGCTCGGGCAGGGCGACGCCCAGGGCGAGCATCGCCCCGTACACCCCGAGCATCGCCGTGAGGTGCCAGAGGAACGCGGTCATCGCCACGCCGTTGGCGGCGACGACGGCGCGCCAGACCCGGGGACGGCCGGCGAACCGGGTGCCGTACGGCCTCAGCAGCCCGACCGCCCCGACCAGCCAGAGACCGTGCGCGAGCAGGGCGAGGGTGGGCGGCGCCATGTTGCTGATCTTCTCGCCCGGCATCCCGACCATGGACAGCGGATACGGACCGCATGCCACCAGCGCGACGGCCGAGGCGAGCCCGGCGCCCGCGAGGAGCCCGGGCCTGCGGATGCGGTCGTCGGCGTGCAGGAAGCCCAGCTGGTGCACGGCGAGCCAGACGAAGGCGAAGTTGAGGAACTCGACGTAGGGCACTCCGGCGGCGAAGCGCAGTACGTCGACGGCCGCGGCGGCGGTGACCAGCGCGGCGAACGCGCCCCAGCCGTGCCTGCCGTGCGCCCTCAGCAGGAGGGGGGTGCACGCCACCATGGCGAGATGGATCCCGATGAACCACAGCGGCTGGGTCACCAGCCGCAGGGTCACCCCGGTCAGCCCGCCGTCACCTCCGGCCACTGCGACGGCGAGCGCGGCGGCGCCCCACACCAGGACGAACACCATGGTGGGCCGCAGCAGGCGCTGGAGCCGGGCCCGCAGGAAGGCGGGGTACACGGAGTCCGTGGAGCCCTCCGGCCGCCGACGCAGCAGTGAGCGGTAGGACAGGGCGTGGGAGAAGCCGCCGACGAAGAAGAAGACCGGCATGATCTGGAGGGCCCAGGTGAGCAGTTGCAGACCGGGGACGACGGCGAGGAGGTTGCCGACCCCGTCGGTGGTGACGGCCGCCATCAGCCAGTGGCCGAGGACGACGGTGCCGAGCGAGGCGACGCGCAGCAGGTCGATGTAGCGGTCCCGGGTGGCAGGTGTGGCCCCGGCGAGTTCGCGAACACGTGATCCCATGGGGGTACGGTCGCGCCGGGCGGGGTGTCCCCGGGAGCGCGACCGTACTCAAATCCCTTGTCAGTAGCGCCTGTCAGACGACGACGGCCCCGGGCGCCGGCGACACCGCGACCCGGGCGCTGCGGCAGGTGCCGGATGCCAGCAGTGCGTCGGCGACCTTGTGCGCCGATTCCGCGTCGGCCACCAGGAACGCCGTGGTCGGCCCCGATCCGGAGACCAGGGCGGCCAGGGCGCCTGCCGAGGTGCCCGCGGAGAGGGTGTCGTTCAGGGCGGGCCGCAGCGAGAGCGCCGCGGCCTGGAGGTCGTTGGAGAGGGCGTCCGCGAGGGCGGTGGTGTCGCCCTTGCGCAGGGCGGTGAGCAGCGCGGGCGAGGCGACGGGCGCCGGGACGTCCGTCCCTTCGGTGAGGCGGTCGAACTCGCCGTAGACGGCGGGCGTGGAGAGGCCGCCGTCGGCGACCGCGAAGACCCAGTGGAAGGTGGAGCCGACCTCGACGGGCGTGAGCATCTCTCCGCGCCCGGTGCCCAGCGCCGCGCCTCCGACCAGGCTGAAGGGCACGTCGCTGCCGAGCTCGGCGCAGATCTCCAGGAGTTCCTCCCGGCTCGCGCCGGTCCCCCACAGTGCGTCGCAGGCCAGCAGGGCCGCGGCGCCGTCCGCGCTGCCGCCGGCCATACCGCCGGCGACGGGGATGTCCTTGGCGATGTGGATGTGGACGTCCGGGGCGAGCCCGTGCCGTGCGGCCAGGGCGGCCGCGGCGCGGGCGGCGAGGTTGGTGGCGTCGAGCGGGACCTGGTCGGCGTCGGGCCCGGAGCAGGTGACGCGGAGCGCCTCGGCGGGGGTGACGGTGACCTCGTCGTACAGGCCGACGGCGAGGAAGACGTTGGCGAGGTCGTGGAAGCCGTCGGGGCGGGGGGCGCCCACCGCGAGCTGCGCGTTGACCTTGGCGGGGACGCGGACGGTGACGCTCTGGGTCATGCGGTCGGCTCCGGCTTGTTCTCGGCGATGGCGGCGAACTCCTCGACGGTGAGGGCCTCGCCGCGGGTCTGCGGCGCGATCCCGGCGGCGGTGAGGGCGGCCTCGGCGGCCGGCGCGGAGCCCGCCCAGCCGGCGAGGGCGGCGCGCAGGGTCTTGCGGCGCTGGGCGAACGCGGCGTCCACGACGGCGAAGACCTCGGCCCTGCTCGCGGTGGTCCGGATCGGCTCCGCGCGGCGCACGAGGGACACCAGACCCGAGTCGACGTTGGGGGCGGGCCAGAAGACGTTGCGTCCGATCGATCCGGCGCGCTTGACGTCGGCGTACCAGTTGGCCTTGACCGAGGGGACGCCGTAGACCTTGTTGCCGGGCCGGGCGGCCAGCCGGTCGGCGACCTCCGCCTGCACCATGACGAGGGTCCGCTCGATGGTGGGGAAGCGCTCCAGCATGGTGAGCAGCACGGGAACGGCGACGTTGTACGGCAGGTTGGCGACGAGCGCGGTCGGTGCCGGGCCGGGCAGTTCGGTGACGAGCATCGCGTCCGAGTGGACGAGCGCGAAGCGGTCGGCCCTCTCGGGCAGCCGTGCGGCGACGGTGGCGGGCAGGGCGCCGGCGAGGACGTCGTCGATCTCCACGGCGACGACCCGTCCGGCCGACTCCAGCAGGGCCAGGGTGAGGGAGCCGAGGCCGGGCCCCACCTCGACGACCACGTCGTCGGGTCGCACCTCGGCGGTCCGTACGATCCTGCGGACCGTGTTGGCGTCGATGACGAAGTTCTGGCCGCGCTGCTTGGTGGGGCGTACGCCCAGCGCTGCGGCCAGCTCGCGGATGTCTGCGGGGCCCAGGAGGGCGTCGGGCTCTGTGGTGCTCACCCGTCAAGCCTACGGCCGCCGGAGGGCCGGGAATCCTCCGCCCGGCGGCGTCGCGGCCCCGGCTGCCTCGCGGCGTACGACGACCTCGTCCCCGTCGTCGAGTCCCGTGCCGGGGGCGGGCACGACATGGTCGAGGGCGCCGACCGGGACGCCCTCCGTGTCGAGGAGCTCGCCGACGTCGTCCGCGAAGGTGTGCAGGGTGCGCGACGTCCCGTCCACGTCGACGCGGACCGCCTTGTCCTGGGCGAGGAAGGCGGCGGTGCCGCCGGCGAGGACGACGAGGACCAGGGCCCGGGGTACGAGGCTCCGCAGCGGCGTCGGCGCGCTCCGGTGGCGCCGCACCGCCCGGTGGCCGGCGTGGCGCCCCTGACGCCCTGCCGGGGTCCGGAGGGCGGGGCGCGGCTGCGGGGCCAGCGGGGTGTCCAGCACGGTCGGGTCGTGGACCTGGATCCGGGCGGGCAGGATGCCGGCGACGAGCGTCTGCTCCTCGTGGAGGGAGCGCGGCGGTGGCACGGGGACGGCCCGTGCCGCCGCCTGCCCCGTACGTCCCTCGCCGCGCGGTGCGCGGTGACTGCCCTGCGAATGGCCCACGACGCTCCAGGAACTCCGGTTTCCGACCCCGATGCGCGGGCACGATAGCGGACGTCCCGTCACCTTCCAAAGTCGTCCGATTACCCTACGTGTCGGGGCGGCGGGGTGCGGGCCGCGGTGAGCGGCGGCCTGGCCGTCAGAAGTCGAACGCCCGTGCCGTGTTGTCGTGGACGGCGGCGGCCAGGGTGTCCTCGTCGGTCCCCCGCACCTCGGCCATCGCCCGGAGCGTGACCGGGATGAGGTAGGGCGCGTTGGGCCGTCCCCGGTAGGGGGCGGGTGTCAGGAAGGGGGCGTCCGTCTCGACGAGCACCAGCTCGGTGGGGGCGACGGCCAGCGCGTCGCGCAGCGGCTGCGCGTTCTTGAAGGTGACGTTGCCGGCGAACGACATGAAGTACCCGGCCCGCGCGCAGATCCGGGCCATGTCGGCGTCCCCGGAGTAGCAGTGGAAGACCGTCCGCTCGGGCGCGCCCGCGTCCGCGAGGATGCGCAGGACGTCGGCGTGGGCCTCCCGGTCGTGGATGACCAGCGCCTTCCCGTGCCGCTTGGCGATCTGGATGTGCGCCCGGAAGGACTCCTCCTGGGCGGCCATGCCCTCGGGTCCCGTGCGGAAGTGGTCGAGTCCGGTCTCGCCGACGGCGCGTACGTGGGCGAGGGCGGCCAGCGCGTCGATCTCGGCGAGTGCCTCTTCGAGCGCGGCCCGCCCACCCGGCTCGCGTACGCCCTGGCGCGACCCCTCTCCCCCGGGGTCGCCGTGCACGATGCGGGGCGCCTCGTTGGGGTGCAGGGCGACGGAGGCGTGGACGGAGGGGTGCGCCGCGGCCGTCTCGGCGGCCCAGTGGGAGCCCTTCAGGTCGCAGCCCACCTGCACGACGGCGGTCACGTTGACCGCCGCGGCACGGGCCAGCGCCTCCTCGACGGTTCCGTCCTGCATGTCGAGGTGGGTGTGGGAATCGGCGACCGGAACCCTGAGGGGTTCGGGGAGCGGCGGGGCGTCGGTACGGCTCATGCCCCCGACTCTACGAGGGCACGGGCCCTCGTCTCACCGCCGGTGGAAGGGGTGGAGCAGATCGGACAGCTGCCAGTGGCGGGCCTCCCCGCCGGCGGGCGTGACAGCGGAGGCCGCGATCCGCTCCCCTTCGGGCCCGCCGGGGCGTGAGGCGTTCTGGCGCTGGAGCAGCTGCTGGACGGTGGACACCCGGCCGGACCGCATGATCCGGACCAGATGGCCGCCGCAGTTGGCGCAGGTCGGGGTGGAGAGCGGCGAGGGAACCCGCTCCCCGTCCGCCTTGTACACGACGAAGGCGTTGCCGGAGCCGTCGACGTGGTGCTCTATCTCGTAGGCCTGTTCCCAGCCGTGTCCGCACCGCATGCAGGCGAAGGCGTACGCCTCGTGCGCGGTGGTCGCTGCGATCTCACTCATGCCTGCTCCTCTTGTCCTGTGGACAAGCACTCCGGACAAGCACTCCGGATGGTGCGTTCCACTCCCAAGTGGACGCCTCTTCCGGTGGCCGACGCACCAGGTCTGCCGAGTATTGGAACGCTTTTGGCCGATCCGTGGGCAAAGGGCCCGTTACGCGGCTCGCGCTTTACATTTCAGGCTAGTCCTTTGCCCTGGTCCTGGCCGGTCCGAGCAGCGTTCTTTGCCGCCACCACCGCATCGAAGACCTCACGCTTGGGCAGCCCCGCCTCGGCGGCGACGGCCGCGATGGCCTCCTTGCGCCTCTCCCCCGCCTCCTCGCGCACCTGCACCCTGCGTACCAGCTCCTCGGCGTCCAGGTTCTCGTCGCCGGAGTCCGTGGCGCCCTCGACCACGACGGTGATCTCGCCGCGCACGCCCTCCGCCGCCCAGGCGGCGAGGTCGCCCAGCGGGCCGCGCTTGACCTCCTCGTAGGTCTTGGTCAGCTCGCGGCACACGGCGGCCCTGCGGTCGGCGCCGAAGACCTCGGCCATGGCGGCCAGGGTGTCGTCCAGCCGGTGGGGTGCCTCGAAGAAGACCATGGTGCGGCGCTCCGCGGCGACCTCGCGCAGCTTCCCGAGCCGCTCGCCGGCCTTGCGCGGCAGGAAGCCCTCGAAGCAGAAGCGGTCCACGGGCAGGGCGGACAGCGCGAGGGCGGTCAGCACGGCGGACGGGCCCGGCACGGCGGTGACCTTGATGTCCTGTTCCACCGCCGCCGCGACGAGGCGGTAGCCGGGGTCGGAGACCGACGGCATCCCCGCGTCGGTGACCAGCAGGACGCGGGCGCCGCCGGCCAGCGCCTCGACGAGTTCGGGCGTGCGCGCCGACTCGTTGCCCTCGAAGTACGACACGACACGCCCCGTCGTGTGGATGCCGAGCGCCTGGGTGAGCCGGCGCAGCCGCCGGGTGTCCTCGGCGGCCACGACGTCGGCCGTCTCCAGCTCGGCGGCGAGCCGTGGCGGGGCGTCCGCCACATCGCCGATGGGGGTCCCTGCGAGTACGAGCGTTCCAGTCGTTCCAGTCACGTCGGCCATACTCCCAGCACGGACGGCACCACTCGCACAGCCGCGTTCCCTACGATGGCGCGGTGACGAGTACCGCACCCGAGGCCCGGCAGGGCGACGACGCCGGGGAACACGCCGGTGACCAGGCGCATTCCTGGCAGCGGCGGCTGCGCCGCTTCGGCCATTCCCCGAGCCCGGAGACGGGGCTGCGCGAGCGCCTCGTCCCCCCGTACACCCGCCCCGGCGGGCAGTTCTGGTCGGTGCTCTCCGTGCCGCCGGTCCTGGCGGAGCGCCTGGTGCGCTGGTCCGCCTGGGGCGGTCCGCTCCTGGTGGCGCTGGTCGCCGGGGTGCTGCGGTTCTGGAACCTCGGCAGTCCGAAGGCGGTGATATTCGACGAGACGTACTACGCCAAGGACGCCTGGGCGCTGGTGAACCAGGGGTACGAGGGCTCCTGGCCCAAGGACATCGACAAGCAGATCCTCAACCACCCGTCCTCGGTGGACGTCCCGGTCGACCCGGGCTACGTCGTCCATCCGCCGGTCGGCAAGTGGATCATCGGGATCGGCGAGCAGATCTTCGGGTTCACGCCGTTCGGCTGGCGGTTCATGGTGGCGCTGCTCGGCACCCTCTCGGTGCTGATGCTGTGCCGTATCGGCCGCCGGCTGTTCCGTTCGACGTTCCTGGGCTGCCTGGCCGGGACCCTGCTGGCCGTGGACGGGCTGCACTTCGTGATGAGCCGCACCGCGCTGCTCGACCTGGTGCTGATGTTCTTCGTGCTCGCGGCGTTCGGCTGCCTCGTCGTCGACCGCGACCGGTCCCGGGCCAGGCTGGCCGCGGCGCTCCCGGTGGACGAGGACGGCCTGCTGCGCCCGGACTCCCACGTCGCGGAAACGCTCCGCCTGGGGTGGCGTCCGTGGCGGATCGCGGCGGGCCTGATGCTCGGCCTCGCCTTCGCCACGAAGTGGAACGGGCTCTACGTCCTGGCGGCTTTCGCCGTGATGGCGGTGCTGTGGGACGTCGGCGCCAGACGCGCGGCGGGCGCGGTGCAGCCGTACCGCGCGGTGGTCCTGCGGGACCTGCTGCCGGCGTTCCTCTCCACGGTGCCCGTCGCGATCGGCACGTACGTCCTGTCGTGGACCGGCTGGATCGTCACGGACAAGGGCTACTACCGCGACTGGGCCGCCACCGCGGGCAAGGGCGGCAACTGGACGTGGCTGCCGGACTGGCTGCGCAGCCTCTGGCACTACGAGTACCAGGTCTACGAGTTCCACATCGGGCTGACATCGGGCCACACCTACCAGTCCAACCCGTGGAGCTGGATCGTCCTGGGCCGCCCGGTGTCGTACTTCTACGAGGAGCAGGCGGGCTGCGTCACCTCGGAGACCGGCAAGTGCGCCCGCGAGGTCCTGGCCATGGGCACCCCGCTGCTCTGGTGGGCGTCCTGCGTGGCCCTGCTGTACGTCCTGTGGCGCTGGTTCTTCCGGCGCGACTGGCGGGCGGGTGCCATCGCGTGCGGGGTGGCGGCCGGCTGGGTGCCCTGGTTCTTCTACCAGGAACGGACCATCTTCCTGTTCTACGCGGTGGTGTTCGTCCCGTTCCTCTGCCTGGCGGTCACCATGATGATCGGCGCGATGCTCGGCCCCGCGGCCGGCACCGGGACCAAGGACCGGATCGGTCTGATGACCACCGACCCCACGGGTGAGCGCAGACGCATGCTGGGAGCGATCGGGGCCGGGGTCCTGGTGCTGCTGATCATCTGGAACTTCATCTACTTCTGGCCGATCTACACAGGCACGTCGATCCCGGACACGTCCTGGCGCGACCGGATGTGGCTGGACACCTGGGTGTAGCAGGGAGAACGAACCAGGAGGGCCCGGCAGTCCGCCGAGCCCTCCTGGTCATCGGCGCCCCGCGCCCGCCGGGAATTGCGGGACAGCCCTCAGCGGCGGGGCCGGGCGGCGGCGCGTGCGCGGCGCGCCCGCTCGAACTCGGCGGCGTCCGGCATC
>NZ_JBHZCI010000017.1:0-148366 GCF_042755185.1 Streptomyces sp. NPDC059166 | reverse complement strand
AACTCGATCACCACCGGGCTGCCGTTCTCATCGAGCCCCAGGGTGTCGATCCGCCCCCGGTGCCAGGGGCCAGTCGGATACTCCGATGCCAGGAAGCGGACGCCCAGCATCTGCTCCAGGCCGGTCTCGACCCGCCGCTGCAGCTCCACCTCCAGCGCCACCGTCGAGCCGGCCAGCTCGACGTCCCGTCCGTCCGCGTCCTGCCGGAACATCATCAGCTCGGCCACCAGCGCCCCCTCCCGCGATCTCTGTACCGGAGACCAATCGATCGAATGCGCCGAATATTCCGCCCGAGTTGGCTTGCACGAAGACCTCCTCGGCGGCTGAAGCTTCTGCGTCAGGACGGTTAGCCTCGGCGTTTCAGTTGGGGCTGGTGGGTGGCTGAGCAAGGTTGTTCGAGGCTGTTTCGGCCGGTGGACATGGTGAGGGCCCGACGCGGGGTCGGGTTCTCCGAGGTCCTTGAGTCGAGGGTGGGCGGGGCGGCGAGTCAGCCGGCGGGGCGAGGCAGTGCGGCCAGGCGGTGGAAAGCCGTGGCCAGTTCGTGTCGCCAGGGCCAGGTCGCCGATATTCGACAGCGGAGGCGGCGGCCGCCCCGGGTGATCCGGGCGGCGACGTGCAGGATCCGATAGCGGAGCTTCTTGGGTTCGGCAGCCGCGAGTTCGCCGTCCAGCAGCAGGACGCGGGTCCAGGCGAGGAGGTCGATCGCCGCGAGGCTGAGCTCGAGCCAGGCGGCGTTGATGTTGAAGTCACGGGAGGGGAACCGTCCGAAGCCGGTGGTCTTGCCGCACCGGATGTGGTCCTCGACGGTGGCGTGTCCGCGGTGGCGGACCTCCAGGAACTGGGCCGAGCCGGAGGTGATGGGGGTGTCGGTGAGGAAGACCTGGTGTCGCAGCCCCTCGTCCTGGTCGAACAGCGAGAGCTGGGCTCCGGGGTGGGGACGTTCCCGGCGGACGATGATGCGGGTGCCGGCCGGGTATCCGGCAAAGTCGACCGTGCCGGTCAGTTCGGCAACCTCGGCGGACTCGCGCAGCGTGCCGTCCTGGTCCAGAGCGGGGTGCCAGACCTGCTCGGGCAGGGCCCGGATCGCGTGGCGGACCGGCTCGGTGACCGCGTATCCGACCGAGAAGAAGGTGCGGATTCCGCGTGTTCGCAGGTCTCGGACGTGGGTGAGGAAGGCTTTCGCGGATCCGGCGCTGTCGGTGCGGATCAGGATGTCGGTGCAGTGCCGGTGGGCGTCGGGGATCTGTGCGAGAGCGTCGTCCGGCACCGCGATGTGATCTGCGGCGGTGTTGGCTCCGGCGTTCCCGGGCCGCAGCCGCCCGGACATGGCCTCGCCGGTGTTGGCCAGGAAGCACAGCAGGGGGTGGAAGCCGAAGCCGCCCTTGTAGGTGGGCGCGGCCGCCTCTTTCTCGGAGTGGCAGGTGATCAGCGTGGCGTCGACGTCCAGGACCAGGCCGGGCACTTCCCGTCCACCGGCTTTCGCCGCCGGGATGCCGCAGCGGGTCTCGGATGCCTGCAGCCAGGCCACTTCCCGGGCCTGAGCCCGGGCTGAGCGCAGACGGTCCAGTACACGTTTGTCGACGGCGGCCAGCAGCCGCCAGGCGGTCGGCGTCGAGGCGACCGGGCCGAACACAGCGCCCTGGTCTCGCAGCACGGCCAGATCCGTGATCGCCTCGCCGCCGTCAGCCAGCATCACCGCGAGGTCGGTGGCGATCCGGCCCGGGTCATGACCGGTGCCGCGCGGCCGAAGTGGTCTCAATGTGGTGGAGTACGCGCTGGCCAGCCCGGTGGCATCGGCGAGGTCAGCCAGCAGCCGTGCACCGGCGTGCCCCACCACCCCCGCACCGTCGGCAGAGACGTGGAGCCTGGGACGCGAACCGATACCCTGCACGTAGAAAGTGCCTTCCGCCTGGACCGACAGAACCCCTCGACAAGGTTCATCGTCCCAGCTCAGAAGGCACTTTCGCGTTCCCGCCCGTAATCCGGACGGACTCCAAGTGAAAGCGCGAGGTTAGGTCACTCCGACCTCGCCTGCTGACAGGCTCTATGTCCCGCAGCCCGGCTCCGTGCTGCGGGACATGCCCCACCAAACCTCATCGCGGGTGATCGGGCGTCTCACGACAAGAGGGCTTAGGAAGGGGCGGACGGTCGGGAGCATCCAATGATCGGCGCGTCGGATGATCAAGGGAACGCCTGATGAGCGACACCACCATCGAGCAGAGACCGGGCAGTGAGCCGTCGGCGCTCGTTCCGGTGACTGACGCGCACGGATGCATCTGCCCCCCGAACACGGCTCGGAGGAGTCGTGGCGAGCAGGCTGAGGATGAGCGAGGGTGCTTGCTGGCGGGCACCGCTACGATCCGGAATGCCTCACGGGACGACGAACAGAGTCAGGGGATGGGCGACGTGAACGAAACAGCAGTCAAGCGTAAGTTGGGTATCCCGAACTGGCGGAACCTGTCCAAGGACAAGGTGCTCAAGTTCGCGACACGGCAGCGACGCCCGAGATGGCCACCGAGGTGCGACTCAAACTCATCGAGCAGCTCCCCGCCTTCAAGGACCTGGGCAAGGCCGACATCGATGCGGATCGGAGGCCTACAAGTCCACTCTCGCAGCCGACGAGAACAGTCAGAACCACTTCTGCCGTGCTTCACAGGACCAGCGAGAGGCTCTGCGGGCTGACCTTGGTCGGGACGACCTCAGCTGGGAACAACGGGAGGCCCTCCACGACCGCCTCGATCGAAATGTGCGCCAGGTATCCGAGAAGGACAGCGAGAACAAGCAGGTCCTCGGGGCGGGGATGAAGGTGGTGGCGGTCGCTGGTGCAACCGCTCTCGTACTGAGCGTGATGTTCGTCAGTGGCAAGATCGCTGAAGCGAGTGAGGACGGTTTCGAGCAATCCCAGTAGGACTGTGACTCGCAGGGCGCGGGCCCGCCGCCCTACACGGCGCTGGACGAGGTGCTCACCGCCGAGGCGGCAGCAGGCGGGCCCGGGCCCCGCGTGTACCAACCGCTAGTCGTAGTCGCTCCACTCGGTCGCGCGGGCCCGAGCCCGCCGGACGGCGGTGCCGACTCCTTCCGTGGTCAGGGCGAACATCACGGCCGGCTCACGCAGGGCCGCTGTGATCCGGGCCAAGCCCATGGCGTCTGCTGAGGAGGGGGCGCCCTCCGTCTTCGAAGTCCTTCGCGATGCTCTTGATCGTTATGTGGTGGAGGCATGGCGTTTGGTCTCATGAGCGATGCGCGTCTGCGTGAGCGGAGTCGCTTCCGCTGCGCCCACACGATTCGCAGCCATGAACGGACGGTCTGACGGATTCGATTGGTCCGAGCACGTGTGGCACGCTGAGAGGGTGATCAGAGAACCCGCCGAGACCGCCATCAGTGAAGACGGAACCGTCGAGCTCCCCATGGGGATCATCGTCGAGGCTGGCCTGTCCGTCGGAGCGCGGCTGCTGGCGTACAGCGACGGGGACGGCAGGGTCGTCCTGCGCCGAGCGGAAGACGCCATCGACGACCTGCTGAACGGTCGTATCCCCTGATCACTTCGCGGCGTCTGCCTCCCGGCGAGCCTCGGTGACGGCTTCGATCACGAGCCGTGCCGCCTCCTCCGCGGGCACGTGTTCCCAGATCCGCAGCACTTTCCATCCGGATTCCTCCAAGAGGCGGGTCGTCTCCGAGTCACGAGCCTTGTTCTTCTGAAATTTGTCGGCCCAGAAATCCCGGTTCGTCGCAGGTGTGCTTCGGTGTTCCGGACATCCGTGCCAATAGCAACCGTCGACGAAGACCGCCACTTTCGCCTTAGTGAACACCACGTCCGCTGTACGTCGGAGGGACGGCAACGGTCGAATCGACACTCGAAACCGAAATCCTGCGCGGTGCAGTAGAGAGCGGAGTCGCAACTCGGGCTTCGTGTCCCTCGCCTTGTTCGCCCGCATCGACTTCCGGGAGCCTGGCGATGACGCCCACGAACCCGCAGGGATCGACCTGTCCGCGAGCAACCCGGTGGCGCGGGCCAGTCGCCATCCCTCACGCAGGTTCGCCGCGCGAGTGGGGCGGTCGACTTCGCCCAGAGGGATGCTGGTCGCTCGGCCGTCGACGGACCACCGGAGTGCGGCGGTCACACGTGTGCCGCGGGCGGTTCGGCGCAACACGATGCTCGCGGGCCGCAGGTCACCTCCGCCGACGTCCACCAACCGGCGGTCGGGCCCGCCAGCGCTGCGTACCTGTTCACGTGCCCGCTGGGTTCTGTCGAGCCCGGGGCGCGCACGCCAGGAGCGGTCGGACACCACTTTCTCTCGCACTCCGCGTGTGCCCTTTCCCACCACTGGTCTCAGCAGTTCGTCGTAGACCGACCTCCGACGATACGGCTCCATTCCATGACGTGGCCGTGGCAAGGTGCCGACTCGCGCCTTCAGGCCGAAACAGGGGCCGGCGCGACACGCTGTTGGCGTAGTAGCGTTCCTCTGAGGTCTGTGTTGTCCAGGGTGTACCTGGCCGGCTAGAGTGCGTCCATGGCCGCCGACACCGACCCCCCGACCAGCAGATTTAGCTCGACCGACGATGACGTGCTCTCGTCCGGTCGCTTCCGCATGATCGACCTTTTCGCGGGGTGCGGCGGTCTGACCAAGGGATTCGTGGACGCCCGGCACGACGGTCGAGCTGTCTACGAGCCGATCGCCGCAGTCGAGATTGACCCCGCGGCGGCCGCGACTTACGCGGCCAACTTCGGTCCGCACGTCTACCAGGGCGATATCACGGCCTGGGTGCGGAGGAAGGGCGGCATCCCTCGTGCGGACATCGTGCTCGGTGGTCCGCCGTGCCAGGGCTTCTCGCGCCTCGGCAACCAGGATCCGTCGGATGAGCGGAACCAGCTCTGGCGCCAGTACCTGGCGGTCGTCAACGAGGTGCGGCCGAAGATCTTCGTGATGGAGAACGTCGACGCCTTCAGGAGGTCCCCCGAGTTTCAGCTGCTGATCGATGAGGCGACCCGGCCTGGAGGGCTTCTCAAGGACTACATCATTCGCCACGAACTCATCAGCGCCGATGAGTACGGTGTTCCGCAACGCCGAAGGCGGACCATTCTCCTCGGAGCCCGTAAGGACCTTGTGGCTCCCGGGTCGGGTGAACGGCTCGAAGAGCTGTCCGAATATGAACTCCTGAACCTCCTCTTCCCAGCCCCCCGTCAAGATGACCCGGTTACGGTATGGCAGACGATCTCGGATCTCATTCTGAAGAAGCTCGATTCCCAATTGCCTGAACGCGCAATGATGATCAATGGATCCTCTATTCAGGGTCCATTTCGCATGGGCGAGCTTCATCTTCGTCGGAACGGCATTACGGAGCACTCGCTGAAGCGTTATTCTCATATCCCGGAGGGTGGGAATCGTTTCGATATTCCCCACCATCTCCTCTCCAACTGCTGGAAGAAGCACAAGACGGGGTCCGCAGACGTGATGGGCCGTCTGTACAGGGATAAGCCGTCAGTGACCATCCGAACCGAGTTCTTCAAGCCCGAGAAGGGGCGCTATCTCCATCCGTGGCTCCACCGCCCCATCACGCACCTGGAGGCGGCTCTACTACAGAGCTTTCCGATGGACTTCAAATGGTGCGGAACCCGGAACGAGATCGCCCGACAGATCGGCAACGCCGTCCCAGTCGCCCTGGCGCGCGTCATCGCCGAACACCTCACACCGCTTCTCCTGGCGCAGCCGGTCGAGTGTCCGACACCGCGGGTGGAGCGGGACCGGCGTCGCGAGGAACGTGTTCTGGTGGAGGCCTGACCGCGTCGACGGCTGGGCGTGAGCGAGATGGAGTGTCGACCGGCCCGGGCTGAACCCGGGCGTCTGTAAAGCGCATCGGCTCGTCGCGTACGGTGGACGAAGCGTCCCCCCTCCGCGCGATGTATCGAGCTTCGTACGTGATCGGGAGGCGGATCGACTGATCCAGGCCTTCCTGTACGGTCGTCTCGTCGTCGCCTCGATCAGGGTGTCCGCTCCGGCCGAGGCGAGGTGTGGTGGGGGAAAGGGGACCCGTGAACGAGTTCGACGCGCAGTACGACGCCTTCCGGAAATTGATCAAAAGCCAGACACCGGAGCAGGCGCTCAGTACGATCAGGCTTTTCGGAATGAGCGACGATCTCGCCAAACGTATCGCCGAGCGTCATCAACGGGAGACCATCGAGATTCGGGACAAGCGGCAGCCGGGATCGGTGGTCCGCAACAACCGTGAGACCTGGTACGTGGGTCCTCAGGACGGTGACCGTTGCTGGCCAGCGTTGCATGACCTTCTGAAGCGCGAGTCGTCCTGGGACGATGACGGGCTTCGGGATCTGGACGCCGCATCCACCAAAGTCGTCTCCATGCTCGATCACCCGATGGAGAAGTCGTTCTCCACCCGCGGCCTGGTCGTGGGGTACGTGCAGTCGGGTAAGACCACCAACTTCACGGCTCTGATCGCCAAAGCCGCAGACGCCGGGTACAAGTTCTTCATCGTCTTCGCGGGAATCCACAACGGCCTCCGCCGGCAGACACAGATTCGGCTGGAACGTCAACTCGTCGATCCCGTCATCGACCAATGGCATCCGCTCACAGGTGCGGAGGGCGACTTCGAACCGCCCGCCGGCAACCCGGCAGCATTCTTCACCTACAAGAGCCAACAGCACGTCCTCTGCGTGGTGAAGAAGAACGTGCCGCGGCTCACGAAGCTGAAGGAGTGGCTCGAGAAGGCACCCGACTACCTGAAGAACTGCCCGACGCTCATCATCGACGACGAGGCCGACCAGGCCAGCATCGCGTCCAAGCGGACGAACCCCTTGATCCGCGAGATCATCGACCTCTTCCCACGCGGCGGCTACATCGGTTACACCGCGACCCCGTTCGCGAACCTCCTCATCGACCCGACGGCCAAGGACCTCTATCCCGAGGACTTCGTCGTCAATCTCCCCAAGCCGCGTGGGCATTTCGGCACAGAGGTCCTCTTCGGCCGGGAACCGCTCGACGGTGAGGACCCCCAAGACGTGCCGGACGGATACGACATGATCCGTATCGTTCCGGAGGAGGAGATCTCGCTCGTCAAGCCCGGTCGTGACGAGATTGAGGGCTTCTCTCCGGAGATCGACGGAGCCCTTCGCACCGCCGTTCACTACTTCTGGCTGGCCACCGCCGCGCGCAGAGTGCGCGGACGAGGAGTCCCGCACTCGACGATGCTCGTCCACACCAGCGTCAGCACCCTGGTCCACGAGAGTTTCAAGCGACCTCTTGAGCGTTTCCGTTCCGCGTTCTCGGAGCTACTCCGGGCCGAAGACACCTCCCTACTCGACGAGCTGCGCGATCTGTGGGACGAGGAGACTGCCCGTGTGCCGGGAGAGGAGCCCGATTTCGGGGAGGCGAAGGTGCCCTTCGAGTGTCTTCTCCCGAAGCTGGCTGGTGTCGTCGACGACTGCCGGATCGTCCTGGACAACTCGAAGAGCCTCGAGCGTCTCGACTATGAGACCGGTCCGGTAGTGGCCATCGCGGTCGGAGGGAACACCCTCTCTCGCGGCCTGACCCTTGAGGGCCTCGCGGTCAGCTACTTCGTCCGCGGTGCCTCGACCTATGACACATTGCTTCAAATGGGCCGTTGGTTCGGGTTCCGTGACGGCTACGCAGACTTGCCGCGCATCTGGATGACTGAAGAACTGCGTGAGTGGTTCCGCCACATCGCCACCGTCGAGTCGGAGATGCGTCGGGACATCGAGCTCTACATGGTCGAGGACAAGACTCCGCTGACCTTCGCAGTCCGTCTCCGTAATCACCCCGCACTCCGCATCACGGCCGCGGCGAAGATGCGCGACGCGGTCAAGGCCAGTGCGTCCTACGGAGGCCAACGAGTCCAGACCAGCTACTTCCGCACAGACGATTCCGAGTGGCTGCGCGGCAATCAGGCTGCGGCCGGCAAGCTCGTCGACCGAGCCCTCAACATCGCCGGCGCCCGGCACGAGGACCTGTCCGGCGCGGGCCGCCACGTGTTGCGCGACGTTCCGTACGACATGGTTCTCGACTTCCTCGAGGACTACCGCTTCCACGAGAAGTCGATGGACTGCGATGCGGGACTGCTTCGCAGTTACGTCGAACGACGGGTCAAATCCCGCCGGGGCGGAGCCCTGAAGCGGTGGAACGTCGCAGTCATCGGTAATCCACTCAGCGGTTCCCCTGAAACCAGGTACGAGTTCGCCACCGGAGTCGCAGTGGATCGCGTGTTCCGCGCGAAGCTCCCGAGTGGTCCCGACGCCGCCAACATCAAAACGCTCATGAGCCGCAGGGACGCGGGAGTCGACCTCGACCTGAGCACGCTCGACGAGGTTACCGAGGGTGCGCTCAAGCAGGCTCGTCGGATCCAGTGCCCGGAGACCGCCCTCCTGACTCTCTATCCGATCGACAGGGTGTCACCCACCAAGCGTCCCCGCCGAGAGGCGCTGGACGCGGTCGATCACGTCATCGGGCTGGGGCTCGTCTTCCCGGTGGCCGGGGGAGAGGACAGCGAGGTCGAGTGGTATAGCGCGGATCTCTCGAACGTGGTCGTCGAGGAGGACGAGTTCGGTGTGCTGGGCAGTGACGAGCTGGAGATGCTGCTCGAGGACGACGCCCGGTGACCACGACCGACCTTCGTATTGTGCTGGAGGACCACTGGGACCGGCTCGTGACCGAGCCGGTTTCCGTCGGCCACGTGTTGAGGACCTCCGCTCTGCCGGTGGTCACCGCTCAGGGGCCGCTCCTGGTGGCGGTCGACCGCGAGGGACTGCGGCACCTCCTGGTGCCGCTCAAGGCACGACAGCGTCTAGCCGTCGGCTCGGTCAGTGCGTCGCTCCGGATAACGGAGCGCCCGCTCCAGGACGAGGACGGGTACGGGCGTTTCGCCGACATCACGTGCATGAGCCGTGAGCTCGACGACGTCTTCACCGGCCTCTGCCGGGACGTCCTGGTAGCGGTCGAGGCTGACGGCGACCGTCCGTACCGGACCGCTCGTGCGGTGGTCGAGCGCTGGAAGCTACTCTTCAGAAGAGGGCCCCGTTCTCTGACATGGGAGCAGACGGTGGGGTTGTTCGGTGAACTCCAGGTCCTGGTGCGCTTGCTGGAGGGTGATCCCGGTGCCGTGCGTCACTGGGCCGGGCCCGCTGGTGGGCGACACGACTTCACCGACGGCCTGCACGCTGTGGAGGTGAAGAGCACCGTCACGAACTCGGAGCGTCGAGTCTTCGTCGTCCACGGGCTGGACCAGCTGGAGGCGCCTGAGAGAGGGGATCTCCTGCTCGCCTGGCAGCGCTTCGAGCCACACCCCGGAGGCAGCACGCTCGATGAGCTCGTCGCCCGTGCGGTGGACCTGTGTGACGATCAGTCCGAGTTGCTATCCGGGCTCGACTCCGTCGGCTACCGTCCGTCCGCCCAGCAGGACCAGGACGGATTGAGACTGTCCCTCGCCGAGGACCGCTGGTATCGCGTCGACGAGGACTTCCCTCGGCTCACCACGGCCTCGATGCACACCGGAGCGGTCCCGGCCGGGGTTCTCGACGTCCGATACACGGTCGACTTGGCCGGTACCCGTACGAGTCCTGTCGACGAGGCGACGGTCCGCGACCTCCTCGGACGTCTAGGGGAGACGACGTGATCAGGTCGCCACGGTGGCTGTCCGAAGTGTATGGGCCCGGAGGCGGCGGAGCGGCGGAAGGCATGCTCCGGCATCTGGACGCCACTGAGATGGACCCCGTGTCGCTACTGGTCCGCGAATCGGCTCAGAACAGCTGGGACGCTCGGATCGGAGACGGACCGGTCGACTTCCGGATCGGATTGCGCACGCTCGGTCCGAGCGAGGCGCCGGTGTGGCGTGAACTCCTTTCGGAGAACGCGCCCTCCGTCGAGCATCTCCGGCTGCGCTCGTCACTCGCCCGTCCCGTCGTCCGCGTCCTGACGGTGACGGACACGGGCACCAAGGGGCTCGGCGGACCGACTCGCGCAGACGTCGTTTCCGACGGCGAATCGGACTTCGTCTCCTTCATCCGCAAGACCGGCAGTTCCCAGGATCTGAGCAGCCGCGGCGGAACCTACGGCTACGGCAAGGCGGTCTTCCACCTGGTCTCCAGACCGCACACCGTTCTGGTCCACACTCGTTGCCGGGTCGGCCTTCGGTACGAGACACGCCTTATCGGCTGGGCCGTCCACGAGAGTTACAACACGGACACCGTCGACGGCCCGAAGACCTTCACGGGTCGACACTACTGGGGGCGCGTGCAGGACGGCTACGTCGAACCTCTGGTGGGGGAGGAGGCCGACGAGGTCGCCCGGAAGCTGGGCTTCAAGGCGTTCCCGGTGGACGGCACCGGCACCACCGTCGCGATCGTCGACCCGGATCTCGGGGAGCGTGATGATTCTGAGGCGATGCAGTGGATCGTCGAGGCCATGATCTGGAACCTCTGGCCCAAGATGCTGCCCGAGGGCGGGGACGCTCCCATGCGGTTCACCGTCACCCATGACGGAGTCGAGGTCCCCGTTCCCGGCCCTTCGGATGTGCCGCATCTTCGCCCCTTCCTGTGGGCTCACGGGGAGATGGACCGCGTCGTCGAGCACAAGAGGTTGGGACGGACTCTCGGACGTATGGGCGTGCGCAAGTTCATCGCGCCCCCCGGACCTCCGCCGAAAGCCGCGCAGGAGGCGGGCGTGGGGGACCGGCTGCACCACACCTGTCTCATGCGTCCGGTGGATCTCGTGGTGCGGTACCTCGCGGGCCCACCCTTCTACGAGGAGCACGGCGGATATGCGGCGGTCTTCAGGGCGGACCCCGGGATGGATCGAGTGTTCGCCGCTACCGAACCCGCTAGCCACGACAACTGGATGGCCGACAGGCTGCAGGGAGAGGACCGCCTGCTGGCGAAGCACGCTCTCAGGAGGATCGGCGATGCGATGAAGGAGGCCTCTGCTCCGACCGCGGTAGTCAACACCGCTGGCGACGGAGTCTCCTTGGCGGGTATGAGCAAGCTCATGGCCGGGCTCATGGCGGGCGCTCCGGGCCAAGGCGGTTCAGCCGTCTTCGCCGCAGCGCCTGACGCCAGTCCCGCCGGTGCGTACGGGCGATGGTCGGATGCGGGACGTCCAGCTGATGGCGAGGGTTCAGGGGCGGCGGATCGGAGCGGGCCCGGGGGCCAGAGGAGACGCGGAGCACGGTTGCGCTACCTGGGCGACCCTTTCCACGACACCGCGGAAGGGAAGACGGTCCTCGTCCAGCGCTTCGAGCTCCTCGACGTCGGCGACCAGGCGGTCCGAGCTCGACTGGCCGTGGCTCTCAGCGGCGCACTGGGAAGAGAGGGCGAACCGCCCAAGGGCGCGTCCGTCCCCACCGTGCTGGGGTGGCGGTCCGACACGGGAGAGGTTCGCACGGTTGCCGAACTCCACGTGGCGGGAGAGGACGGCAGGATCTGGTCTCTCGTGGTCCGCCCGGCCCCCGACACCGTCACCGATATCGCCGTGACCTCCGAACGGAAGGACGGGTCGGGGTGAATCGTCGCGCCTACCCCTATAGACGCCCTCATCCAGACGCCGCCACCACCGACGGCTGGCTCCTCAAGCAGATCGACGGGGAGGGCGTGCCACTCCCGCCCTCGGTGGTGGACTGGGACTACCAGCGGGATCTGGACTTCGAGTGCACGGTGGACGTCGATCTCGACAAGGTCCGAGAGACCGCGGCGCTGCCGCCCGAAGCCGAACTCGCTCTCACGGTCGTCTGGAATTCGTCCGGTTCGGGACTGCGCCTGCTCGCGGTGGACAGACCACTACAGGGCGGGGGGACCCGATCGGTACATCTGGCCTTCACCGTTCTCGGCAGGGAGAGCGGCGGCGTGCTGTCGATTGAGACCCAACTCGTTCTGCGGAAGCACCTGGACAACCCCTACCCGACCGGCCCTCATCGGGCCGGCTCCATCCTCTGGCAGCAGATAGCCCGGATCCGTCTGCAGGGCGATGCCTCGCAGTTCCCGATGGCCGTCGTGGACTTCAAAGGCACGGGCTACCCCGAGAACGCCCCCTGGTATCTGGACATCGGGTCGAATCTCGAGGCGGCGACCATGGGTGCGGTACTCCTGCTCGTCAACAGCAGGACCCCGCTCGTCCTGGAAGCCGTGCGCAAGGCGGAAAGGGCGACACATGCTGAGAAGTTGATCCACTCGGCACTCCGCCAAGACGTCGTGCGCCTCATGATCGAGCACGCCATCGGCAACGAGGACCTGGACGACGGATCGAGATTCGAGGCGGACACCCTCGGTCACACTCTCCTCGGAGTGGTCCGCGGTCATCTCCCCGACATGACTCTGGCCGCACTTCGCAATATGCGGCGCAGCGACCCGTCCCTGCTCGCGGCCCGAGTGCAGAGCGCCGTCGGGCTCTTCGCCAAGGAGGCGTGATGGTCTACCTCTTCCCTCGCCTTCTCCCCGGTGCTGCCGGGAGTCTGCGGGAGGCGTATCTCGGAAAGTCGGCGGAGGAGCTGAGAAGCCGTGCGGACCTGTCCCATCCCGCGATGTTCTACGCGGCTACGGGTGGCGTCAGGCTGCCCGTGAAGCGGCTGGAGGACATACGCGCCGAGATCCTTCGATTGGCTGGGGATCGGGGTTTCCCCGTCCCGCACAACCGTAGACAGGCAGCCACCTTCGACATCGCGGTCGCCGAGGTTCTGCACAGGGATTCGGGGATCATCCCGGCGGAGGCCGTAGCGGGTGATCTGTGGGCATTCCTCTCCCTGGTGCTGATGCCGGACGTCGCCGCCTGGCGTTACTCCGACCTCCACCGCGATCGTGTCCTGGGCACCGACGTCACCCGGCACGTCTTCGGTCGGCTCTGGTGGCGGGCCCACCTCGTCCACAACGGTGAGACCGAGGAGGAGGATCTCTACGCCGCCCTGCACATCCTGGGTGAGTCGGCCTTCGACCAGATCTACGCTCGCCGCACGTCCATCGGCGGCAGCCCTGCGCTGGTACGCGGCATCCTCAGAGTCTGGGAGGGGATCGACGTGCCCCGAGACGAGGTGAGGGAGCGTGACCTCCTCCGGGACCTCCTGATGAGGGTGTTGAGGCTCCAGGCTTTCGTCTCGTTCGAATCGTTGACGGCGGACGATCTGGATGAGGAACTCGCAAGACTGGCCGACGAGTCGCTCAGAGCGCTGACCGGTCGCGCCTGACGACGGCGCTCTCGCCCCGCGAGGTCTGCTCGCACTTGTGGGGAAGCAGTACATCGGCGGTACCGGCGCCTGCCGGCCAGTGGTGAGAGGAGTGTGCGTGTGGGTAGGACGATGCGGATCGGAGAGGTCCTCCGCTACACCAGCGAGAAGGACTCCACGGTGGCAGTCATCGACGGATGCCCGAACTTCCACTTCCTGACGGACAGTCCGGGCCACCTGCGAGCCCTCCTGGAAGCCGGGATCAACGGTATGCGCAGGGTGCGGACCGATGACGGCGAACGCCGACCGGCCATCCTCATCCGGTCCAGCCCCTGGAAGGCCGGCAGCGTGCAGACACCCTGGCACGACGTGTTCGACCTGGAGAACGGTCACGTCCGCTACTTCGGGGACCACAAGGCGGGATCGCCGGGGCCACCGGACGGAAGTAAGGGGAACGCGGCGCTCCTCGACGCCTTCGAGGGCCACCAGGCGCCCACGGCCGAAGGTCGTGCCAAGGCGGTGCCGCTGCTCCTCTTCCGATCCGTGACGAAGAACGGCAAGCCCAAGGGACACGTCGAGTTCTGCGGCGTGGGCGTCATCGAGCGCGCCGAGCGAATCGTGCAGTGGGCCGG
The DNA here is from genome assembly GCF_042755185.1 of Streptomyces sp. NPDC059166. NCBI lineage: Bacteria > Bacillati > Actinomycetota > Actinomycetes > Kitasatosporales > Streptomycetaceae > Streptomyces > Streptomyces sp. NPDC059166. The sequence goes on along the minus strand of NZ_JBHZCI010000017.1, from coordinate 134,561 downwards.
CCGGGAGCGCACCACTTTCACCAACTACGTCTACGACATCGCGGTGATGAGCCTCACGGCGGAGGATGAGAGGCTCGACTGGGACTGGATCACCGCCCGCCGTGACGGCGTGGCGGACGCCGAGGTCCTCGACATCGCACCGAAGGCATGGCGGGAGTGGGTCGAGCACGGTCATGGCGCGCTTCCCCGGGTGCGGCGACGCGTGGCCCGCTCGAAGGTCGAGAAGGTCCGAGAGCAGCGCCCGGTGCCCGGGAGCACCGAGGAGAGGGACCTCCGCCGCGTGTACGAGCACTTCGACGGTCGCAAGCACGACTTCGAAGTCCTCGCCTCGTCCGTGGCCGCCCGCATCCTCCGGCAGGGCGGTCACGCGTACCGCGAAGGATGGCTCACCCGCCTCTCAGGTGACGGTGGAGCCGACTTCGTCGGGAGGCTCGACCTCGGGACCGGCTTGTCGGGCACCAGTCTGGTCGTGCTGGGACAGGCCAAGTGCATCCTGCCGGCGAGTAACGTCTCAGCGGAACAGATCGCCCGTGTGGTCGCGCGCCTCCGCCGTGGTTGGATCGGCGTCTACGTCACGACCGGTTCCTATTCGGAGGCGGCTCAGCTGGAGATGGTCGAGGACCAGTATCCGGTCCTCCTCGTCAATGGGCGAGATCTGGTCCGTGAGATCCGCGCCATGGCGCGTGACGACCACGGGGGCGACCTCATGGCCTGCGTCGAACACCTCGTCGACCATCGTGCCGTCCCCGTCGCTCACAGGAGACCCGAGGAGATCCTTCTCCTGTGAGAAACGCGGCGACTCCCTGTGCGGATGGCTGTATCGTCCATACCCTTGTGAGGACCGGGTCGTGTCGGAGCATTCGATGAGGACGGTGGCGTGTGCACAGTGGTCGGCTCTTCGATCGCATCACGAGAGGCCGGCGTGATGAAAGGCTCGTAGGTGTCGAGCAGTCGATCGGCTTTCTCGGCAGGGGCCGGTGATACCGGACAGCGGCGAGCCGATCCATTCAGACGTGCCCGCGGGCACCGCATTCTGGACACCGGATCCAGGAGAGTTGGAAGAGCTTGAATCGATAGGCTATTTCCATGACGTCTGGTTGCTTGGTTATGTCGAGCGTCACGAGGCGGCGGCCGTCGCACGGGGGGAGCGAGAGCTCGTCCAGATGGCGGACCGCTTCGCTCGCGATCACGAGGAATTCGAACGAATTCTCATCGCATTCGAGTACTCGGATACGGATTCCATCCCGGCGAGGATCATGAGCGTACCGGGAGCTGACGAGCTGTTCGGGTACGCCGATTCGCCGGGCTACGTGGATCTCGGTGGGTTGGAGACCGGGGTCGCCGGGTTGTCGTACGCCCTCGCGGCAGTCGGGTGCACCCCCGCTGCGAGTTGTAGGTGGCATCCCGGCCCTCGTTCCTGGGCCCCTAATCCCGTCGTCTACCTTGCAGCGGATCGTCCTACCGTCGAGTGGATACAGCCCCACGTCAGAGCGGCCGGATGCGGCTTCGGACTGGACGCGAACCGCCCCGAGCTTCTGGTTCTGGGCGGTCCGTCCGTCGCGAACACCATGGAACTCGCACGACGCCTGATCGAGGCTTGACTCCTAACGCCTCGTGGACACGGACCCCCTGTTCTCCGTCCTCTACGGGTCGATTCCGCGCCGAGCCTGATCGAGTACGTGCTCGAGAAAACCGGGCACGTTCCTACCGCCGAGAACGAGCTGACGGTCCAAGAGGCGGTTTCCCGTCTCACATGAGGTCTCGCTGACGAGGGCGCATCCGTGACAGGCTGACAGATTCAGCTGTGACGAGCCTTGCCTGTCGCTCTCGATGCACACAGGGTCGTTAGAGCAGACGTCCGCGTCGCTCAGCGCGGCCAGCGTCAACGGGAGGATCTTGTCCGGTGCGCCCAGCCGTACGAGCCCGCCGAGTGTCCCCTGAGCGTCGCCGGACGCCGTGTAGATGAAGACGCCCGCAGTGCGGTCCGGTCGGCAGGAGTGCGCGTAGACGCGCTCCTGCAGGGCCGCCGACGCGTAGCCACTCGCGAAGGCGAGTCTGCGGATGAGCAGGTGGGAGATGGTGTGAAGCGCGATGTACCGCGGTTCGGGTACATCCAGGCGCTGGGCCCACGGGGTCGCTTCCCTGCGCTGCGCCAGGATGTCGGCCCGCGCACGGACCTCGGGCAGGATCTCCCACGCGGCCATCCGCTGCTCGTCGAACCGTAGGAAGATCCCCTCGCCGAAGGTCTCGACGGCGGGATAGACGGGCCTGCGCCGCCGGTCGGGACCGAGATCGGCGGAGATGAAGTCGGCGTCGGCGTCGTGACGTCGGAATCCGCGCAGCGCCCTGACCTCGCGGACGCGGCGCACCTGACCTACGCCGAGGACACGGCTCGTGAGGGCCGAGTACGTCTCTGAAGCAGTGGCCGTCCGCCAGCCGTCGACGATGAAGTCGCCCGCGCCGTTGTCCCTGCCGTTCTCGAGCTTCTGCAGGAAGGCCGCCCACTCCCCGTCCTTGAGGTCGAGGAGCGGATCCTCTTCGGAGTCCTCTCCGCTGGCCGCGAGGGCCAGGACGTCTTCCGGCGACACCCCTTCGACCTCGTCCGCGATCCATCCGGCCACCAGCTCCGCCTGGGGACCGCCGTTGTCGGCCACCACCTTCTCGAAGTACACGTGGCCGCGGATCAGGTCCGTCGTCCGCGCGGACCTGGGCCGTTCCTCAGGGATGTCGAGCGCCGACAGGCGATCCGCGATGTAGTTGCCGGTGGCTCCGCGCTGAACGGCGACGAGGCGGTGATCACAGACGTGACCGGGCTTCGGGTCCTCCCAGGGTTGGGCGCCCTCACAGCGGATACCGTCACGGTGCAACGACTCGCTGCCGACCAGTTCGGACAGCGGACGGGTCCGGCCGCACCCGGTGCACTGGATGCGGAGCGACCCCAGCCCCTCTCCGAGCTGAGACGAGCGTACGAACTTCAGTTCTTTGTAGGCGCGGCAGAACCGCACGGCCTCGCTGACGTCCCCGTCGCTACCGCGGTGCGCCCACTTGAACCAGGGGACGTCCTGGATGTGGCTGCCTTTCCGACACACCGCGACGTAGCGCATGGGCACGAGCGTCCCACCGCACTCGCACGTGTTCGTGAAGCGGCCCTTACTCTTACCGCTGAACTGGGAGAGCCTGGTGCACCTCTCGCAGAACCGCCATGCCGGGAAGCGCCAGTAGAGCAGGTGCGGGGTCCCCTTGGCCGCGCGCCCGGAATGGGCCGGAGCCTGACGCAGGACGCCCGCTCCCAGCCGAGAGAGGAGCCGTTCGCAACTGATCTCGGGCGCAGACCTGCGGTCCCACCACGACGTGTCAGGCGCGATCAAGGACTCCCCGAGCACGTCGACGATGGCTCCCACACCGAACGGTGAGAGCGTCTCCGACAACCGCAGGTCATGCAGGATGCGTTCCACGCCCGTCTCCTTCCATGGGCTCACGGACCTGTACGGCGACCTTCGGCTCGACCGATCGCATCGAGTCGGCGACGAGCCACCCCTCCCCCGACTGGCCGAACCGCTTGAGCAGAGCGTTGTCGTCCGACTTCCTCCGGTCGTACAACAGCGTGCTACCGGCATCTCGCGCCATGCGCGCGCGGCGGTCCCAGTCGCTTAGGAGTCGCCGCACCTCCTCCGCTGTCTCCTCGGCCTCCGTACCCTCGGAGCAGCTCACGATATCGACGAACGTCGCGACGAGCCCGTCGATCGCCTCGCGCATCGGACGGTCGGAGAGGTCTAGACGCGACGCGGCGTCGTTGTCGGAGAGGGTGGAGAACGACTGCCTCAGCAACGCCACGAGTGCACCGGCCAGCGATCGCCCACGGGAAGCCACGGACCAAGGGGTGACGCTCGTCGGCTCGACGCTACGGTAGAGGGCTTCGTGATAGCCGCGGAAGGTCTCGAAGTGCGAACGGTCGCGCGCCCGGTTCGAGCGGAACAGCGTGGTGACGACACCGTTGTTGCGTCCGCGCCCGACCCTGCTGGTGGCCTGGATGTACTCGGCGGTCGTCTTGGGCTGGCCGACCATCAGCATCAGCGCCAGCCGAGGGATGTCGATGCCCACGGACAACATGTTGGAGGACAGGACCACGTCGACGGCTCCGCCGCCGTCGTCCACGCTCCGGGCCAGTTCACGCAGGTCGTTGGGAAGTTCCTCAGGGCCGCGCCGACTGGTCAGCTCGAGTACACGGTCGGCCCGGATCCGCCGCACCGGCAGTTGCAGACGTTCCGATCGGACTTCGAGGCGCCCGTTCACGTCGTCGACGATCAGAGTCCCCGAGCGGCCGAGCTCACGAAGACTGTTGTGATACATCACGGCCGTCCAGTAGGAGTCCCGTGTCGTACCCGTATCGGTCACTCCGGCGAGCACCTCTGGGATCTCAACCATGGGAGCGGTCGCGGCGATGACCGCGGAGACCTGCGAGAGGGACTGCGGCATCAAGCCGACGTACAGGCGACCCTCGCCGCTCTCGACAGGGCGCGAGAAGAAGGTCCGGTCGCCGTCGAGCCCTGTCGGTGGGTACAGGGCGACGCTACGCCCGTACAACCCGCGGACCTGTTCGTCCGATGCCCGGATCGTGGCCGTCGAGGCGATGATCTTGGGGATTGAACCGTCTCTGCTCAAAAGCATCCTGATCACCGCGTCGAAGACGGCGACCGTCGTGCCGAGTGGTCCCGACAAGAGGTGCAACTCGTCCTGAATGATCAGCGACGGCTGTCGGAAGGGCGTGTTCAGACCGAGAAGGCTGCCGGCCTCCGGCTTGAACTGGAGACGGGCGAACTTGTCCACCGTGGCCAGCAGGATCGTCGGTGGTTCGTCGTAGAGGACGTCGTCGACCACACCCACGGGAAGTTCGTCACGGAATCGGCAGTCCCCGCGTGTGCAGTGGATGACGATGTCGCGGCCGTGGAGCCGGAAACCGTACTGAGCCCGGTCGTGAGCCTTCGCCTCGGGCAGGAGCGACGCGCCGCACCACGGACAGCTCTCGACCTGGAACTCGTTCGCCTCCTTGGGACGGGAGGCTTTGTGCAGGCGCTCCAAGGCGTGCTTGGCCTCGACCCTGGTGGCGGGAGTGACCTCGTTGCCGACCCACAGGCCGATGGAGAATCGGGCCATGCCCTTCGTCCGTGGATCGTCGTGCCGCAGGATCTCCATCGCGCAGACGAGGGAGGCCGCGCGCTGGAACTGCTGCGCCGTCAGGAGACGGAGCGTATATCGGGTGATCACGGCTGTACCGGCGCCGGAGGTTTCATGAACGAGCCGACGACGGAAGATCTCGATCGCCGCTAGTCCCAGGTAAGCCTCCGTCTTTCCACCACCGGTCGGGAACCAGATGAGATCGACGAGCTCCCGGTCGTCGTGTCCCTCGTCGACGGTCGACGCGAGGGAGACCAACAGGAAGCCGAGCTGGAAGGGGCGCCAGCCGGGTTCCTTCAGGGTGGCCGGGTCCTCGCCGTTCTTGACCGCCGTCTGGCGCAACTGGAGGCGCATCGCGGCCATGCCGAGCGCGAACGCCCTCCTCAACATGTCGTGCTCCGGGGCGCGCAACAGGTCCACGCCAGCTTCCATGCGGCGCACGGCGGTGCGTGCCCGCCGGGTGATCGATCGAGCGGTCGGAGCGTCGTCCCCGTACTCGCCGACGCGCTCCTCCTGTTCCGTGACCCAGTCGGAGAAGGACTCGACGAACACGTTCAGCTTCGACAGGACCTCAGCCGTGTCAGTGTCGATCCGTTCCAAGAGGTCGAGGCGGAGTGCCCTCGCAGCTTCGGATTCGGGGGCGAACCCCGTGGTCTCGACCGCGGGGACGACGTACGCCGGGACGGGATCGAGGAACACACGGATACAAGCGCCGTCGTGCAGTTCCCAGTCGGCCGCCATGCCGTGGCCGACCGCGTACACCCTCTTGTTCCGGTAGCGCAGCCGCAGTTCGGCGGATTCGTCGTCCAGGTCGAGCGACCGCACGCCGTCGTACTCGCGGATCCGTCCGCCGTGGGCGGGCGTCACGCTCAGGGACACCTGGAAGAGCATCAGGGCGATGTCGGACCGGTCTTTGCCCGTCGACTCGGACAACACGCGCGCGTGCACCGTCACGAGGTGGGCGTCACCGTACGGGCGCCACCTGGAACCGATCTCCAGCTCCACCTCTCCCGCTCGGACCTCGTGCGGGGGCCTGTCGCCGGACAGCTCGACCCCTTCGAATCGGAAGGGGCGGCGCTGCCACCGCGGGGGCCCGTCGCCCGTCACCGGCTGGTATGCGCCCCCCGAGAAGTCGCACAGGACGGTGTCCCGGTCCGTGACGAAGGAGATCGCCACCGACGAGGGACGCCAGTCCTCGGCCAACGGCACACCCGCTCCGGACTCCTCCACCTCTCCCTCGAAGCCGTCGCCCACGACCGACGTCCCGCCGTCGCCCACCTCGGCGTCGGGCACGGACGAGCCGGCTGGGAACAGCATCCCGACGGCGTACTGTCGGTCCGGCATGTTGGTGACGACTTCCCCCTCGCCGCCGTCCGGTCCTACGTACGACTTACGAAGATGATCCAGTATGAGGTCCTGCGCCCTGGTCCTACTCATCCGGTCACCGTCCGCTGAGGGAGAAGCTGCTGGAGGCGTCGACGGTCTTCCTTGGTCGCGACGATGTGAAGGGAGACGCGGGCACGCGTGACCGCCACGTAGAAGGCCGCTGTCCCGGCGTCGTCGTAGACCGGGGGGAGATCGCAGACGACGACGTGTTCAGCTTCGAGTCCCTTCGCATACCTCGGGCTCGTCACGACGTGACCGCGGGGCATCTCACGGGGAGCCGTGTTTGAGGTCGTGCTGATGATCCAGACGTCTTTACCGGGGACTCCTTCGGCGAGCAGCCGTCGAGCCACGGCGTCGGCCGCGGCGAGGCACGCCTCCGCGCCAGGAGTGTGCCATTGGACCCGCTCCCCGTGAACGATGCCCGGATCCCCGACGTCAGCTCCGAGGTATTCCTGCACGACGTGCACCATCGCCCGCGTGTTACGGACGTTGAGGTCCAGGTCCACCGAGAGCGCCTCCGGAGCGATCAGCTCGAAGACGTCCCGGTCGAAACCGCCGTCTACGTGCGCCTGGTTGTTCATGTCGAGGAACATCCGCCATCGACCGCCGGCCCGTCCACCACCGACGACACCGTCGAGCTTGTCCATCGCCTCGGCAGTCATCAGGTCCTGCGCCTCGTCGACGAACACGGTGTCGTAGTCCTTGGTCGGTCGCAGCTCGTCGAAGGGGATCACGTCGACGTCACGGTCGGTCACGTGCGGGGCGAAGAAGCGCACGAGCCCTGGTGACCGGAAGGTCACCAGTACCGACCTCCCTTGATCCGCCTCCTGCTTGGCCGCTTCGACGAGGACGATCGACTTGCCCGTCCCGGCGCCTCCGAAGACCATCACCCGGGGATTGCGCGCGAGTGAAGCGAGGACCCTGGCCTGGCTCGCCGTCGCGCGGTTCTGCTCCTCGATGACCGCTCCACGTTGAGCGTCGATCACGGGCATCCGGGTGAACTCGCCGAACAGTCGGCTCCGGAGGTCATCGATCCTCGCGAGCTTTCGGCCGGTCGGTGGTTTCCGCGAGGTGGCGGCGATGGAGTCGAGTGCACCGGTCATGTGCTCGATGCTCATGGCGTCCTTCGCCAGCCAGTGGGTCGACCGCCATTCGACCGAGTGCGGAGGCGACTCGGTGTCGGGCGTGACGACGACGGCCTCGTGGGCGAACCAGCCGATGCCCTCCTCTTGGAGGATGTCCCGCAGCGCGTGCATGGCGGAGCGGGCCTGCTCCATCGGGGACCCCGACAACTTGTGCCAGTCGTCACGGCGGTCGACACTGTACCAGGCTCCGTCGAACTTCCGGACGCCCCCGCCCTTCACCTCGACGAGGATGACGACCTTCTTCCACAGGATGACGAAGTCCGCCTCCGCCTGCTGCTTGTAGGCGTGTGACCGCAATTTCACCGAATGGAAGGCGACCGCGTCGGGGTCGCCCTCGATGTCCCGGAGCAGGCGGGCGACCCTGCGTTCGGCGTCACTGCCGGCGTTCCTCTCGATGTCGGTGAGATCGGGGACGAGGATCACGCGCGCTGTTCCTTCCAGAGGTCTTCGTACTCGCGGTACCCGAGCAGATCGTTGACGTCGCCGAAATTATCCGCCATGTCAACGATGAGACATTCCTTCTTGCCACCGTTGGCGGGGCCGCGCAGGCCGCGTCCGGCCATCTGGATGTACGCGTTCGGGCTGAAGGTGGGACGGGCGATGTAGAGCGCGCGGACGCCCGGAGCGTCGAACCCCTGGATCAACAGGTCGCAGTTGGCGAGGACGCGGATCTCGTTCCTCTTGAACTTCGCGATGACGTCGCGGCGCTCCTGCCTGCCGGTCTGCCCGCTTACCGCCGCCGCCTCGACCCCGCGGTACCTCAGGGTCGCCGCGAGGACCTGAGCCGAAAGGACGTTCGGGGTGAACACCAGCACCGGCCACTCCCGGTCCAGACCCATGATGTGGTCGACGAGCGTCGCCATGCGGGCCTGGTCCTGACCGATGCGCTCCATGACGCGGGCACTGATCCTGCGCTGTTCCGTCGCCTCGGCGATCTCGTCCGGCAGGAGCTGGACGTCGATTCCGTCGAGTACCCGATGCTCGACCCGAGCGAGGACTCCGAGCTCCGCGAGCTGTCTGTATGCGTCCGAACCGAAGGCGTCGAGCTTGCGGTTGCCGAACCGGTTGACCAGAGCTCTGGTCGCCGTGTCGGACTTCCCCTTGAAAGGCGTCGCGGAAAGGCCGACCAGGGGCCGGGCCCAACCGCGCCCGGCCACACCGAGCCATTCCAGGATGCGTGTGTACCGCTCCGAACCGCCCGCACGGTGCCCTTCGTCGACGATGACCGCCGCCGCGTCGGCGAGCCACGCGTACTCCGGATCACCGAGGATGACGTCGAGCTTGGCGTCCGTCGCGACGATGAGGCTGAACTCGGTGTCCGGTTCGTGCACGGTGTTGCGTTCCCAGAGCCGCCCCACCGTCAACGGACGCTCGTCCGCGAGTCCTCGCCAGACCGTCGTCCAGGTCTGCACCGCCTGTTCACACAGCTCCAAGGACTGTGCTATCCACAGAACCGGTCCCCGAAGGTCACCCTCGATGAAGAGTCTGAGCACGGTCTCCGCCGCTACGCGCGTCTTTCCCGCACCCGTGGGGAGCTCCACCATCGCCTTCAGGTGACGTCGGTTCGCGTCGCGTAGTACGAGGACGTCCTTGAGCTGCCTGCTGATCTTCTCCTGGAAATCGTGAAGCGGATCCAGTCTCACGGCTCCGGGGACGATGAACTCGTGCTCCTGCGGCTCACTGCGGCGCCCGGCGTACTTGGCCCCGAAACCCATGCCTCGCAACCAGGAGATGGTTCCGGCGCTTCCGGCCCACTTGCTCGGGACGTCGTTGAAGCCCTCCTGCTGGAACAGATGGGCGAGCTGTTTGATCGAGTCCGACCCGTACACCGTGAGGAAGAGTTCGGAGACGGAGGCGTCGTCATCGAGCAGTCCCTGCGTCTCCAGAGCCTGCCACAGTCCCTTGGGCAGGGCGTCCCGCAGGTCGTCGGGCCCGAAGTAGACGTCGAGGCGTTCGGCGTCGGTGGCGGCCGCCCTGGCTTCCTGCTGGAGCCTTTGGAGCCGGTGATCGAGGCCCGCTCTGAGCACGTTCTCGAGGTCGGCGTTAGTCAGGCGCAGTTCGAACGCTTCGTTGATGTGACCGAGGAGTCCCCGCTCGTCTACATCGTCTCGTACGAACAGAGTCGACCCGTCTAGGTGCCAGGACAGCGGCTGGTCCTCGACGCCGTCCTCCGTGGTCACCCGCTTGAGCACCTGGATCGCACGGGTGACCGTCGCATTGGCCAGACGATGGGCGACGTGTGTACTGCGCAGCCCGGTGAAGAGGTCGAGGACCTGTTCGTTGTCCTGCTCGCCGTCGATCACCATCGAGAACGCGAAGCTGTCCTCGAATCTCCGGCAGCCCACGGAGTCCACGAGTTCCAGCGCCTGGGTTTCCGTCACCCGCAAGTACGGGCGCTGACGTGAGGAGAGGAAATCCCGCTGGTCGTCCGTCGTGGCGAGATAGACCGACGCGGGTGGACGCGATTCGATCGCGCGTTTCAATCGGGCGGGGATGCTCGGAGGGCGGCCGTTCGGATGGGCGATGCGGCACGCCGTCGTGATGAACTCGACGAGGAGGTCGTCCTCCAGGTTGGGGGGGAAGAGCTCCGCTGCGAGGGCCTTCCTGAGCACCTGTGCGGGAACGGCTTCCAGTTCGTCCGGCAGCCCCAGCGTCTCGGCGACTCGGCGCGGTCCACGGAACAACGGCAGCAGTTTCTCGTATTTGACGAGAGACGGAGCGACGACCTCGACTGGTGCCAGGTAACCGCGGGTCGACTCGAGCAGCCCTGCACGATCCACGGCCCAGCGAACCGGTGACGGCACCGCATGGGTTCGGCCCGTGTCGAGGTCCTCACAGGTCCACTCCACGTCGTCGATCTCGAGCAGGCCGACGGTCCAGCTCTCGCGCAACTTCGACGACGCGTTCGAATCTAGCAGGATGGGCAGCATGGAGAACGGACCCGGACCTTCGCCGGGGAGGAGGTCGACGTTCTCGATCGGCCGTTCGCCGGGGCCCTGGGCCTCGTTGAGCTTCGCCACGACCCACTCCCGGTACTGCGTGAGTGCCGGTTCATCCTCGACCGGGTAGTGGCGTCTGGGCGCGCGCACCACGCCCAGCTGGTGTGCCACCTCCGGCATACACCGCCGGCGGTCCAGCGTCACGGCTGCATGCTCGGCACCCAGCGATTCGGGAAGGTCGAAGACGGTGTGGGGCCACGCCCAACCACCGTCGGTGGTCGGTACTCTGACCGTTAGCGGGTGATCGGCCAGTGCTCTGCCCGCGTCACGTGGAGGCAGCCCGAGGACGGCCTCCCAGAGCTTGGTGAGTTCTTCGTCTCCTGAGGAACTCGAGAGTGCGGCGAGGCGCGCGTTGAGTATCGCGCGCGGATCCAGATCTCTGAAGCCGGTCCTCCTGAGCCCTTCCTCGACACCGGGCTGGGCCAGGAAGTCGGAGGAGACGAAGACCGCTCCCTCGATCTCGACGCCCTCTTCCTGGTGTAGGAAGACGACGTGCCGGTCCGCTAGCGACCGCATGCCCTCGGTGGTCGGTACCACTCTGGCCTGCTCGACGTCGGACTGGGGCTTGTGCCCGATCGTGAACTTGAACGCGTTGGAGGAGGACACCGGGTCCGGCCCGTCGGCCCACTCGCGAAGCCAGGAGAGAATGCCGCGCTTCGGTATCTCGTCCAAGGCCCGCTTCATGTCCCTGTCCGTGGCGTCGATACCGGCGTGCGGGCTCGCGGAGGTGAACAACTGCCGTAGACGAGTGACACGCTGCGGCGACGTGTAACACCGCCAATGCGGTACGTCGGTGGCGGTGTGCACGGAGACACTCCACGCGCGGTGGACGTCCGGGTGAACCTGGATGGCGAAGTCGAGGGGGCGCAGCACGCCGGAGTTCACCAGAGCACCCGTCGCGTCAGGAACCATGTCGACATTCGCCGCGATCTCCGGCACGTGCGCGCACAGCAGCTTGTCGCCGAACGACAGCGGCTCTCGCCCTCGCGCGGGCATGTAGTCGAGGTGCGCGGCCGGGTCGTCGGGTTGTTTCACCTGCGGCAGCAAGCCGACGAACATGTCCGAGAGTGTCGCGAGGATCTCGCGGTTGTAGTCGTTCTTCAACAGCGTGGTCCGGTCGTCGTTCACGCTCCACGGAGCGTTGAAGAGCGCGGACGCCGACGTCTGATCCTGGAGTGGGAAGTAGGACCAGAACCGCCCGACGCGCTGTCTCGCCTGTCGCTTCGGGATCGCGACGGTGACCTTGACCTCCGTACGCGACACGGCCTCGCCGACCTCCTTGCGCGCCGCTGCGGACGGTGCGTGCATGCGGTCCGCGACGATCCACTCGTCGCCGCCGCCGTCGGGGGTCTCGATCTTGTAGACGCCACCGCCGAATGCACGGGACGTGTGGCTCGTCTCGAAGCCGTCGAGGCCGAGCACTCTGAGCCTCACGTGCCGAACGGCGCCGACGAAGAGCAGGAACTCCGAGGCGAACGACTCGATCTCTCGACGGAGCCGGACGAGGTTGGTCGCGTGCGGTAGTTTCACGACGCTGGAGGCCCACTCGGCGAGCTCCGCGAGGATCGGGTCCTCGGCGAACGCGGTGAACGGGTCGACGACGGTCGGCGTGCGAAGGAGCGGATGGCGTTTCGCAGCGGGCGCGATCCGGCGGATCTCGTTTCGCGCCGTGCGCGAGTTGAACTCGAACGACACCGAGCGGCTGAAGACCTGAGGTGCGTCCGACACGGCCAGGACGGACTTGAATCCCAGCCCGAAGCGCCCGATCTCGTCCCCTCGTTTGCCGCTGAGATGCGCGTGGGTGATCGCGGTGATCCCGTTCCTGGAGAACGGGCGACCGGCGTTGGCGCAGTAGAGGGTCCGATTCTCCGGGTCGAGGACTATCTCGACCCGGCCCGCGAATCCACTCTGGTCGTCGCTGATCCCCGACATCGCATCGGCGGCGTTCTGAACGAGTTCCAGAAGTGTCCGATTGGCGTACCCGCCGACCCGGATGGACTCTTCGTGATTGGCGTGCTCGGAGACGAGGTGTGCATTGGCACGGTAGGAGGCGAGGGCTCTGTCGAACTGATCCCCAACTTCCCGCACGAGACCCGGGTCCGGTGCCCAGGACCGCGGCGTGATCGTCATGAGTGACCGCCCCTCATGTCGAAGGCATCTGATTCACCTGCGGGCGCAGAGCCCCTCGGAGCAGCCCGAACCAAGTTCGGGTCGAATCCGATCGGGCGTGAAATCGTCTCGCGTGCGGCGCGGACGCCAGCCCCGCCCCAGTCCCAGAATCGCAACCTCACCCCTACGTCGTCGCCGTTCCACAGTCGGACGTGCGTGGCCCGACGCGTCTCGACTGGACATGAATCTAGACGATGCGACCGATGTGGACGTAATAAATCTGAATCAACCTACAGCTCCGCCAAGGTCACCGGCAGATAGCGGCTCCCCTCGTTGACCACACGGGGTGGGCGCGACGTGACCGACATCGGACGTTGCGAGGTCGTGCGGTGACCACTGTGCGTGAAGCCTGACGGTCGCTCAGAGCCTCCTGATGCTTCGTCGGCCATTCAAGGTCATCTTTCACAGCTCGGGGGTTAATCTCTCAGGACAGCGGGAACAGCGACCGTGCCATCCAGACGCAGACCGTACCGTTCAAGGCCAGGCATGACTTGCTGCTCGCCCTCCGGCCAGGAGAACAGCAGACGAGTGGCTGCTCCGCTACCCGCGACGGCGCGTCGGCAGGCCTCCTCGTACTTGCCGTGATTCAACAGATGGGAAATCAGCTCAGTGTCGGCATACACGTCGCCCGCCGCAGCCCGGTCCCTGAGCTCAGCGATCCGGCCCTTCTTCGCCAGTAGGTTCGCCAGCCGCCGTCCGTTGTATTTCCCCAGCGGCTCGGGCTCCGCTTCGAGTAGCTCCAGTAGTTCGTCGTCCAGGCCATGCTTTTCGAGCATCTCTATCAACGGATAGCAGGCATTTTTGGGCGCCAGGTCCGCCCATCGGCGCCACAGTGCGACGGCCTCCGGCACTCGCCCTTGTTCCTCCAGCCAATCGCTGAGGATGCGGCAGGCGTGCCACTCACCGTGCGCGGCTCGTTGCTCCAACTCGAGGACCCGTCCGTGGCCCAACAGTCCTTCGGCGACGACCTGCTGGGCGCGGGAGTCTCCGGCATCGGCCCTGACCGACACTTCGTCGACGCGATTCTGTTTCATCAGCATCGAGGTGATCACGGCATTGAGATCGTCGCTGCCGCCATGCTCGCGCTCGAAGGCGACGCCTGCGTCGATTGCCTCATTCGTGCGGCCGAGTCGTTGTAGTAGATCGATTATCCGCCAGGGGCCGTGCTCGTCCTGGCTCCATCGTCGGCAACGGTCGACAGCGTGCCTGGCGATGTCTGGTTCACGGAGGTTCTGTGCCACCCAGAGGTCCACCATGCGGTCTCTGGCCTGGCCGATGTCCTCATTGGCCATTTGCTCCAGTTCACTCGTTCGTCCTTGGTCGAGCAGCAGAGTCGCTAGTTGCCCCAAAGCCATCCCCTCTGCCAGCCAGCGCCGCAACCACACTTCGGCTTCTGCCGTGCTCGCCTGCGTGCCTTCCTCGAGCAGCAGGTTCACCAGCAGCTGCCTGGAATCCTGGGTTGACGCATGGGCCCGGAGCAGTTCCATCGCCTCGGCACGGCGGTCGATGTTCAGTAGATGGCGGGCAGCGGCACGAGCGGCGGGTGGGTACCCCTGTTCGGCCAGCGCCAACCACTGTGCGGAGCTCTCCTCGGAGCGCCCGGCGTTGCCCAGTGCTTTGGCCAACTCCGCTGCCGCGCCTTGGTGGACGGGCGCGTACCGGGCCAGCTCGGCGATCAACTGCTCCGCATCGCCGAGGTCCGACCGGGCCCAATCGACCAGGGTATCGATCGCCTGGGCTTGTCCCTCGACCGCTTGCGGTTCGAGGAGCTGCCGAGCCTCGGCAACCAATCCCTGCCTCTCGAGTAGCCGTGCTCGGCGAACCACACCATCCGAGCCGGCTGCCTTGTAAAATTCGTGCGCCAGCTCGTACAGCAGTCGCCACTCGGCACTCCACCCGATCTCGGCCAGGATCCTGGTGTCCACGACAGTGTCGAGCAAGGCATGCCACGCCTCGGCCGGGACCAGGGTAAAGCGCCGGTGCTGCTCACCGATCCGCAGCAGGTAGTCGGCGATGGTGTAGCCCACGACGCTACCGGGCTGGTGACCAGCCGCTGGGGAGAGAGCCGCGGTCGCGCCGTTCACCATCGTGGCGCAGTAGTCGAGTGCGGTGTCCAGCCACTGTGGTGTCGCTCTGGCCCACTGGGCCGACGTGAGATAGCCCGGCGCTGCCGCGCGCAGGTAGTCGACAGTCAGGATTTCCGGCCCCCCAAGCCGGACGGCGTCGATCGCCGCATTCATCAGTGCCCTTCCGTAGACATCGCCACTGCGCCACCGACGGATTAGGGCCGGTGCACCAGCCAGAGTCTGGAAAAGACCGAAGTCGGAGCCTGCCAGCGCCGCAGCGATTCGCGGGTCCGTGTCCGCAGCCGCCTCGGCGGCTGCTTGCTCGGACTCGCTCAAATCGCCGCCTACCTCGATGGCCCTGGCGAGTTGGAGGACTTCGCGGGCCTCGGCTGGCGCCATGCCAGGAGCGGCACCGGACGCTTCCGCTGCCCCCGCATAGCGGTCGTAGGACTCCGGCCAGAGCGCGCCGACGACCACCGTCGGCGCCCGAGGTTCGAGCAGCCGCAGCAGGATTGCCGCAGACAGCGTTGGCCGGGCGTCGAGGAAATGACCGAGGTCGTCCAGCCACACCACCACCCGGCCCGCGCCGAGGTCGGCCAGCTCCTCCAACTCCGTGACGTCCCGCGGGCGCAGCAGCCACCAGTCGGGCAGTTCTGCTAGGACGGCCTCGTAGGCCGAGCGGCTCTTGCCCGTGGAGGGTTCGCCGAGGAGCACGATCATCCCTCCGGTCGCCGCCATCTCCTGCACAGCACGTCGCAGTTTGCTGTCGTGGTCGCGTGGAATGTAGAGCGGAAGGTCTCCCCGGGCTCCCCACGCCTCGATCGCTGGCTTGACGCCGAGCATGCGCGCGTTCCACTCCGCCACCCGGCGTGCGCCTCCCAATGCCGGGCCCAGAACGGCACCAGTGCTCTGCTTTCGGGTTCGGCCGGTGGTGCTGGCACTCAGGGGCTCGGCCACCGGGGCGCTCAGCGCGGGCCGAGGTCCGCCGACGACGCTGCCGTCATCAGGGTCACTGCGGGCGGCAGTCGGCTGGTGCCAGGTGTCGGGGTCAGTGAGTAGAAGGTGCTTCAGCGCCGTGTACGAGCGGTGCTCCGGAGAGTCTGGCCGGACGATAGTGAAGTGGTCGCCGGGGAGCACGCCGACGTCCCGGAAGACACTTCGGGCTGAGGCTGGCTTGACGATGTTGTCTGCGTCGCCTGCGTACGCAGTGATGGCGATCGGGCACGTGTCGGGAGCAACCGCCTTCGCGTGGTCGATGCGAGTGACGACCGCCCGCTGCGCCTCAGTCACGGCCGTGGTGATCGGTCGCAGTTGATGCTCCTGCGGGTGCCGACCCCACCAGACGGCGCGGCGTAGAGTTAGCGCCAGTTCCGAGCCGAGGTTAGGGCAGGCGAACAGCACCACGCGCCGGATCCTGGCCAGTTCGGCGCCCCGGCCCTCGCCGAGCATTCTGGCGAGGTAGCGCTGGACGACCAGGCCACCCTGACTGTGGGAGACCAACACCAAATCATCGAAATCCCGGGCATCTACCTCCAGGAAGCCCCGGAGGCTGTCAGCCACGTCGTCGAACGACGGGATGCGGCGCAGGGGACTGAACGAGGCCGGCCGAGACATGTACGAGAACGACAGGGTCTCGAAGGCGTTGAGATCAGGGTCCGGGGCCATCAGCTCCCGGAAGGGAGCCCAAACCGCACTGGAGGAGAAGAGCCCGTGGACAAAGACCGCTCCGAGTCGTCGGCGCGCCGCTGACACGTGAACTCCGCCCTCCCTCAACGTGACTGATCGGCAGGAGCCTACCCTCGACCGCCGTCCAACCGAACCGAAACGGGGACGGTGCACGTGGCGCAGGCGGAGGGCGGCAAGACCGGCGCCAGCTGCGCAGAAGCTGACTGACCCGCACAGAGCGGTTCCGTGCCATGCACCAGCAGTGAACACTGCTTGCGTAGCATGCTGTCGGCCCCGTACGCATCCGGCGAGGCCGACAGGACGCGGTGAAAGGGCAGCAGTGCAGCGGATCGGCCTCTACTACCCGTACGTGCACTTCCGTAAAGAGCAGTGGATCAAGGCCGCCGCCCTCTACTGGCCGGGCCTGGCCCGAGTCGTCCCGCCCGGATTTCCCGTCAGCGACCCGGACTTGGTCAAGGCCTTGCGCGACGGGCTGGACAACTTCCTCATCGACGTGGACCCCAGGGAAGCAGCAGCCGCTGTCGCCCCCGCTTTCCTGAAGGCCATCGAGGACCACGGCACCGAACTCAGGCAGCGCTTTCTGGCCACTGCCGACACCCGACCTTTCCACACGCATCAGGGAAACCAGCCCGAGCCGTTGATGATGGGACAGCGCATCGTCAACACCGAGCCGACGTCGCCTGACGACCTGCGAACGCTTCCGCGCGACGAACGCCCCCTCGCTGGCCTCTACCCGCACGAGGTAGACCCAGGGCTTGCCGACGCCCTACGTGGTGCTGGCCTCGCCGTGCCGACCATGCGGTCCCGCATCGCCAGATCCGCGGACGTGATGTGGCTGGCCATGGATCCAGTCCTGGCCTGGATCTACAAGTGCGTGCTCACCGAGGAGCTGGCCCGCCGTACGCGGTACGCGCCAATCACCGACCAGGTCGCGGCCCACAGCGCCACGGACGGCTGGGACAACGACCGAATCGCTGCCGCCATGCTGGGCGAGCCGCCCCGACCGGCCAGCTCCGATGAGACAACACGACTCGGTCTGATGGCTGTGCAGTGCGTCCTCCCGGACGGCCTGCGCTCGGTGCCAGTGGCGAAGATCATCCGACTGCGGAAGGAGTACCGGGCAGAATTCAGTGCCTTCACCCAGGCAGTCGACAAGGTCGCGGCAGACCTGCGAGAGCAGGTGGTCGGAACCGAAGACCGCGCAGCCTTCGAACACCACTTTCGGATGACATTCGACGAGAGCATCGCCCAGCCTCTTGAGGACCTGCGCAAGGCCATGACCGGCCTCAACCTCAAAACCTTCTACAGCGCGCTGAACTACAAGTTCGAAGTGCCCGCCCTCGCAGCGGCGGCGGGTGGCTGGGCAGGCAACGTGCCGATCGCCGGAGGAAGTCTCGCGATTGCTGCCGCGACCCTGCGCCAGGCCACGGCAGAGGCACGCGATGCTCAGCTCGCTGGCTCTCCGGTCAGCTACCTGCTCAGGGTGGAACGGAACCTGAAGCCGACCACACTGGTGCGGCGGGTAGCGCGAACGCTTGGCCGAGCCGTCGGCTCCGGAATCTAGCCACGCTC
Organism: Streptomyces sp. NPDC059166; assembly: GCF_042755185.1. Taxonomy (NCBI): domain Bacteria; kingdom Bacillati; phylum Actinomycetota; class Actinomycetes; order Kitasatosporales; family Streptomycetaceae; genus Streptomyces; species Streptomyces sp. NPDC059166. The sequence goes on along the minus strand of NZ_JBHZCI010000017.1, from coordinate 116,363 downwards.
AACCGCGGTTGCCGTGCTTGGGCAGCTCGCCCCGGAAGTCGCAGCCGGGGCACACGTCCTTACCCTGGACGGGGCCCTCGTGCCAGGGACTGCTGCACGATCCGGTGACAGCGGGTTCTATGCAGCCAGGGCTGCAGGTGGGGTCATGATGGCTTCGTAATCGATAGGGGTCAATCGGGCCAGGCGTTTCTGACGCCGGCGTCGGTGGTAGGTGCGCTCGATCCAGGTCACGATCGCGATCCGTAGTTGCTGGCGGGTGGCCCAGGTGCGGCGGTCGAGGACGTTCTTCTGCAGCAGCGCGAAGAAGCTCTCCATGGCCGCGTTGTCACCGGCGGCACCGACCCGGCCCATCGACCCGATCATGTTGTGACGTGCGAGAACGGCGACGAATTTCCGTGCACGAAATTGCGACCCGCGGTCCGAATGCACGATGCATCCTGCGACCTGGCCGCGGCGGGCGACGGCGGATTCCAGGGCTCTCACCGCGATACTGGACTTCATCCGGGCGTCGATGGAGTAGCCCACGATGCGGCCGGAGTAGACGTCCTTGACCGCGCACAGGTAGAGCTTGCCCTCGCCGGCTTGGGTTCCAGCAGTCGTCGCAACACCTATCGAAAGTGGTGTTCGCGGTGGATGCGCAGGGCAAGTCTGCGGAGTTGAAGAGCAGGTTCTTCGAGGAGCTTGATCGTGGTGGCTCTGTGCCGGCCGCTGCGGAAGCCGTCGGGGTGAACGTGAACACCGCGTACGGGTGGGTCCGTCGGGCGGGGTTCAGGATGCGGGCGGCGCCGCGCACTTACACATGGGAGGAGAAGGCCGAGTTCTTCCGACTGCTGGCGGAGCGCAACAATGTCTCAGCGGTCGCCCGCGAGCTGGGCTTCAACCGGGTGACCTGCTACAAGTGGGCGCACAAGGCGGGGATCTTCACGCATGAGGCCCGCAGGGTTGTGCCCCGCCGGGAGGAGTTCCGCCGACTGCGCGCCGAGGGCCTGACGCGCGCCGAGGCTGGAGCGCGCGTGGGGGCTGACAAACGGTCTGCCCAGGACTGGGATAAAGGCGTCACGATCGTCCGCCGTGGTCGGCTCTATCCCGATGGTCGTCTGGCGAACTACCCGGCCCCCAGGCTGTCTGCTGTGAACACCCCACGGACCGCCCGCACGATCAACGGCAGAGTCGACCTGGACCAGGTCGAGAAGGTGATCCATCCCCGTTACCTCAGCCTGGAAGAGCGGGAACAGATCCGCGATCTGCACCGCACAGGGCTGTCCATACGGAAGATAGCGGCCGAGCTGGGCCGGGCACCGTCAACGATCAGCCGTGAGTTCAAGCGCAACACCAGCACCACGCACGGATACCTCCCGCACACCGCCCACCGTCTGTCAGTGCAGCGCCGCGGCCGGCCCCGACGCGCGAAGCTGGTGGCTTCACTCGGCCTGCACGACTACGTGCAGGGCAAGCTGAATGATTGGTGGTCACCGGAACAGATCAGCAACCGGCTGATCCGGGACTTCCCGGATGCTCCGGAGATGAGGCTGAGCCCGGAGACGATCTACCAGGCCCTGTACTCCCAGGCCCGCGGCGGGCTCAGGAGGAAGGCCGTCAGCCGGCTCCGGCACGGCCGCATCGCACGCCGCCCGCGCAGGGACCCGCACAAGCGCCGCTCACGGTTCGTGGACAGCATGACCCCAGTCAGGGACCGGCCCGAGAAGGTCGAGGACCGATCAGTGCCGGGCCATTGGGAAGGCGACCTCATCATCGGCGCCGCAAGCGGCTCTGCCATCGCCACCGTGGTCGAGAGATCCAGCCGGTTCGTGATCCTCGGCCACCTGGGCCGCGAACGCTCGGCGCATAAGGTCCGCGACCGACTCATCGCCGAAATGTCACTCCTGCCAACATGGTTGAGAGGCTCCCTGACCTGGGACCAAGGAGCCGAGATGGCCGAGCACAAGGCATTCACCCAGGCCACCGGCATGCCCGTCTACTTCTGCGAACCGGCCTCGCCGTGGCAGCGCGGCACCAACGAAAACACCAACGGCCTACTCCGACAGTACTTCCCAAAAGGCACGGATCTGTCCCGGCACACCCCCGAGGACCTCGCCGCGGTCGCGGAGACGCTGAACAACCGCCCCCGCAAGTCCCTCGGCTGGCGAACCCCCACCGAGGCTCTCGACGATCACCTACGATCACTCATGACCAGCAGCGTTGCGACGACCAGTTGAATCCGCCCGGTGGCGTGCTCGGTGATGTCGGTCAGCCAGAGCCGGTTGGGTCCGTCCGCGGTGAAGTCGCGTTTCACCCGGTCGTCGTGGACCGGCGGGCCGGCCTTGACGTTCTTCCCGCGGCCCCTGCGCTTGCCGAACGCGCTCCACCAGCGGTTGTCGCGGCAGATCTTCCAAGCGGTCCGCTCGGCCATCGACTCACCGGCCGCGCGGGCCTCATCGGCCAGGAAGCGGTGGCCGAACTCCGGGTCGTCGCGATGCGCGTCGAACAGGGCGTTCGCCCGGTATGCCTCGACGAGTTCGGTGTCGGTGACCGGTGAGGCCAGCCACCGGTAGAAGGGCTGGCGGGCCAGCTTGAGCACCCGGCACGTCACCGCCACCGGCACCCGGAACGGGGCAGCGGCGGCGGCCAGCTCGCGGACGAGCGGGTACATCATTTTGACGGCAGGTTCGCCTGCGACAGATACGCCGCAGCCCTGCGCAGCACCTCGTTCTCCTGCTCCAAGAGCCGGATGCGCTTGCGGGCCTCGCGCAGCTCGGCCGACTCACCCGTCACCGGCGCGGGCTTGACGCCGTCCTCGTCGGTGCCGGCGCGGCGCAGCCACTTCGACAGCGTGATCGGGTGGACGCCGAAGTCGGCGGCGATCTGTTCCAGCGTGACGCCGGGCTCACGGTTCCGCGCGACCCGCACGACGTCCTCGCGAAACTCTTTCGGATACGGCTTGGGCACTGCAACATCCTTCCAGGCCGCCTCTCAGCAAGCCAGGTCAGGTGTCACCTATCCGTGCAGCAGTCCCCCAGCTGCGAAAGGCTGGGTGGAGGATCACCTTTTCCGCTGACTAACGAGCTCGTGCGATCCGAGCCATGCCCGACCGTCTCTGGCATCCCGCTCTGGATTAGGACGGCTTGCTCCGTGCCGGCGCCGAGGTCGCCGAGCTGACCGGGATGGTGGAGCTGACCGGCTATCCGGCCGGCACCCGCATCATCGTGCGCCGCGAGCGACCACACCCTGGCGCCCAGCTCTCCCTGTTCGACCGGGACGAGGGCTCCGCACAGTTCCTGGAGGTCCGCCACCGCGGACACGTCACCGTCGAAGACCACATCCGGTGCGGCAAGGACACCGGCTTCGGCCGCTTCCCCTCTCGCCACTTCGCCATCAACGCGGCCTGGCTCGAGCTCAGCCTCGCAGCGATCGACCTCCTCGCCTGGACCCGCGTCCTACTGCTGGAAGGCGATCTGGCCAACGCCGAAGCCCAAGAAACTCCGCTACCACCTCCTGCGCGTCGCCGACCGCCTCACCCACGGCGGCCGGCGCCACCACCTGCGAATATCCGCCACCTGGCTCTGGAGACACGAGCTCGCCGCCGCCTTCCACCGCCTCGCGGCCCCGCCCCGCCCAGCCAGCTGACCGGCATGCCCCAGGCCACCCACGACCCGAAGGTCCCTGGAGAACCCGACCACCGCGCCGGGACTCCACCATGCCCGAACACCGAAACCGCGTCAGCCGCACAACGGCTGCCCCTCAGTGACGCCTCATCGCCCCAACCGAAACGGCGAGGTTGGTCGGAGTCGCAGGGACTTTTCAGGGACTTTCAGCTCTGTCGGAGGGACATCCGAGGGAGTTTCCGCAGTACAAGCAGGGAAGGCTGCGACAGCGCTGAAAGGCCCCGGGCTTCGGGTCCGGGCACCCGGGCGCTGTCACTCCATAGCGCGCCGGTACGGCATCGGGTAGGCAGCAGCAACGGGCGCTTCGAGGCCGCACACGGCCCTGACCTCGAAGAACGCGCCCCTGCGGGCCCGGCGGCATCAGCGCCGGGCCCGCAGGGGATGTGTCACGCGTACGGGTAGAACCCCGACCCCGACTTCCGGCCGAGCCGGCCCGCGTCGACCATGCGCTGGAGGAGCGGGGGAGCGGCGTACAGGGGCTCCTTGTACTCGGCGTACAACTGGTCAGCTCTGTGGCCTGCGCTCTCGTTAGTTCGTGCGGCGGCTTGGAGTTCAGAGTGCGATTTGGCGTTCACCGGACCTTCTGTTGCTCCAGCCATTTAAAGACCTCAGCCTTCTTGTACAGGACCTTGGCGTTCCTTCCTCGGCCGAGTTTGTACCCCTTCAAGCCCAGTTTTGACGCCTCCCTGTAGACCCAGCTCGTTGACATGCTGAGCATCGAGGCGACCTCGGAAGTTTCCATGAGGACGGCCTCGGCGGGGCGACTCTTGCGTGGTCGGGCGTTTTCGGAGTGGTGCGGCTGCGATTCCATGGGGGAGGCGGCTCCTTGCGACTGGGCGAGGCGGGTCGGGATCCGTTGTGGCAGGGGGACGGTGGATTAGTAGTGGCCATAGTCACGAGAGTCGTCGGCTTTGCCGAACCGGGATTCACTGGTAGGCAGCCGCGCTGCCTCGAAGGTCTTGCGGAGACATGGCCCTCGTGTGTGTCAGGGCCGTCGTCCTGCTGTAGGGGTGACGATGATCACCAGAGCTCTCGAGGGAAGCGCTGCGTGGCTTGTGAGGGTCGTTGGGGTGGAGGTAGGGGAGCGGGGGAGGCTCTCCTGTCCCTGTCTGATGATGCGTCAGGATAGTCAGCATTGGGTCAGCATTAGTCCTGAAAAACCTGCTGACCCCTGCCCGCACATGCGACTCGTTGTACTCTGGGCGCACAGCCCTTGACCTGCAAAAACGCAGGCAGGGAGCCTACTTGTGGGAGTCCCCCGATGATGCGTACAATGTTCAAGTCCAAGATCCACCGTGCCACCGTCACCCAAGCCGACCTCCACTACGTCGGATCGGTCACCGTCGACGCAGATCTGATGGACGCCGCGGATCTGCTGCCCGGCGAACTCGTGCACATCGTGGACATCGACAACGGCGCCCGCCTCGAGACCTACGTGATCGAGGGGGAGCGCGGCTCAGGTGTCATCGGGATCAACGGCGCGGCCGCCCATCTGGTGCACCCCGGTGACCTGGTGATCCTGATCAGCTACGCCCAGGTCGACGACGCCGAGGCGCGGACCCTGGTGCCGAGCGTCGTGCACGTGGACGCGGACAACCGCATCGTCGCTCTGGGAGCGGACGCGTCGGAACCCGTACCGGGTACGCGTACCGAGCGCAGTCCGCAGGCTGTGCCCGCGCGAGGCTAGGCCGATACGAGGAGGTCGGGCTCTCGCCCTCGGATCCGCTCTGCGCCGGTCGGGGGACACGCGCCACAGGTGTCACGGTGCGCACGTGTGGACTCGGCAGGCGCGGGCAGCCGCACGGGGAGACGGTGGAGAGGAGAGCCACCGTCTCCCGTTCGTCGCCGTTGGAGGACCGAGATGACGCAGCCGTATCCCGACCCCGTACCGCCCGCGCCGACGCCCCCGCCGGTGCCGGGGCCGCCCACACCGGTGCCGTCCCCGCCTCCCGTGCCGCCGGGGCCCGTACCTCCGGGTCCGGCGCCGGATCCGATTCCGCAGCCGCCCAGCCCCAACCCGGACCCCGTACCCGAGCCGGAGCCGTCGCCCCAGCCCACGGGGTGATCGGGGGAGTCGCGGTCCCCGTGTGAGGGGCTCGCCCGGCGGGGTGGGGCGGGACGGGCGCGATCACTCACGCATCCCCCTGGAGGGCCGTGAGCGCGTCCACGTGGGCCAGCCCGCTCTCCGCCGCGACCGAGTCCAGCGACTGTGCGTCGCGGACGGTGGCCAGACGTAGCCGGCCCGCCGGCCCGGCGAAGCCGTACACGGCGGGCCGCGGAAGGCTGTTGTAGGCCCAGGGGGTCGAGAAGTAGTACGCCCCCGTGTCGTACAGGGCCACGAAGTCGCCCTCCCGCAGTTCGGGCAGTTCGCGGGCGTGGGCGACGACGTCGCCTGCGAAGCAGCACGGCCCGGCGACGTCCTGGACCATGGGCGGCCCGGTCCGTGGGCGGCCCTCGGCGTCGAACGCCCCGATCCGCAGGGGCCAGGCGTCAGGCATCAGGACCGTGCGGGTCGCCACCTGGGCGCCCGCGTGGGTGAGTGCGATTCGGCGGCCGCCCGCTTCCTTCGTGTACTCGACGCGTGCCCCGATGAAGCCGTTCTTGGCGAGCAGCGACCTGCCGAACTCGGTGACCAGGTCGTAACGACCGTCGAATATGCCGGGCACCGCCGCCCGGAGCGCCGCCACGTACTCGGTGAAGGCCGGGCGGGCCTCGTCGTCCGCGAAGTTGACGGGCAGTCCGCCTCCGATGTCGATGCCGGTCACCCTGCGTGTGCCCAGCCGACCGTTGATCTCCTCCGCGAGCCGGTACGTCTCCGCGATACCCGCCGCGATCAGCTGCAGGGAGCAGCCCTGCGAGCCGACGTGAGCGTGCAGCCGGGTCAGCCAGGGCCGCTCGGTGAAAGCGCGGACCACCTGCTCGCGGGCACCCGGGTCACGGAGCGCCACACCGAACTTCGACGTTGCGGTCGCCGTGCTCATCGCGCCGATGGCACCGCCCCCCACCTGCGGATTCACCCGCAACCCGAGGACGGACGCCGAGCCCGGCCAGTGGAGCTCCCCGATGCGCCGGAGCTCGGCGAAGCTGTCCGCGTTCACCGCGACACCGAGTGCGAGCGCCAGCCGAAGCTCGTCACGGGTCTTCGCGGGCGAGTCCAGGACGATCCGTGCGGGGGTGAAACCGGCCTCGACCGCGAGTCGCAGCTCACCCGGGCTGGCCACCTCGCAGCCCATGCCGAGGCGGGCCAGCAGCCTCAGCACCGGAACCAGGGAGGCCGCCTTCGCCGCGAAGGTGTGCAGGACCCTGACACCCGGTTCGACGGCGAAGGCACCCCGTAGCGCGTCGACGGAGTCGCGAACGCCGTCCGCGTCCAGGAAACCGGCCAGTGGCCGCCGCTCGCCGATGAGTTCCTCCGCCACCGCGAGCCGGAGCGCCTCGGCGAACCTCGCCGAGCGCGGTGAGCTGAACGGGCCGCCGGGTGCCCCGGAGACCGGCGGCCGGGTGCGGTGGATGTCGTTGATGGGAGCCTCGCAGGTCGGAGCCTTCAGGCGATGATCGGGACCACGGCCTCGGGCGTCAGCATCCGGAAGGTGAACGCCTGGTGGAAGTAGAGCTGGATGCTCGTCGCGTCGTGGTCCAGGTATCCGATGGACAGGTCCTGGGCGAGACACAGCTCGAAGTCCCCGCCGCGTGTGGACAGCAGTACTCCGCCCGTGACAGCGGGCGCCCACAGGATGGTGTCGTCCAGTTGCCTGGCCAGATGGGTCGCCACCGGGTAGCCGTGGTCGGAGGTCTCTGTCGCCTCGGTGAAGGCGTCGGCGCCGAGCAGCAGGCGGTAGGGACCGTCGACCCCGGCAAGCCGGAGACGGGTCAGAGCCTGGCCCACCGCCGCCGGATAGTCCCGGGCGTCGGCCGGAAGCGGCAGCGCCGGGTGGGAGGAACCGTCCCGCAGTCCGGTGATCCCAGCCGCCGCGTAGCCGTCGATGACCGCCATGTCCTCCGCGAAGGCGCAGGTGCGCGCCGCGTCCTTCACCGGCTGCCAGTCGCTGTCCTCGGAGCCGCGTTCCACGTCGTCCACGGCAGCCCTCGTCACGGTGAAGGGCACCCGCCACTCGATAACCGGTGTGGAGGTGCGCGCCCGGGCGATCACGTCAGGGGCGGGCGGATCGATGTCCCGTAGGTGGCCGTCTCCGATCGCCGACAGCCCGGGACCTTGCGGATCACTGACATCGACGACCCTGCGCCCCGCCACATGGCGGGTGAAGGTGCGCCTGGCCTCCTCCTCGATCTGCTCCCAGGCCGCGTCGGTCACAGGGGCGAGTTCGCGGTGCAGATTGTTCATCGCGGGGTGCTTTCTTGCAGGCTGCCGATACGCAGCGAACCGTCGTGGCCCCTCGCGGATCCCGCAGCGTTCGGCGGAGACCCATGGGTCAGGCCCTCAGGGGCCTCCGTGGACCGGGTGGGGCCGGGGGGTGGCGGGGGATCGTCGAGGAAGTCGGCGCTGGGGGCGTGGAAGAGCGTGCCGGTGACCGCCGTGGAGAAGTCGAGGATGCGGTCGTGCCTGCCGGGCGGGTCGCCGAGGAACATGTTGCGCAGCATCTGTTCCGTGACACCCGGATCAGCCGCATAGCCGATGAAGTACGTACCGGACTCGCCCTGTTCGAAGCTGCCGAAGGGCATGTTGGCCCGCAGGATGTCGCGTTCGGTGCCGTCCTCATCGGTGACGGTGTTCAGCGCGACGTGGGAGTCGGCGGGCTTGTCCTCGTCGGAGAGTTCGATGTCGGTGAACTTGGTGCGGCCTACGATCCGTTCCTGCTGCTCGGTGCTCAGCGCGTTCCAGCCGGCCATGTCGTGCAGGTACTTCTGCACGACGACATAGCTGCCCCCCTCGAAGCCGGGATCCTCGCCGCCGACGAGAGCCGCGGTTCGTGCCTCGTCGCCGACCGGATTCTCCGTGCCGTCGACGAAGCCGAGCAGATCGCGGTGGTCGAAGTAGCGGAAGCCCTGGACCTCGTCGACGATCCTCACCGCGTCGCCGAGCTTTCCGAGTACCTGCGAGGCCCACTCGTAGCAGATGTCCATCCGCTCGGCGCGGACGTGGAAGAGGAGATCGCCCGGTGTGGCCGGAGCGTGGTGGACGGGGCCGCGCAACTCCCGGAACGGGTGGAGGCGAGCGGGTCTCGGGCCGGCGAAGAGACGGTCCCAGGCATCCGAGCCGAAGGCTGTGACACACGCCAGGCCGGCGCCGGGGACCCGGAACCCGATCGAACGGGCGAAGGCGGCCAGCTCGGGCAGCACCTTCCGTACGGCCGTCTCGCCGCCCGCTTGGATGGTCGCGACCAGGACGACCGCGGCACCGGTCAGCGGTGCGACGACGGGCTGGACCACAACGGGATCCGGTACGGCCTCGGACATGGGCGCGCTCCGTGGATGGTGGACGTGGCTCCCTGCCACTTATCCACATCGCGGGTCCGGCCGCACCCGGAGCGGGCCGGGCGGGCGACGGGCCCTGCCTTCGCCCTTCGGCCGGGGTGGCGCCGCGCTGCACCCTTCCTGCCGTCGCACCACGGGCGCCCCTGCCCCCGTCGCACCACGGGCGCCCCCCGCCGTGCATCACGGGCGCCCGCACGTCCTGCGTGACTCGGGCGCCCTACGTGGCCCGGGGCCGGACCGGCCGGTGTCAGCGGCTCGGTCCGGCCCCGGGCCACGTCAGTGGTCCGCCGCTCGGCGAGGTCCGACCTGGTCGGAGTGGGTACGTCCTAGCTGAACGGGTCCAAGGTGATGTACGCCTGCTGCGGGTTGCCGTCGTGGACCAGCGACTCGTGCGCGCCCACGTCGTCGAAGGCGAAGCCGTAGGCCTTGCCGTCGGCCATCTGGGCGTGGATCTTGGCGGAGTAGTGGTTGGTGACCGAGTCCTTGTAGAAGTTCGCGTTGTTCGCGTCAGGCTGGTTGGGGTTGCTCAGCAGCGTCGACCGGTTGTAGCCGGCGCACAGGGTACGGGAGATGGGCCCGCGGACCAGGTCGTTGGGTGCGTCGAGCAGCTTGTAGCAGCCGAAGACGCTGTCGGAGTCGGGCTTCTGGAAGCTGGTGACGACCGCGCCCGAACTGTTGGTGAAGTTCATGGTGTTGCCCTGTACGCGGCCGAAGTACTTCGTGTTCGGCTGGTCCTTGAACGGCTGGACGGTCAGGGTCTGCGAGGAGTACTTGCTCCATACCCGGTTGATGTAGTCGTTCATGACGGAGGCGGGCAGGGCACCGGCCTCGATGCCGTGTCCTGGCGCGAGGGCCCGCAGGATCGTGCCGTCGGAACGGGTTCTGATCAGCCCGCCCCAGCCGCCGGACTGGGCGCGCAGGGAGTCGAAGAACGCCTTGTAGCCGCCGGGCTTGAGATGGCCGGTGGTCAGGGTGGTGCCGTTCGGCCGCTTCACGCCGACCGCGTACGGCGCGGAGAACATGTCGACCTGCGTGCTGTTGATCCACAGCCCGGCGTCGTTGAGCGTGTATTCGGTCCAGTTGAAGAGGATGTTCGCGTTCGGGTCGCTCGGGTTCTGCACCGCGGGCTGCACCAGGCCGCCGGTGGTGAGCTTGAAGACCAGCTTCTGCCCGTAGGAGAAGTAGACCCTGCCGGAGAACTTCGGCATCCGGATGGTCTTCGACTGCCCGTTGGCCGGGCCGGCGATGGACGCGTCGGGAGCGGGCGTCGGCGGATTGCCGCCCGCGGGCCACGGATGGAAGGCGCCGCTGGCGTCGGCCCAGCCCTGCCGCCCGGACGAGAGCTCGGTGCCGATCACGTAGACGTGTACCTGCTCGCCGCGCCCGGAGTTGTTGGTCAGCGTGAGCGGGATGGTGGCGGGAACGGCCGCCGCCTCGGTGGCGGCGGTGACCTGGGTGACGACGAGGCCGCTGCCGGCCAGCGCGAGCGCCGCGAGGAGGGCGGCGGGCCTGAGGCGGGTGCGGCGGGCGCGGCGTGCGGGTGCGGCGGAAGATGCGTTGGCTGACAAGCTCTTCTCCTCATCGGGAAGGCCGTGCGGTGGGGGTGGTCGTGCGAGTGCCCCCGGATATGGCTTTGAGAGCGCTCTCAGGCGACTTTCTGGACCGTACCGATAGGTCAGGGGCACGTCAATGCTTTGGTCTGGACCTTCGTCGATGCGGCAAGCCGGCATCAGAACACCGGGAACTGTGTGGGAGCGCCGCCGTCGGTGGTGTACTGGCCCGACCGCGGCAGAGGCGGTCGGGCGGCGGATCCCGTGACACGGGTTCCGAACGCCCGGACGCTGCGTCCCACGGTGTTCGCGGTCCACCACACGAAGGCGGACGGGGCAGCGGTCCCGTCCGCCCCCGTGATCTTGTCGTACCCCTCGCTGCCTGCGGCGATCTGGTGGAAGCCCAGGGCGTACGAGACGGTCTTGGGGGCGTACGGGGCCTGTTCGACCTGGTCGGCGAAGCCCGCTGCCCAAGCCCCGACCAGCTTGTGCGGGGTCGGCCCCGTCAGGTGGCGGTGGGTCTTGCGGAGGCCGGTGTGACCTGAGACCGAGCGGGAGGGCCGCCCGGGAGGCTGTCCGGCGCTCCTCGGCTGATCCCCAGCTGGAGGCGCCCGGCGCTGATGGGGTCGACGGCCGCTGCCTCCTCTGCCGTGTGGGGTGGATTCTCGTACCGCATGTCGATCATGCTGGTGCCGATCTCGATGCGCCGGGTGTGCGCGGCGATGGCGACCGGCAGAGGAGCGGGGGAGGCGAGCTGACGTGCCCAGTGGTGCACCCGCAGGCAGGCCCCGTCGGTTCCCGGATCCTCGGCGGCCTGCGCCGGATCCAGAGTCCGCAGGTGGGAGTCGGCCGCAGTACGGGTTGCGGAGTACGGGACGTCCTGCCAGTACCCGAACGTGAGCAGCGCGATCTGTTTTCGCATGTCTGTCATCTCGAGCTCACTTGGATTCGAGCCGGCCCAGGGCGTGACCGTCCGCGAGAACCTTCTGGGCCTGTTCCCAGTCGGTGCCGTCGATGCCGGTGATGTGGCGCAGGTAGGCGAGGGTCACGTGCTGTATGAGCGCGACCCGCTCGGGATTCTCGTCGGTGGTCTCCGCCACCCGGTAGCCGGAGATGCCGCCGAGGAGGTGCTCGCCGCCGTGGACGGTGAGCAGGCTCTTGTCGCCGCGGCTGAGGGTGTAGGGGTCGGCTGTCCACTCCGGCCCGCGAGTGGAGAGCCCCATCTCGTCCTTGTCGCCGACAACGACGAGACCGGGGGCGGTGATGTGCGAGAAGTCCTGATCACGCAGCCAGGGAAGGTTCTCGTGGGCCCACGGGGTCAGTTCGTCGCCGCCCCTGCCGGCGGTGGCCAGCCGGATGCTGGCCATGACCCGGGCATCGGACAGGTCCTCGGCGACGCCGGTCTCCGGGTCCGTGACCCGCAGACCCACCAGGATCCCGGCGGTCTGGCCGCCGAAGGAGTGCCCGGCCGCGACGATGCGGCTGTGGTCGACACGGCCCTCGAGTCCTGGCACGCACGCTTCCAGCGTGGCGAGCTCGTCGAGGATGCGCCGCATGTCCTGGACGCGGTAGCGCCACAGGTGGGGCCGACGGGGGTCGTCGGCGGGCAGGCCGAGCCGATGGGCGTCCAGGTGAGTGGCCTGGACGACCATGAAACCGTGGGAGGCCCAGTGGTCGACCAGCGGTGCGTAGCCGTCCAGGTCCGATCCGAAGCCGTGGGCGAACAGCACGATCGGCAGGTTGGTTCCGGTGACCGGTGCGGTCACGTGTACGTGCAGGTCCTCGCCGCGCTGCGGTGCGCGCAGCACGATCGGCTTGACCGATACGGTCGCGGTGGCCGCAGGCCCGATGAGTCCGGTCGTCTGGCTGGTGTTCATGGAGTGAGTCCTCTTCTGGTGGGGTGTGCGACGTGTGCCCGGCACGTCCACGACTGCGGTCGGCATGCGGTGGCTGTGGAGGCCGCCGGCGGTGACGGTGATGTTCTCGTTCATGGAGTGCTCCACTTCGTTCAAGCCATCCACATTTGGGCTGTATCGGGGGGAAGTGCCCCGTCGTTGTGCATATCGAATACGCTAGGACTTGACGTTGACGTCAGGGGCAAGGCGTCATGAGGCAGATCACATGGATGGGAGTCGAGGATGCGTATCGGGGAGCTCGCCGACCGTGTCGGCGTCACCGCCCGCGCCCTGCGGTACTACGAGGAGCAGGGCCTGCTCGCCGCCGAGCGCAGCGACAGCGGCCAGCGCCACTACGCGGAAGCCGCGGTCGACAGGGTCCGCCTGATCCGGGAGCTGTATGCCGCCGGGCTGTCGAGCAAGACCATCGCCGAGCTCACGCCCTCCGTCATCGACGGCCAGGCCACACCCGAACTCCTTGCGCGCCTCGCCGCGGAACGTGATCGCCTCGACCAGCACATCGCGGACCTCGCACAGGCCCGCAACCGGCTCGACTCGGTCATCGTCGGTGCCTCCTCCAACATGCGCACCGGTGCTTCCTGCAGGCAGGGACCGGTCGCTTAGTACTCCAGCTCCGGATCGTGATCTTCATGATCTTCATGTCTGGGATGTGGCTTGTCGCCGGTACCGGGTGGCTTGTGCTCGTGCCTGGTGGCGGCGTCGCCAGGCGGACCAGCTGAGCCGGTGGACCGGGTTGTGATCGGGCCGGACGGCGACGGTGACGAACGGGCGGCTGGATCTCGCTGCAGGTCAGTGGGATCAGGCCGTCGGATGTGGAGCGGTGTGCGTGCTCGTCGGCGCGCACGACGGCGAGGAACGAGTGGGCGAGCACGGCGGGGGTGACCCAGCGAGTCCAGGAGGGGTAGCGGCGGACCTGGTGCTCATCCGGTCCGGCCGGCCCCTTCTCGCTCCGGAGTCCCTTCCACCCGCCATCTGGAACCTGCGACCCTGACCAGGGTGACCAGAAGTGCCGGTGTGGTGGAGTGACAACGGCAGTAGGCGGGTTCGCCGGTGGTGCGGTTGCGGCGGATCAGCAGCCGGTGGTGGGCGCCCTTCCATGACCCGAACCGCTCGGGCAGATCCATGCAGGGGGTCCCGGTGCGGTATCGGAACGCGATCGCGTCGGTCACCTGCCGGTGATCATGCCACCGCACACGCCGCTTCGGTGTCCGATCCGGCAGCAACGACTCGATGCGTGCCCACCGGGCATCGGGCAACGACACACCCAGACCGACGGTCTCAGAGGCCGAGCATCCTGGACGCGGAGTCGCAGAAGACGCGGACTCGCGCTGTTGCTGAGTCGGCGCGCCAGTACAGAGCCCATTCCAGCGGTGGTGCGTCACGCAGGGGGACGTAGGCGACGTCAGGGCGTGCGTAGTAGCGCCGTACTTGGGCGCCGACGACGAAGCAGCCTTCGCCGGATCCGATGCGCGTGAGCATTTCGTTGAAGGTCGCGGAGGCGTGGGTGTGTTCGACGGGGCGCCCGGCCGGGGTCGTGGAGGGCGTGCAGTCCCGCTGGAGGCTGTCCGGGACGCTGTCGGGCAGCCGCAGCAGCTTCACCCGTGCGAGGTCTTCGAGGCTCGCCGACTCGTGCCGTGTGAGTGGGTGTCCCGACGGAACGGCGAGCATACGGGCTTCACGTACGAGGGTCGGGCCGCTGGCGAGGCCCGGTTCGGCTGCGGAGTGGTGGACCAGTGCCATGTCGACCTCATGGTCGCGCAGCCACGGGAACACCTCGCCGATCTGGGCCTCGCGGAGCTGGACCTGGCAACCCGGCTCGCGGCCCCGGAACAATTCCGCGGCCCCGGCCAGGAGCTGGCCGCCGGCGGCGCCGACGAATGCGACGCGCAGCGTGCCGGTGAGCCCGCGTCCGGTCTCGATCGCCCGACCGAACGCGGCAGCGATCGACTCCCACGCCGGCCGGACCTCCTGCTCCAGTTGCCTGCCCACGGCCGTCAGCTCCACGCGCCGGCTGGTGCGGTTGAACAACGGTACGCCCACGCGGCGTTCCAGCTTGGCGATGGTCTGGCTGACACGTGTGGTGGACAGATGGAGGCGCTCAGCCGTCCGGCCGAAGTGCAGTTCCTGAGCCAGGGTCAGGAAAGCATCCAGTTCGTGTCGCTCCATCATCGCGCCCCCCTCATCGTGAACCCAGACTTCACGATCGTTGCACAGGCCGACGTTGATCGGACGGGTACCTCCCGCGAAGCTCGAAGCAGCTCGCAAGACCCGTCCGACGATGATGCTTGGAGTCACCGATGTATGTAACCGAGGAACACGCGCTTGCGCATCCTGCCGCCGACACCGCCAAGGTCGTCGCGGAGCTGCGTGACCGCGCCGAGATCCTTGATGCACTGTTCCGATTCGGCCTGGGGCAGGACCTCAAGGATCCACAGTTGCTCGCTTCCGCGTTCACTGCCGCCGCTGAGCTGGACTTCTCGCCGGCGGCGGCCAGATGGGGCGGGCGGCCGCCGGTCATGGCGGGGCGAAGCACGATCGTCACCACCATCCTCGGCCTGTCCGGCCGGGTGGACACCACCCACCAGGTCACCAATGCGCGCATCGTCGTCGACGGGGACACCGCGCGCCTGACTGCCTTGGTGGAGGCCCAGCATCTGCTCGTCGCCGACCGGGGAGTCTTCGCCCTGCTGAAGAACCCCTATGCCGTCGACCTGGTGCGCGACGGCGACCGCTGGCTGATCAACCGGATACGCATCGAAAATTCCTGGTTCACCGGTGACCCCGCCACGATCTTCGCCGGCTGACGCCGCTCCCTGTCTGATGCGAACAAGGAAGAGCCCGATGACGCGAACCTCTGCCCGGCATTCGAACGCCACCGACTCACAGCAGGAGGGAAACGCCATGACCGACAGTGCGGGCAAACCGCTGATCCGTGAGGCGACCGCAGCTGACTGGCCCGCGATGTGGGCGTTCATGCAGCCCATCATCCGGGCTGGGGAGACGTTCTCATGGGATCGCGGAACGACGCGGGACCAGGCTCGGCTGATGTGGTTCCCCGAGCCGCCCGGCCGCACTTTCGTCGCCGAAAGCAGCGACGGCAAGGTCCTCGGAACCGCCAACAGCGTCCGCAACCACCGCGGAGGCGCCGCACACATCGCCAGCGCCAGCTTCATGGTCGACCCGGCACACGCCGGACAAGGTGTGGGCAGGGCACTCGGCGCACACGTCATCACGCAGGCCCGCCAGGACGGGTTCCGCGCGCTGCAATTCAACGCCGTCGTGGAAACCAACCTGCCGGCGGTGCACCTCTGGCGCTCGCTCGGACTCAACGTGGTGGGCACTCTTCCCGAGGGCTTCCGCCACCCGGTGCACGGATACGTAGGTCTCCACATCATGCACCGTGCTCTCTGAGCGCTGCCCGTACCCGGCCGTCCCACAGATCCGTCCTGGCTCCCGCCGAACACAGCCCGAACGCCCCCTACCCGCAAGGGATTGACATGAGCAACGCCAAGGCCGAGAGGCACCCCGTACTGACTCGTCACGCGGAGGCCGAGACCTGCTCCGACCCCAGCAGCGTCATGACGCTGCTCGCCGACTCGGACAGCTTCACGAGCTACAGATCGACGTTCGCCGAGGGAGCCGTGGGGGCACCCGCGCACTTCCACACCCGGGCGAGCGAGCTGTTCTTCGTGATCAGCGGCGCCCTCCAGGTGCTGGTGGGTGAGGAGATCACTGTCCTCGAGGCAGGAGACTTCCTGGCCGTACCGCCCCACACCACCCATGCCTTCGCCGCCGCACCCGACCGCGAGGCGGACGTACTGTTCGTCTTCACACCCGGCATGGGCCGATTCGACTACCTTCGCCTGCTCGGCAGAGTGATGCGCGGCGAGGCTGACGCGAAGGAGATCAGCGCATCCGCGGAGCGGTACGACAACCACTACGTCGACAGCCCTGTGTGGCAAGCCGCCCTCAAGCTCCTGGCGTAGCAGCCGCCGCCATCCGGCCCGTGCGCACCCAGCCGGACCTACGAGTCGAGGAGGCTCTGGAGACGGGGGTTCGCAACGGCTGACGGAAGGGCCGTGACCGGGGGCATGGCGTAGAATCCGACACTTGCCCGCTATCGGACTTCCTCAACACCCGGGTGGCCAGACGTGGGTGAATCGCACCCGCTCCTGACTTTCTTCATGGACGCTGCCGACAACTGCTTCCCGCCGGTCGACGGCCGGGTGACGGTGCTGCCGCCCCTTCCTGGGGGTCTCGAATGCTCGGTCGCCTTCACCGGTCACGCCGTCGTCGCCACCGCCATGACCAACCAGGCCGTATACGCCCAGGGCCCAGATGGTTTCGGCGAGTCGTTGTCTGCGGACTTCCTGCGCCACCTCGCCGGGCCCAGGGGGTGGATCGGCGTCACCGACGCCACACTCACGGCCCGCGGCACCGGCGGCCTCCCGCGCCTGGCGAAGCTGACCGACGCAGACGACCATCCACGTGTCCGCCACGCCCGGTGGCTGCGGACAAACGTTCAGGCCTACGGTGACGAACGTGGCCTCATCACCCTGGCCGACGGCCTCGCCGGGCGGCGTGAGCTGAGTATCGAACTCCACCGCGCCCAGGACAGCGGCCGAGGGCACGGGCGGTCACTCCTCTCCGATGCCCTTTCACTGGTCCCGGAAGGCGAACCCGTCTTCGCCGCCGTCTCCCCGGGCAACGCCCGCTCCCTGCGCGCCTTCCTCACCTGTGGATTCACGCCCATCGGCAGCGAGGTACTGCTGCGTCCCGAGCGGACGTAACCGGCCGCGGCTGCGGGAACCGTACGGCAACCCCGTTACAGTGCGGAGGCTGCGCGCGACCTCCTCAAAGCCAACAGGTCCACAGGAATTGACAATTGCTCATGTGAAGACACCATCGTCCGCTACACGCCCGCTGCCTGACTGCGCGTCACCGACGAACGCCCGGCGGGGCACTCTGAATGGACGCAGGGCGTCGTTGCTGCGTCGCTTCCCTGACGGAAGCAGATGCCGGAGATTGATCCGTAACTGGCGCGCGGGCTGTCCGTTGAGCACGGGACGCACCAGCGCGATCATGAAAGGCGGGCATGCCGATGGCCACATGGCACTACTTCCTCGGACTCCTCACCGAGGCACTCGGCGCAGAGAACGTCCAAGGCGGAACCGGGAAGAACGACACCAAGGCGGTGGCGACCTTCGAGCAGACCCTCAAGCTCAAGGACGGGACCACGAAGAAGCGCCGCCAGAAGCTGCACTTCGAGTACGACGGCGAGGACGCGGGCTGGATCGCGGTCACCTCCCTGATCGGCCCGGTCGCCGAGGTGGACACCGACGCCTTCCTCGCCTACCTCGGCGAGGACTGGCGGCAGCCTGCCGCAGTCGTCGTCGACGGACAACTGGCGCTGCGCCACCACATCAGTCTGCCCGCGGCCGAGAAGGACAAGAGCTCCGAGGACATCAACCAGGAGGTGCTCGCCAGGGCGTTCGTCTCCTCCGTTGCCGTCGGCAGCGTCGCCGACTTCCTGGAGAAGCACTACGCGGACGAGGACGCGAGGTAGATCCGGGAGATCCCGGAGTAGCAGGAGCGGACCCGGCCCCTGTCTGCCGCCCCCGTCGACCCCGGCGGCGGCCCGGACACATCGGAGACCGGCGCCGGGTCGCCGCTCAATCCACACCAAGTACAAGGAGGACCACGTGGAAAAGCTGACCGAGGCCGAGGCCAAGGCACTGTTCGACGAAATCGACACGGACCGGAGCGGCGAGATCCGTCTGCGCGAGCTGCGAGACTACGGCCTGGCCCACGAGGGCACCCTCGGCGCGGCCACGCTCGCCGACTTCGTCCGGCAGGCAGACACCGACGGTGACAGGCGTATCACCTTCACCGAGTTCAAGAAGTATTTTGCCTGACCTTTCGGATGGTCGCTGGTCAGGGTTTTGACCAGCGACCATCCAGAACGGGCAGCTTGCTGAACTGTCCGGCGCCGTGGTGTCAGGTGGTGGCCCGGTCGATGTCGATGCCGAGGGCGGCGTGCTGCTCGCGCTGTTCGCAGGTCAGCTTGCCACGGCGGCTGCGGGTGTTGCTGCCCCAGGTGCCCAGCCGGACCGGCCCGTGAGGTCTCTGTTCAACAAGGGCTCGGGGGCGGTCAGGCTTCTGGTGCGGGCCCGGTACTGCTTCAGCGCGAGGCCTCGCGCTCGAACGCCCCGGCCGTGGCCGCCGGCTTCTTCGGTGCGGCGGGTAACGTCAGTGGCGGCGTCGTTGCGGGCATGGTTCAGCCGTCGACCTCGGTGCGGTCGGCGCCCCAGAGGGTGTGGAAGGTGCCGGTCCGGTCGGTGCGGTGGTAGGTGTGGGCGCCGAAGTAGTCGCGTTGGCCCTGGGTGAGGGCGGCGGGGAGGCGTTCGGCGCGCAGGGAGTCGTAGTAGGCGAGGGTGGCGGCGAAGCCGGGGGTCGGGACGCCGTGGGTGACGGCGGTGGTGATGACGGTGCGCCAGTCGTCCTGCGACGCGGCGATCTCGTCGGCGAAGCCCTTGTCGGCGAGCAGGCTGACGAGGCCGGGCTGGGCGTCGTAGGCCTGGGTGATGCGGTCGAGGAACGCGGCGCGGATGATGCATCCGCCGCGCCAGATCGCGGCGATCTTGCCGAGGTCGATGTCCCAGTCGTACTGGGTGCTGCCGGCGGCGATCTGGTGGAAGCCCTGGGTGTAGGAGACGATCTTGGAGGCGTAGAGGGCCTGCTCGACCCGGTCGGCGAACGCGGCGGCCTCGTCCTTGGACAGCCTCCGCGCGGACGGCCCGGCAAGGTGACGGGACGCCTCCCGCAGGTCCGCGTGGCCGGAGACCGCCCGCGCGAACACCGCCTCCGCGATTCCCGACACCGGCACCCCGAGGTCCAGCGCGATCTGCACGGTCCACCGCCCCGTGCCCTTCTGCTCGGCCTGGTCCAGGACCACGTCGACGAACGGCTCACCCGTCGTCGCGTCCGTGTGGGCGAGGACCTCCGCGGTGATCCCGATCAGGTAGGAGTCGAGGCGTCCGGTGTTCCATGTCCGGAAGATCTCCGCGATCTCGGCGGGGGAGTACCCCCCGACGTCCCTGAGCAGTTGGTACGCCTCGCCGATGAGCTGCATGTCGGCGTACTCGATCCCGTTATGTACCATTTTGACGTAATGGCCCGCCCCGTCCGGGCCGACGTGGGTGACGCAGGGGGCCCCGTCGCCGGCCTTCGCGGAGATCTTCTCGAGCATCGGGCCGAGCGCGTCGTAGGACTCGGGTGAGCCGCCGGGCATGATGCTGGGGCCGTTGAGGGCGCCCTCCTCGCCGCCGGAGATGCCGGTACCGACGAAGTGGATGCCCTGCTCGCGCAACTCGCGCTCCCGGCGGCGCGAGTCGGCGAAGTGTGCGTTGCCCCCGTCGATGATCATGTCGCCGGCTTCCAGGAGCGGCGCGAATTCCGCGATCACCGCGTCCGTGGGCTCGCCGGCCTTCACCATGACGACCAGGCGGCGTGGCCTTTCCAGCGCCGCCACGAAGTCCTCGGCGCTCTCGGTCGCGATGAACTCACCCTCGTCGCCGAAGTTCTCGACGAGTTCGCGGGTGCGGGCGGCCGTGCGGTTGTGCAGGGCGACGGTGTAGCCGTTGCGTGCGAAGTTACGGGCCAGGTTGCGCCCCATCACGGCGAGTCCTGTGACACCGATCTGCGCTGTGCTGCTCATCGTGACCTGCCTGCTTCCGGTCTCGTGGTGTGCGGGAGCCCGGCGTACCGCGGTATCGCCGCGCTCGAACAGGCCACCGAGCCTACGGCGTACGGCTGGGCGCGGCACCGGTGGCCGTCGAGGTGTCGCGGATAGCCCCCGGATGGTGGTCAGCGGCCGCGCCGCGGTGAGGCGGCCGGGCCGTCCACCGCGCCCGGCCGCGTCCCGGGCGCGGTGGGTCCGGGATCCGCCGGCCCGTTCGCGGGGTCACCGCGTCGGCTCTTTCGCCGCCAAGGGGGCGGCCGTCGCGTGGGCGCCGCCCACCGGCTCGCCCGGCACGGTGTCCGTGAGGAAGCCGCCCGACTGGTGGTGCCAGAGCTTGGCGTACGCGCCGCCCGTCTGCAGCAGTTCGTGGTGGGTGCCCTGCTCCGCGATGCGTCCGTGATCGAGCACGATCAGGTGGTCCATCGCCGCGACCGTACTCAGCCGGTGTGCGACGACCAGCGCGGTCCTGCCCTCCATCAGCTGCCAGAGAGCCTGCTGCACCAGGGTCTCGCTCTCGGAGTCCAGTGCGCTGGTCGCCTCGTCCAGCAGCAGGATCGGCGCGTCACGGAGGATCGCACGGGCGAGGGCGACACGTTGGCGCTGACCTCCCGAGAGCTTGACGCCGCGTTCGCCGACCATGGTGTCGAAACCGGCCGGGAGCTGATCGGCGAACTCCGACACGTGGGCCGCGTCGGCGGCCGCGCGGATCTCCTCGTCGGTGGCCTCCGGGCGGGCGAAGCGGATGTTCTCCCTCAGCGTGCGGTGGAACATGGCCGGTTCCTGAGGCACGTAGGAGATCAGGCTCCGCAGGTCGGACTGGCGCAACCGGCTGATGTCCTGACCACCGATCAGGATGCGGCCGGACCGGACGTCGGCCATCCGCAGCAGCAGTCGGGTGAGGGTGGTCTTGCCGCCCCCGGACCGGCCGACGAGACCGATGCGGGAACCACTGGGCACGGTCAGATCGAGGTCCTCGAAGATCGGTTCGCCACCGTCGTGGGCGAAGGTGACCCCGTCGAAACGGACGTCCGCGCCCTTCGGGGCGAGGGGCTCGGGAGTCACGGGGTCGAGGACGGTGGGGGAGTCGAGGAGCAGCTCGGTGAACTGCGCGGCCTCGGTCATCGAGCTTTCGAGACGGCGGTAGATCTGGTTGAACTCGAACATGATGCGGGTCGAGCCGGTGTAGTAGGTGAACGCCACCACGATCGCCTCCACTCCGCCGGCTCCGGCGCCGATCCCGACCGCGAGGAGCAGCCCGAGTCCGTTGGTCAGCACGGAGAGCGGTGCGACGAGGGTGTCGATACGGAGGTTGCCGTAGTCCCAGGAGCGAAGCGTCAGCCTCCGTGACTCCGCCACCCTGGCCCGGTGCTCGGCGGCCTCCCGCTCCTCCGCGGCGAAGGCGCGCACCGTGTCCATGTTCATCAGCGAGTCCGAGACATGGCCCGACACCCGGGCGATGGCTTCCTCCCGCTTGCTGACCAGCCTCTGCCGGCGCCGGATGAGCGGCGTGGCACACACGGCGGTCAGCGTGATCATCGTCAGCAGACCCGCCACCAGGAGCGGGTCGTAGCTCCAGAGGATCACCGTCCCGAACAGCAGCGGTGCCAGACTGCCGACGATGTTGAAGGTGAGGGTGTCGACGAACTCCTCGAAGCGTGAGGCGAAACTCAGCACCCGCTTGGTGAGCGAACCGGCGAAGTTGTCCTGGAAGAACGCGGCGTCCTTGGCGAACAGCGCGTCCATGCCGGTGATGTAGAGCTGTTCGATGCCCCGGGCGTCGACGCGGTTGAGGCAGTGGATGCCGAGCCGCCACATGGTCTCCGCGAGGAGCAGCACCCCGGCGAAGACTCCGACGTACGGGAGGGCCGTGCGGACGCCGACGCCCCCCTGCTCGGAGATCCGGCCCACGAGCTTCGCGACGACCAGTGGTGCGACGTACGTGATGCCGATGTTGCCCAGCGCGGGGAGTGCGAGAGCGAACACGGAGAGTCCACGCTGGCGCGACAACTCTCCCAGGTAGTGGCGGAGCGCGAGGCGGACCGGGCCTCTGCCCGGCCGGGTCCGTTGAGACTGCTGTGATGCCATGCCGACCTCACGTCGTTTCGCGGGCAGTTGTGCCGGGCCTCGGCATGGTGGGAGGCCAGGCGATTCCGGGCAGCGCCACACCGGGCGGACGCGCTCGTCACGCGTCCGCTGCAAGAGGTCCGGGAGACAGAAGTCTTCCGTGGCGGGCGTCCGTCGTCCAAGTGTTTTCGGGGGCACAGGCCGCCCGGGGGCGCGATTCGGCCGCTCCACAGCCCTCCTGGGACCATGCGCGCGCCAGGCGCACGGGCATGGGCCTGCCGGGATACGGAGGACGTCGGGCGCCGCCCCCATCGCGTACGTGACCATGCGTGACCGTGCGTGTACAGGCGGGGGGCGGGCAGGGGAACGGAGGGGAGCCAGGACGGCTGAGGAATCCGTCCAGGCAGTCCAGGCAGTTCAGGCAGTCCACGCGGGAACGCGCAGGAACGCGCGGGACCACGAGGGCGGTGCTGGGCGCGACGACCGCCCCGGCAGCGGGTCCGGGAAGCACACGCCGCAGGCGGATGTGCATCCTTTCTTGGGCAGTCGCGCGAATCGTGCAAGGTGGACCGGACGGCAGCGCGGAGAGGGAACGGTGATCACGTGCTTCGGAGGGAGTGAGCACCACTACAGGGAGGTGCGCGGGCGCTTCCTACCCGAAGAGATCTCTCTCCTCGGGGATCACGTGCATCGCGGACTCCTCGGCCGACGGTGCCGCGCCGTCCACGCCCACGTCCTGGGCCGTGAGCGTGGACGGGACGTGTCCGTCGCCCTCCTGGGTGAGCCTGCCGATACGGTCCGTCCACCCCTCCGTGCCGTCCACATCCGCTTCGCCCTCGCCGTCCGAATCCTCCGCCGGGCGATCGCGCAGGGGGTCGTCGTCCTCCGGGATCTCCCTGGTCAGACGGTGATCGAGGGACTCGCCCGCGTGCTGCTCGGAGGCTGTGGTGCCCTCGTCGTCGACACCCCACGGCCGGTCCGGCGGGGAGTAGCCCTCGTCCAGGACGTCATCGAGCCGGGAAGCGTCCAGGGTGTCCTCGAGATCCAGCAGGTCGGCGGGGTCGGAGGCCTCGGGCTCCTGCGGCTGATAGACGTCGTCCCCCTGTCCGCTGTCGGTCATGGCGTACCCCTTCCTGCGGGACCCCCTCCCTGCAATTCCACTCCGGTCCGGCGAGTGACGCAACGGAAGACGATTCCCGACGGAGTCGGCGCCGCCCGCAGCACGGACGAAAGCGATTGCCGGTGACTTCCCTTCGTAGCCACCCGGACACCTTGTGTGGGGGATCGGGCGGCCGGTACCTAGGCGGTGCTCAGGTCCGGGCAGGGTGCCGATGCCCCCGCCCGGACTGTGGCGCGTTCCGCGGGCGGGTTCCAGTCGCCGGCTGCGAGGGAGAGCCGGGCTCCCCCGACAGCCACCCGCGGCGCGAAGCCCGTATCCCTCCCCGGATCCTTCGGGATCTGTCACCGGTGCGTCGGACGGATGGGCTTGCCGTGCGACTGCGATCGCCATCGCCAGGTGCGTGGACCGGACGCGAACCGGTCAGGGATCTGCGGAAAAGGAGAGGTCCACCTCGCGAGGTGCTACCTATGATCGTCAAGGCGTGGGGCCATGAGGCGCCCCCGCGCCCACCCGGACCGGCTCACGCAAGCCGCTGACTCCTCATCGCGGTGTGCGACTCGGCAACCCCCTGGACAGGCGGCGGACTCGGCACGGGCGCGGACGTGACAGCCGGCCCGCCGGGGCCGGGGCGGAGGGCGTGAATGAGCGTGTTCACCACATCGGGCGGAACGGTAGCGGGGGAGCTGTCCTCCAGGGACCCCCGAGTGACCGTACTGCGAGGCATCCCCTACGCGGCACCGCCGTTCGGGACGAACAGGTTTCGGGCACCGCAGCCGGCGGAGCCCTGGGAGGGGGTCCGCAAGTGTGCGGCCTTCGGTCCGGTCGCTCCCCAGTCGGCGGAGCTGCCGGGTGCGCCCGCCTGGTCGCCGGGGGACGAGGACATCCTCAGCCTCAACATCTGGACGCCGGGGAGGAGAGGGGACGCCCTCCCCGTGCTCGTCTGGATCCACGGCGGCGCGTACGTCTTCGGTTCCTCCGCCCAGCCCGACTTCGACGGGACCGCCCTGGCGGGTCACGGCCTGGTGGTCGTCACGCTCAACTACCGCCTCGGATTCGAGGGGTTCGGCCATGTTCCGGCCATGGAGGGCGAGGAAGCATGTCCGGACAACAGGGGGCTGCTCGACCAGATCGCCGCCCTGCGATGGGTGCGGGACAACATCGCCGGCTTCGGGGGTGACCCCGATCGCGTCACGGTGTCGGGCCAGTCCTCGGGGGCGACATCGGTCGCCTGCCTGATGGTGATGGAGGGCGCGCGGGGGCTTTTCCGGCGCGCTGTCGCGCACAGCGCGGTGAACGCCTGCGCCTCCTTGGAGTCTGCGGCTCGTACCACGACTGAAGTGGCAGCCGAGGCGGACGTGCCGGCCACGCGTCGAGGACTCCTCTCGGCGTCCCCGAAGGTGCTGGTCGACGCCTCCGACCGGGTGGCCGAGACCTACCGCCGGGATCCGGGCTCCGGGCAACGCCACTACGACCCGGCGATCTACGGTCCCGTCGCCGGGGGAACCGGGCTGCCCCGGGACCCGTTGACGGCGTGCGGGACCGGTGTCGCTCGGGACATCGACCTGATGGTCTGTCATGCGGCGGACGAGTACTGGCTGCTGGACGCTGTGGGCAGCTGCGCGAGACTGACGACCGAACGGGAACTCGTCGTGTTCGCATCCGACCACCGGTTGCCGCCGTCCCTGCTTGACGACTACCGCGCGAGGATGCGCGACGCATCCGTCAACGAGATCTATCTGGCCGTGTACGGGGACATGTTGTTCGGCGAGTACAGCAGCAGACTTGCCGACGCCCACGCGGGCGCCGGCGGCCGGACGTACCTCTCCCGGTTCGTGCGGCGGCGAGGGGGCGGTGGGCAGCCCGTCAGGGCTTGGCACTGCGCGGACATCCCGTTCGCCTTCGGTGCCCTGGGCGACGAGAACGTGCACTTCCTCATCGGAGGCCCGCCGGGGGAGGCCGACCATGTCCTGGCAGGGCGAATGACGCGGGCCTGGGCCTCCTTCGCTGCCACCGGTGAGCCCGGCTGGTCGCCGGTCACGTCCCGCGGAGGCGAGACGGTGAGGATCTGGGACACCGAGGCCGGCGGTGACCGCCACCCGTGGGACGCCTTCCGCGCCCCTTGGCGGGCCGCGGGACTGCCACTTCTCACGCCCTGACCGAAGAGGGGCGCCGCAGAGGTTCGTGTCCGGCCGGACGCTTCTGCCTTCGAGGCGTCCGGCGCCGGCTCCGCGAAGAGGTGTCATTGGCATGGACCTGCCCATCGCGTTGCGCTACAGTCCGTAGCGGCTCATCTGAGAGCGCTCTCAGACGGCTCTCGGACGCTTCCTGTTCCACCCCCACGATGCTGGAACAACAGAAGGAGCACTCCCTTGAGACACAAGACCATGGTGCGGACCGGCCTGTCCGCACTGCTCGTCCTGGGCACCTGGGCTGCTTCCGGGGCGCTTCAGGCCTCCGCGGCGGACGCCCCCTCCGCCGCCGCGCCTCAGGCCTCCGCCGGAATTCTCACGGCGATGCAACGGGATCTCGGGCTGACGCCACGTCAGGCGGAGGCGCGGCTGACCGCCGAGAAGGCGGCCACGGCCCTGCAGGGCAAGGCGCGCGGTGCTGCCGGAGCCTCACTCGGCGGATCATGGTTCGACGCCGACAGCGGGCGGCTCGCGGTCGCCGTCACCGACGCCTCGAAGGCCGGTGCCGTCCGGGCGGCCGGCGCCGACGTCCATGTGGTCGACCACACCGAGCGGGAACTGGACGCCGCCAAACTGAGGCTGGACACCCTCTCCGCGCCCAGTGGGATCAGCAGTTGGCACGTCGATCCGCAGGCGAACACGGTCGTGGTGAACGTCGTGGCCTCCGAGCGGGGTGACAACGATGTCCGTACCTTCCTCGCCCAGGCTCGCAGGACCGGCGTCGTCACGGTGAAGGAGACCTCCGAAGCACCTCGGACCTTCGCCGCCGGAACGGTCGGCGGCGATCCGTACTACACCGGCAACGTCCGCTGCTCCATAGGCTTCTCGGTGCACGGCGGGTTCGTCACCGCCGGACACTGCGGGCAGGCCGGGGGAGCAGTCAGGGGCTGGGACGGTTCGGCCATCGGGTCCTTCCAGGGGTCGTCCTTCCCCGACAACGACTACGCCTGGGTAAGTGTGGGCAGCGGCTGGTGGACCGTCCCGGTCGTCCTCGGCTGGGGCACCGTCTCGGACCAGTTGGTCCGGGGCTCCAACGAGGCTCCGATCGGCGCATCGATCTGCCGCTCCGGCTCCACCACCCACTGGCACTGCGGCAACGTGCTAGCCAAGAACGAGACGGTGAACTACAGCCAGGGTGCCGTCCGTCAGATGACCAAGACCAGCGTGTGCGCCGAACCGGGCGATTCCGGTGGGTCGTTCATCAGCGGTGATCAGGCGCAGGGGGTGACCTCCGGCGGCTGGGGCAACTGCAGCAGCGGTGGTGAGACCTGGCACCAGCCCATCAACGAGATCCTCAACCGCTACGGGCTGACTCTCCACACGGCCTGATACCGGACCTGCGGGATCGCGCTGAACCCGCGGGGCGCATGCGGAGGTCCGCCGCGGCCGGGAGCGGGTGCCGGCCGCGGCGGACCTGCGAGCCGACGTCTCGCCCACGTGCCCCGAGCACCCTCCTCTGATCCGTCCGGGCGGGAAGGCTGCTCCCCGTCCGGACGGATGTGGCGGCGTCCGTCAGATCCCGTAGGGCGCCGCGTTCCGTGCGGTGCCGCGTCCCGTACGCGGCCGCTCGGCTGTGGCCGGCGGGCCGGCCGGGTCGGGCTCGGGATGATCATGGCCCCGTCCGGGCCCCCGGCCCGCAGCTCGGTGTCCTACGCGGAGGCTGGGCGGAATCGGTAGCGGCAGCGGCAGCGGCAGCACGGAGAGCGCGACGGATGCCTCGAGCGCGGCGGCGTACCGGTCGCCGAGCGCGGCGGCCGCTCACGGTGCGTATCGCGGACGGCGCTCACCTCAGTCTCCGGCGCCCCCGCCCCGTGGCCCCTGGGGTCGAACGGCGGCCCCGTCCAACGGCCCCTGGGGTCGAACGGCGCCCCGTCCAACGGTGCCCGGGGTCGAACGGCGCCCCGCCCAGCCGGGCCCCGCCCAGCGGAACCCGGGCTGAACGGTGCTTCGCCCGGACGGCGACGAGGGCCGAGTGAGGTTCTCGTTCCCTCCCGACGTGCTACGAAGATGATGCGCGCAGTCCGACCCGGCGAAGACCTGAGTGCATGGCGTCCAGGCCGTCCTTCGACAGTGAAGTCGGACCGGTTGTCATCGAATGTAGGACCGCGAGCCTGGGGCATCTGGCAGGCATGAGGCTTTGGTGGGTGTGGGTGGGAGTGCCGGTCGTCCTGGGAATGGCGGCGGGTGCCGGTACGACCCTGCTGATCGACAGGGATTGGGGCGGTGAGCTGATGGCTCGCTGCGTGATGTTCTCGGTCGTCTACGCGGCTATCAGGCCGGCGATGCTTCTGCGCCGTTCCGCGCGAGGGGAGGGACGGACACCGCCAGGGGGCGACGACGAGACCTCGCACGACCGGGGAAGGTAGCTTCCGGGTGGCGGCGGCGATCCATCTTCCGTGGCAGACGGTCCAGGTCCGCTGTCACCGGACACAGGCGGTCCGCCTGCGGCGGCGGCACATGGGCGGCGATGACGGTGTCACGCACGGTGGTGATGCCGAAGCGGCCGAGGTTGACGCGGTCGACCGAAGGGGCCGCGCCGGAGTCCTCGGTGTGGCCCGCGGATGCACTTCCCTGTCCAGGGAGGGTTGTTCACCCAGTCTTGACATGTCCAAAGCGGCGGCGCAACACTGACCCCACTCGGGAGAGCGCTCTCCCGCGTTCCGCACGACGCACCATCCAGCTCCACTCTCCCCCCACCGCGTACCCGATGTGCGCGGACGCAGAGCGGCATGGAGGTCCGCACATGGCCGAAAGAACGAGCAGAACCACCCTGGTGTCCGCCCTGGTCGTAGCCACCGCGCTTGCCCTCGTGGTCATGGGGTTCGCCGCGATCACCCGCGCCGGGGAGCCGGTCGCGGCACAGGCCCCGAGGGTCGCCGCGGGCGAGCCCGCCGCGGCTTCGCACGTCATGGACGCGCAGCAGGCGCAAGGGCACGCCATGGCCGCGGCGGCCCCCGTCCCCTCGGGTGACGATCCCGATGGTGACGGCTACATTCCGGCGAACCCGCCGGTCACCGGGGTGGTGCCTTCCGCCGAGATCCCGCCCCACCGGTACTTCCACGAGTTCCAGGCGAACTGCTCGGTCGACCACACCGGTTCGGTCGACCCGATCGTCTATCCCGGCCAGGCCGGCAAGTCCCACAACCACACGTTCATGGGCAACGACACCACGGACGAGAACAGCACCACCGCCTCCCTGGGCGCCGGCGGAACCGCGTGCAAGGCGCCCGGCGACCTTTCCGCGTACTGGATGCCGACGCTCTACAAAGGGAACCAGGAGATCCGCCCCGTCGGCCCGCAGACCATCTACTACAAGGCCGGTGTCACGGACTACCGCACCGTGCTTCCGTTCCCCAAGGGGCTGCGCTTCGTCGTGGGCAGTCCGACGCAGACGGCCGAGGAGTTCCGTGACCACCCCGGCATGGTCGAGGGATACGAGTGCGGTGAGAGCTACCACAACTACGAGTTCCCGGCGACCTGTCCCACCAGTCAGGACACGCAGCTCAACCTTCGTATGCAGGCCCCCAGTTGCTGGGACGGTCAGCATCTCGACACTCCGGACCACAAGGCCCACATGGCGTATCCGGTCGTGATGGGCGCCAACCAGGACGTCTGCCCGGCCAGTCACCCCGTCGCACTGCCGATGATCGAGTTCAAGATGGCCTGGCCGGTCAACGGCGACATGTCTCAGGTGAGGCTGGCCAGCGGCACCGGTCACTCCTTCCACTACGACTTCTTCAACGCCTGGGACGACGCCACGCTGGACGCCATGGTCGACCACTGCATCGTGGGCGGTCTCCAGTGCGACGCACGGGGCTACGACCAGAACAACCCCGGAGAGGGTGCCGCTCTGGACGAGAACTACGAACTGCCCTGACCGTCCGCGTCTCTCCCTCATGGGCGTAACGCGCCCATGAGGGAGAGCGCTCTCCCATCGGAGCGCGCTCCCCCTCGGCGCTCTCCCGTCAACGGATCCCCCCACGAGGAGCTTTCTGTCCCATGAAACCGCCACAGAGTAACCACGCGGCCCGAGGCCGCGGCCGCAACACCGCACGCCTCGCCGTCGCCGCGCTCGTCCTCAGCGGAGCCGCCGTCCTGCCCGCTCCCGCCGCGCAGGCCGCGGGGAGCGTGGTCAAGGTCGAGGGTTCACAGGGTGCCTGGAGACTGACCGTGGACGGTTCGCCGTACACGGTGAAGGGCCTGACCTGGGGGCCCGCCGTCGCCGACGCCGAGAAGTACATGCCCGACGTCCGCTCCATGGGGGTCAACACCATCCGGACCTGGGGCACCGACGCGACCACCCGGCCTCTCCTCGACAGCGCGGCCGCACACGGCATCAAGGTCGTCGCCGGATTCTGGCTCCAGCCCGGCGGTGGCCCCGGAAGCGGCGGCTGTGTCAACTACCTCACGGACACCGACTACAAGAACAACATGCTCGCCGAATTCCCCAAGTGGGTGGAGGCGTACAAGGACCACCCCGGTGTCCTCATGTGGAACGTGGGCAACGAGTCGGTGCTCGGCCTGCAGAACTGCTACAGCGGTGACGCCCTGGAGCAGCAGCGCGACGCCTACACCACGTTCGTCAACGACATCACGAAGAAGATCCACGCGATCGACCCCGACCACCCGGTCACCTCGACCGACGCCTGGACCGGTGCCTGGCCCTACTACAAGAAGAACGCACCCGACCTCGACCTGTACGCCGTGAACTCCTACGGCGCGGTCTGTGACATCCGCAGGACCTGGGAGGAGGGAGGGTTCGACAAGCCCTACATCGTCACCGAGGGCGGCCCCGCGGGTGAATGGGAGGTCCCGGACGACGCCAACGGCGTACCGGACGAGCCGACCGACGTCGCGAAGGCGGAGGGCTACCGACAGGCGTGGCAGTGCGTCACGGGCCACACGGGGGTGGCGCTCGGAGCGACCCTCTTCCACTACGGCACCGAGTACGACTTCGGCGGAGTCTGGTTCAACCTGCTCCCCGCAGGCCAGAAGCGGCTCTCTTACTGATGGTTTCAGAATGAGGCTCGAATGACGCGACCACCCCAGAGCGTCCTCGCAGATCATGCAACACTCGACACGTGACAACGCCCGAAGAACCGCCCAAAGGAAGCCTGCCCAGCGGCGGTTCGTATGCCTGTCCCTGCTGCAAGCTCTTGACGCTGGAAACCCGCGGACAATTCCAGATCTGTGACGAGTGCAGCTGGGAAGACGATGGCCAGGACGACCCGAACGCCGACGAGGTCTGGGGCGGCCCCAACGGGGCGGATAGCCTGACCGACGCACGTCGTCGCTACGCGCAGTACGTCGCCACAACGAGGGCAACAGATCCGGGATCGGCAGCCAACGGCGGCCCAGGCAGGTGGCGATCACGCCCGAAACGTCGTCGCTGCTGACTGATCGTCTCAGGATGATGTGCGGAGTCGTCGGAGGCAGATGATGCTGCAGGCGAGTTCCAGGAGGCCCTGGTGGAGGTCGGCGCGGCGTTCGTAGCGGATCCGCAGTCGTTTGAACTGATGGAGCCAGGCGAAGGTGCGCTCGACGACCCAGCGGGTCTTGCCCAAGCCGGAGCCGTGAGCGACGCCGCGCCGTGCGATGAGGGGCTTGATCCCGCGCTGCCACAGCAGCCGGCGGTACTTGTCGTAGTCGTAGCCGCGGTCAGCGAAGAGTCGCTTGGGTTTGTTGCGCGGACGTCCCCGCAGTCCCCGTATTCGGGGGATCGCGTCCAGCAGCGGGATCAGCTGCGTGACGTCATGCCGGTTCCCGCCGGTCACGGACACGGCCAACGGGGTTCCGCGGCGGTCGACGATCAGGTGGTGTTTGGAGCCGGGGCGAGCTCGATCGACCGGCGAAGGCCCGACGTGATCCCCCTTTGAGGGCCCTGACATGGGAGCCGTCGATCGCGCAGTCGTCCATCTCGAGCAAACCTGCCTTGCGTAGTTCGGCAAGGAGCTCCGCGTGCAGGCGGGGCCAGACTCCGGCTTCGGTCCAGTCCCGCAGACGGCGCCAGGCGGTCACGCCGGAGCAGCCCACCACACCGGCAGGGACGTCCCGCCAGGCCACCCCCTTGCGCAGCACGTAGACAATGCCCGCCAGCGCAATACGGTCAGGCACCCGAAGTCGGCCTGGGTTCCTATGCCTTCGCACGGGCTGAGGCGGCAGCAGCGGGGCTATGCGCTCCCACAGGTCATCAGGGACAAGATCATCAGACACCCCGCAGACCCTGCCCACGAAGATCACAGACTGCCAGCCGACACGCCGATCTCATTCTGAAACGATCAGTTACTACGCGGTGAAGAAGGCGTACGGAGCCGGCACGTCGGGCGACAACACGCCCCCGGTCATCACCGGCATGGCCGTGGACAACGCCTCCGCCGTCCAGGCGGGCAAGCCCTTCACCCTGAAGGCATCGGTCTCCGACCCGGACGGTGACCCGATCACCCACCAGGTGCTGCTCGGCAGCAAGTACGTGGACGACAGCGGGCAACTCGCCGACGTGCCCTTCACCGACAAGGGCGACGGCACCTTCGAGCTCACGGCGCCCGACCGTCTCGGCGTCTGGAAGGTCTACCTCAAGTCCTCGGACGGCAGGGGCAACGTCGGCATCGAGACGAAGTCCTTCCGGGTCGTGCCGCCCGAGGCCACCGGAACGAATGTCGCGGCGGGACGGCCCGCCACCGCGTCCACCTCCCAGCCGGGAGGTACCGGCTGCCCCTGCCCCGCCGGCAACGCCGTCGACGGGTCCTTCGACACCCGGTGGGCCAGCGACTGGGCCGACAAGCAGTGGATCCAGGTGGACCTCGGCAGCAGGACCGCGTTCGACCATGTGCAACTCGCCTGGGAGACCGCCTACGCCAAGGGATACACCCTGCAGACGTCCGACGACGGACAGAACTGGACGACCGTCCACACCGTCACGGACGGCAACGGCGGAATCGACGCCATCGACGTCCGGGCAGAGGCCCGGTACGTACGCGTCGACGCCACCGTACGCGGCACTCCCTGGGGCTACTCCCTGTACGAATTCGGCGTCTACCGGAACTGACGGCCCACCGGACCGGCCGCACCGTCCCTGTCCCCGCCGTCGGTGCGGCAGCTGAGTCCGCGGCGGGCCACCGGAATCCCGATGGCCCGCCGCGGACGCACGCTCGCCTCCAGGCAGCGCAACGGGGCCGACGTTCGGGCCCCCGGCGCTCATCGCGCTGCGGGCACCACCTCGCCGTCCCGCAGTTCGGCCCTCAGCCGGAACGGGGCGTCCCGCGGCGCGCGGACGGCCAGCACCGGCCGTTCCGCGCTCCCGCGCACTGCGCCCGTCACCTCGATCCGCCCCACGGCGCGGCTGCCCGCCGCGACCACGTACCAGGAGCCGTTCGGCGCCCTCCAGCGGGTCCCGGCGACGATGTGCTGCCCGAACCGGCTGCACAGGGCGGTGTCCCGGATCTCCGAAACCACGTGCGCCCGCCCGGGACGAGCGGTCTCGGGAGGCAGGAACTGCACCACGACCCGACCCTGCCCCTGCCAGGTGTCCGCCCGCGTGCACATCCAGTCCGCCGGGGGGCCGCCGCCCGGCAGCGGCTGCCGCGCGAACTGCCAGTTGTTGACACCCCGCACCCCGGACTGCCGTAGCCCTTCGAGTGAACAGGCGGTCCGGGCCCAGCCGGCCAGGGCTTCCGTACTCGTCGCCTCACGGGGCTGCCTGGCCGGAGCACCTGAGCCGGGCGCCGGGGTGTGGGTGAGGTGTACGGGGGACAGGTCGCCCAGATCGGTGACGAGGAACGCGTGCTTCTCGACGATCCGTTGGGACGAGCGCAGCTGCACGGCCGGCCAGGTCAGGCAACCGCCTTCCGCTGGACGGGGGACCGGTGCGGTGACGCCGTCGGGAGCCACCTCCAGGGGTCGTGCCGGTACCCCGGGAGCCAGGAGGTCACGGGTCGCCGACCCGGCGACCCACGGGGCCAGCAGGTACCGCACGGACGTGCTCGTACGCTCGACGGCGAGGGCCGCGGCCGTGGTGACGTCGGCATCGTCCACCCGTGCGAACTCCAGCGAGGGGGCGCCCTTCCCGGACAACGGCTCGGAGTACCGGACCACGCGCACCCCTCCGTCGTGGAACAGCACCACCGCCTCGTCCGCCACATCCCCCGCGTACAGCAGCCGGGGCGGCTGCGCGGGTGCAGCCCGGGACGTCCCTGGCGCGGAGCCGACCTCGGAGCCGGGCGGAGGGGCTGACCAGTCGGCGAGTGCCCGCTCCAGCAGCGAGACGTCCTCGGTGCGCCCACCGCGCGGCGGCCAGGCGGTGAAGTCCACGCGGGAGGTGTCGGCCCACTGCCCGGGCGGCGTCCTGAGCAGAGCCGTGGCATCCAGCGCGCCGCCCGCCACTGTCGCGGGTGCGGCGGCGGGCCGGGCGCCGCCCGCTTCGGTGACCGCAGGGAGGACGAGCGCACCGGCGACCGACACGAGTACCAGCGCGGCCGCACACGCCCGGACCCGGTTCCGGCGCCGGAGCAGATCGGTGGGCCGGGTCTGCACGGTGCAGGGGTCGAACTCGTCCGACCGCAGCATCCGTGCGGCCCGGGCGTGGTCGTCTCCGGCCATGCCCTCCGCCGTGCTCACGGCCCCGACGGGGTCCGGCGCGCCCGCCTCCGCGAGCAGCGCCCCGGCGCTGTCGGCGGAGAGGTCCTCCAGCAGCCTCGCGCCCAGGGCGGCCCGGACCGACGCGGGTACAGCCGCCAGGGTGCGGTCCAGGGCGAGCTCGTCCATCCCGCCCGCCCGCGGGAAGAGCCGCAGCCCCCGCACCACCGGAACGGAGGGGCGCAGTGCCGCCGGAGCGGGCAGACGGCCCGGCCACCACCGCGGCCGGTGCCCGTGGGCCAGAGCGTCGCGTACGACCCGCAGGCGCACGGCGGCATAGGCGGTCGTCCCCGGTGCGCCGTCAGCCGTTCCGCCGGGCGGCACCCCCGGACCGGCCGGCGATCCACCGGCCCGCGGGGCCGGGACCGTCTGCGCGCCGCGTGCCGCCGGGGGGCGGGAACCGGCGCGCAGAGCACGCTGCACCACCGCGTGCGCGGCGAGCACCCGGCGGTGCCGGCCGAGCTCGGGCGGCAGGATCAGATACGCCAGCCGCACGAGGCGTGGGTAGTGCTCGACGAGGGCCGCCTCGGTCTCCTTCACACCGAGGCGTGTGCCATGGCCGAGGACGCGAAGCGGCGGGGGATGGAGCGGCATGGGTGGTGCCTTCCGGGCCGTGGGGCAGAACCGTCACTCCGGCAAACGAGCCAATCGTGTGACGGTCACATCGGCCTCAGGCGTTCACCGGGCCGGCGGGTGCTGCCTCTCCGCCGGCCGGCACCACCAACCGGCCGCCCGTCCACGGCGGGACCGCCGAGAGGCCCGAGGCCGGCGAGGGGCGTCACCGCGGCACCGTCTCGGGCGGGGGCGCCTCAGGGCGATCCTTCCGGCCCCTCGTTCCCCGAGCTCAACTCCTCGGCGCGCAGGGCCAGATCCTGCAGCACATCGGCGGATGTCACGTCCTGCTGACCGGAGTCGTGGATCTGTGCGAGGGCGATGAACGCCAGGGTGAAGGCGCCGACCAGCTGCTCGACGGCGCCGCCGACCTCACGCCCCACCAGGGCCGCCATCTCCTCGACCGTGGCGTCGGCGGGGATGGCGATGTGCGGCATCGTCTCGTTGAGAAGCGTCGTCACCATGTTCCCGCCCGCGTCCGGGTCGCCACCGTCGTCCTCCTCGGCATGGCGCTGCATCTCGCCCGCCTCCGTGAGGATGCCGATCACTCGCTTGAGGACTTCGCTCTGCTCCATACGGCGAGCATAAGCGCCGGGCGTGCGCACCCGATCATGCTCGGCTGGTGCGGCCATCGAGGAGCGCCCCGGGGGCGTGCGCGGCCGGACGCTCGCCGGCCGGGACCTCGCGAGGCGCCGGGACGGGCGAACTGTCCCGCCGGGGCCGTGAGAGGCTGCTCCTCCAGGTCCGGAGCGCTGGGCGGGGCCCGATCGGCACCATCGCGTTCCACCCGGTGTTTCACGTACTGAGAAAAAGCCCGGGCGGGAGTCGGAGTGGCCGGGGGTGAGGGGAGCGACATGGCTGAGCGTGGCAGACGGACTGTGCGCGACCTGCGGCGGGGCAACCGGGCGCGGGTGCTGCAACGCTTGTACTTCGACGGCCCGCTGAGCCGCCAGGAGCTCGGGCCGGTGACAGGGCTGAGTTCGGGATCCATCAGCAACGTGGTCGGTGAACTGGCCGCGGAGGGGCTGGTGGAGGAGGCCGGTGTGGTCGAATCAGACGGGGGCCGCCCCCGCACCTTGCTGCGGATCGCTCCCGCCGGAGGCCTGTTCGTGGGCGTCGACATCGGGGAGACCCGGGTCCGTGTCGAGCTCTTCGACCTGTCGCTGGAGGAACTGGCCCGCACGGACCGTCTGCTGGCCCAGCACGGGTACGACGTCGATCGCATCGTCGGTCACGTCCGGTCCGGCGTACGAGACGTCCTGCGTGACGCCGGAGCCGATCCCCGCTCCCTTCTGGGCATCGGGATCGGCGTCCCCGGCATCATCGAGCGCGACGCCCCGGAGGCCGCGGGCGGACCCGGCGCCGTCGTGCACGGCCAGACCATCGGGTGGAGCGCCGTCCCCTTCGAGAAGCTCCTCCGTGAGGCCGTCGACGTGCCCCCGGAGGTGCCTTTCTTCGTCGACAACGGGGCCAGGACGCTGGGGCAGGCCGAGATGTGGTTCGGTGGCGGCCGGGGCGCCGGCGCGGCCGCGGTCGCACTGATCGGATCCGGCGTGGGAGCGAGCGTCAACCGCGGCGACGCCTTCGAGGAGGACCTCTCGAACACCGGTCTCGAATGGGGGCACACCACGGTGCAGATCCGCGGCCGTCGGTGCCGTTGCGGCTCCATCGGGTGCCTGGAGGCGTACGCCGGCGCCGAGGCGATGCGGGAGCGCTGGCAGGAGGCGGGCGGGCCCCTTCCGGCGGACGCCGACGACGAGACCGCGCTGGCCGCCCTGATCGAGGCGGCCCGCCCGGAGGCCGGCGGGACCCCTGACCCGGTGGCCTCCGCGATCCTGGACGAGACGGCCGAATTCCTGGGCGCGGCGCTGGCCGACCTCGTCAACCTCTTCCTGCCCGAACGCGTCGTCCTCGGGGGCTGGGCCGGGCTGCTGATCGGCCCTCACCTCCTCCCGGACATCCGACGCCACGTCCAGGAGTACGCCCTCGAGCACGCGGTCACCCGCACCACGATCGATCTGGGCCACCTCGGTCCGGACGCCGTCACGGTCGGCGCCGCCACACTGCCGCTGGCGGACTTCCTGTCGCGCGGTGGATCCCGTCCCGCACCGGCCCCCGCCCCCGAGCCCGTCAAGGCGGCGGACCGCGTGACGGCGAACCGGGGCCGGGACATGGTGCGCTGAGCACGGGTTCGTCCGCGCGGCTTCGCCGGCGCGGACGAGGGGTCCCGCCGGAACCTCAGCCGGAGCTCTCCGCGCGGGAGCCGATCGGCGGCGCGTGGATGTCGGCAGCCGGCGCGACGGCCCCTCCGGCCGCCCGGGCCCTCCGGGGCGAACTCCGGCGGGCCGGGGTGGTGAGCACGCCGAGGCAGGCGACGACGAGGGCGACGCCCGTCCATCCGGTGGCCGGCAGGTGTTCGCCGACGATCAGGACGGCGAGCACGGCCGCGACGGCCGGTTCGAGCAGCGACAGGGTCGTCGCGGTGCTCGCCGGTACGCGGGCCAGACCCCAGCCGAAGAGGACGTACCCGGCGAACATGGGGACCACGGCCATGTAGAGACCGACCGCCGCGTTGGACCACGAAGCGGTGAGCGGCGCGCCGGTGAGCGCGAGAACGGGCAGGAGCAGCAGGACCCTCGGCCGCATCCTCCTGTCCGCCCGTAGGACGCGCACCGGGACGCCCGCCAGGGCCCTGCCCTCGGCGCGGCGGACCCGGTGGCAGCCGGGACGGGCCCGGACCCGCGGCCATGGAACCGCGACGTTCGGCGCCGCGGCCTCGCCCTGTCACGCCGTCGGGCCCCGGTCGCGTGGCCGTCGGAGCTGCCGCGTCGTGACCGTGGCGGGTGCGCGCCCGGCGGGCGCTCCGGCTCCGGACCTGTTCCCGTGCCCCGGCAGCGTTTTTCGCGCCTTCGGGCAACGGCGTAGCGGAATCAGGGGCCGACGTCTCCCAGGGGGTGGCGTCACGACCGGGTGAAGGTCATGTGCGTGACGCCACCGGGGGTGGTCACCGACTCGACCCGGAAGCGCTTCTCGATTCCCTCGAGTCCGTCCCACAGGCGCTCGCCGCGGCCCAGGACGATCGGGACGACGGCGATGTGCAACTGATCGACGAGGTCCTCGGCGAGGAACTCGCGGACCGTGGTCGGGCCCCCGCCGATCCTCACGTCCAGGTCGCCCGCGGCCTCACGCGCCAGGGCGAGAGCCTCCTGAGGTGTGGCGTCGATGAAGTGGAACGTGGTGCCGCCCTCCATCTCCACCGACGGGCGGGGGTGGTGGGTGAGGACGAACACCGGAGTGTGGAAGGGCGGGTTGGGGCCCCACCAGCCGACCCAGTCGTCGCTCTCCCAGGGGCCGCGCTGAGGGCCGAACTTGTTCCGCCCCATGATCTCCGCCCCGATACCGGCATCCCAGGTGCCGGCCACCGCGTCGTCGACGCCGCGACTCCCGCCCGGCTTGCCCAGCATGTTCTGGAAGGTCCGGGTCGGGAAGAACCACTCGTGGAGCCGCTCGCCGGCGTGGCCGAACGGGGCGTCGAGACTCTGCCCGTCGCCGGTGGCGAATCCGTCGATCGAGACGGAGAAGTTGTGGACTCTCACCTGGGACATTGCACGGGCTCCTGTCGTCGATGCGAGGTGCAGGTGTTCGTGAGGTGCGATCACCGGCCGCGGACGAGCTTAGACTCGGTCGCCTCCAGGAGGACGGCGGCCCGCCGCTCCTGGCAGGACCTCACGGACGGACTCCGCGAGGCGCATCCGGGCGTGCCCCGTCCGGACTCCGACCACCCCGAGCCTCCGAATTCCTGTGGGTCGCCTACGAGACGGCGCTCGCGCAGGACCGTCCCGTCCGGCCGGGCCGGCTCACGTCGTCACGCCCGGCCCTCGTCCCGCATCCCCGGAAGACCGCCACCGCGGGCGATGCGGACCACCGACGTGCTCGGCCGCGTGACGCTCGTCGAGGCGGCCGGCGCGCCCACCGGCCGGTCCGCCGCGCGGCGGGGGACTCAGGCCGAATCCCGGACCACCAGCACCGGCTCGAAGACCACCGAGGTCACCGGCCGGTCAGGTGCGGACAGCCGGTCCAGCAGGAGGCCGGTCATCTCCGCGGCCATCTGCTCCACCGGCTGCCGGACCGTGGTGAGCGGCGGCCGGCAGGTGGTGGCCGCGCTGCTGTCGTCGAAGCCGACCACGGCCACATCGAGCGGCACCCGCCTGCCGTGCTCCCTGAGCACATGGCAGGCGCCCGTCGCCATCAGGTCGTTGCCCGCGAACACGCCGTCCAGGTCAGGGTGTTCACGCAGCAGGCGCTCCATGGCCGCCTCGCCGCTCTCCTGGGTGAACTGCCCCTCGACGACCGGGACGTCATGGTGCCCATGGCGGGCCAGCGTCGAAGTGAACCCCTCGAGCCGGTCCTGTCCGGCGGGTATACCGAGAGGGCCGCTGATCGTGACGATCCGTCGGCAGCCGCGCGCCAGAAGGTGTTCCGCCGCGAGCCCGGCCCCGTCCCGGTGCGCGAGGTCGACATAGCTGATCCGTGCAGGCCGGGTGGGCCGCGCGTACAGGACGGCGGGCAGACCGGCGCCGACCACCATCCCCGGCAGGGGGTCCCGCGCGTGGGTGGACACGATCAGCGCGCCGTCGGCGGTCCCCTGGCGCAGGTACTCCACCACGTCCTCCCGCGCCCGCGACGACTCGGCGAACATCAGGACCGGGTGCATGCCGCGCGGCCGGAGGTAGTTGACGACCCCGGTCATCACCCGGCCGAAGAAGGGGTCGGCGAGTACCTGCGCGGTGAACGCGCCGTCCTCCGCCGGGCCTTCTCCGCCCGGTTCGACACCTGTCCCCGACACCACCAGCGCCACGGAGTCCGTCCGCCGGGTGACCAGCGAACGGGCTGCCCTGTTGGGCGTGTAGCCGGTCTCCGAGACGGCACGCCGGACGACCTCCTGGATCGCGGGGTCGACGTTGCGCACTCCGTTGACGACGCGCGAGACCGTCGCGCGTGAGACGCCAGCGGCCCGGGCCACGTCCTCCAGGGTGGGCGGGCCGGTCGGGCGAAGAGCATCCGTCATGAGCGCATTTATAGCACCGGGACATTACGGTGGAGCGCTCTCCATCAGCTGCCGCAGCACACCCGCGCCGGAGTGAGCGGGGGAGGTGCGCCGGTGCACGGAGGGGGCGCACACAGTCTGTTCACTTGTCACCACCCTTGGTGCACACATAAGTTGGCCGCTTGCGACGTGTCCTACAGTCAGTGGGGGAGCCTGATCATGGCCGCGAACGGACGGCACCGCAGATACCAGCCCAGCAGGATCAACCGTGCTTCGCTCACGGTCACGGCGGGAGGCGCGGGACTCGCACTCCCTCTCCTCACGGCGGCCTCGGCCGGAGCCGCCTCGACCGATGTCTGGGAGAAGGTGGCCGCCTGCGAGTCGACCGGCGACTGGCACATCAACACCGGCAACGGCTACTACGGGGGACTGCAGTTCACCCGCTCCACCTGGGCGGCCTACGGCGGCACCGCCTACGCGGCGCGCGCCGATCTGGCGACGAAGGACCAGCAGATCGCCGTCGCGGAGAAGGTGCTCGAAGGGCAGGGCCCCGGCGCCTGGCCGACCTGTTCCGTGAGGGCTGGACTGAAGAAGGGCGGCGACGCGCCCGGGTCGGCGACCGGGGGCGCGGAGGCGTCCGGCACCACGAAGAGGAGCGCCGACGCGCCCGGCCTCACCCCGCAGGCGCAGCGCACCACGCCCGTCGCGAAGGGCGGGACGCCGCAGTCCCGTCCGGTCAGGACGGCCGCCCGTGACGCCGGACCGAAGGCGTCGCCGACGACCGTGCCCGGCAAGCGCGAGGCGTACACCGTCGCACGCGGCGACTCGCTCTCCGGTATCGCCTCCGCGGAGCGGGTCCGCGGCGGCTGGCAGAAGCTCTACGCCGCGAACCGGGCCGTCGTGGGCGCCGACCCCGACCTGATCCTCCCGGGACAGCGGCTGACCCTCGACGTGGCCGGTGCCCCGGTCGCCACCCCGAAGCCCGCGGCCCCCCGCCCCAGGGCCGAGCCGAAGCCGAAGGCCCCGCGGAAGTCCGTCCCGCCGAAGGCGGCGGAGAAGCAGGCCCCGCGCGCCACCACGTCCGACCACAGCGCGAAGCCCGCCGGGAAGGCGTCGAAGCCCCGCAGCGGGCTCACCGCACCCGTGACGGCACGCACCGGCACGCCCTACCACCAGTCGGGCTCCTGGGCGAGCGGATACCACACGGGAGTCGATTTCCCCGTCCCCACCGGCACCTCGGTGAAGGCCGTGAACTCCGGCAAGGTCGTCTCGGCGGGCTGGGCCGGCGCGTACGGCTACGAGATCGTCATCCGGCACGCCGACGGAAGGTACAGCCAGTACGCGCACCTGTCCTCGCTCCACGTGCGCGCGGGCCAGCAGGTCACCGGCGGCCAGCGGATCGCCCGCTCCGGGTCGACCGGTAACAGCACCGGCCCTCACCTGCACTTCGAGATCCGCACCGGCCCCGGCTACGGATCGGACGTCGATCCCCTGGCCTACCTCAGAGCAGGGGGCGTCAGCGTGTGAGAATCTGCCCGGCCCTCTAAGTCGCTGTTGCGTGCCGGCCCGGCGGCAGTCCTCCTGCCGCCGAACTCCACCCTCCCACCGCCGTGGTCGGAGGGCAGCGTCAGCGGCAGGGAAAGCGCCGTCGGCGCCGGAAAGGGGTCCGGGAGCACCGCCGCGCCCTCTCTGGCCGGATCCTTCGCGGGCTTCCTGAGCACCGCGCTGCCGGACCGGTCCTCCTCGGCGGGCCCGCCGGACGCGGCCTCCTGCCCCGTACGCTCCTGAGCGCCCACCCGCTCCGTGGTGAGCAGCACCAGCCCCGCCGCCGCCAGCACGCCGGACGCGAGCGCGAGCGCGGTACCGGTCCATCCGAGGCGGAACTGCTCCCCGAACATGGTGAGCCCGACGGCAGCCGCCACGACCGGGTTGACCACCGTCACCGTCGCCAGCGGTGCCGCCAGCCCCGCCCCCCGGTACGCCGCCTGCGACAGCAGAAGGCCCGCCGCCGCGAGCCCGGCGATCACGAGAAGGACCGGCACCCCGGAGGTCATGACACCCGACGTCAACTCCACCGCCACGGCCTTCGTGAAGACCGAGGCCATCCCGAAGGCGATCCCCGCGCCGGTGGCCAGCACCACGCTGCGCGGCATGGGACGGTGCAGGCTCCTGGCGAGGGCCAGGAGCGCCACCAGGGCCGCGGCTGTCCCCGCCGCGAGAACGAACTGCTCGGGCCCCGCCAGCGAGTGGGACCCGGAACTCCCCGTGAGCGCCAGCAGTCCCGCCAGACCGACCGTCGCCATCACCGCGCCCCGCCACGCGGTCCGCCCGGCGCCCCGGCCCACG
The DNA here is from genome assembly GCF_042755185.1 of Streptomyces sp. NPDC059166. Taxonomy (NCBI): domain Bacteria; kingdom Bacillati; phylum Actinomycetota; class Actinomycetes; order Kitasatosporales; family Streptomycetaceae; genus Streptomyces; species Streptomyces sp. NPDC059166. Next base: position 74,052 of record NZ_JBHZCI010000017.1, on the reverse strand, counting down.
AAGAGCGCGGCCATCGGCAGCGCGAAGACGATCGTCAGAGCCCCGAGCGGCTGGACCAGGCTGAGCGGCCCGTAGGCCAGCGCCACCACGTGCAGCACCGCCCCCACACCGTTGAGCCCCACGGCCACCCACCAGACGCCGTTGCGCAGCGGCGCGTACGGCCTGGTGTCACCGGCCGAGGCCACGCGCTCCTGGACGATCGCACCGGCCGCGTAGGCGAGCGCGGAGACCAGTGACAGGAGCACGGAAAGGGCAAGGGAACTCATGCACACCACGATGTCCCGTCGGGGCCGTCTCGTCGTCGTCCCTGAGGCGGCGATTCGGCGTACTGCCCCAGGAGTACGAACATCACTCCTGGGTCCTCCTACCGACGGTAGTCCTTCCCGCCGAGGAGCTCAGAACTTCTTCGCCGGGGGTGCGCGCGCAGGCGCCTCGCCGTGCGCGGGGACCCTGGACGGAGCGCGCTCAGGTACTGAGCGTGAATTCGGCCCGGATACGCTTGCCGACCGGAACCCGCTCGGCCGTCAACCGGTCGCAGAGGGCCACCACGATCTCCATTCCGTGACCACCGAGACGGGCAGGATCGGGGGAGTAGAGCACGGGGAGAGCCGTGCTGCTGTCGTAGACCGTGACACTGATGCGCCGGGCGTCCCCCTCGAGCTCCAGCAGGTAGGGGCCGTGGCTGTAGCGGTCGGCGTTGGTGACGAGCTCGCTGACCGCGAGCATCAGGTCACTGCGGGTGTGCTCTCCGAGGACCGCGAACCACTCCGCCACGAGCCGGGCGAGGAAGTGGTCGGCCAGGGCGCGGGCCTGCGCGATGCATCCGGGCTCACCGTCGAACACCTCGGCGGAGAGCAGAACCTCCGATGACGGCGCGGTTCCCCGGAACGGGTCGTCCGTCCGTGAGGGGGCCTGTTCGTTCATGTGCTCCAGCCAGGGCGCCGCAGGGGAGGTCTTCGACCTCGTTTCTCGCCGTTCGCCTACCCGCGTCGAGAGATCCCACTCCGGGGGATCTCTCCAGATCTTACGCACGCGGGGGCAGCCGGACCACGCTTACGAAGAAGTCGTCGATCTGCCGGACCGCGCCGATGAACTGCTCAAGATCGACGGGCTTGGTGACATAGGCGTTGGCGTGCAGCTTGTAGCTGCGCAGGATGTCCTCCTCGGCCGACGACGTGGTGAGGACCACGACCGGGATCAGCGCCAGTTCCGGATCCGTCTTGATCTTCTCCAGCACCTGACGGCCGTCGTACTTGGGCAGATTGAGGTCCAGGAGCACCAGGTCCGGACGCGGCGCGTCGGGGTACTGCCCCTGGCGGTAGAGGAAGTCGATGGCCTCCTGGCCGTCCCGCACCACGTGCAGGGTGTTGCGGATCTTGTTGTCCTCGAAGGCCTCACGGGTCATCAGTTCGTCGCCGGGGTCGTCCTCGACCAGCAGGACCTCGATGGGTTTGACGATGTCGTTCATGGTGTTACTCCCGGACGGGGGGTGAGCGGGGCGGGTTCGAGCAGTTGCGCCGTGGTGTGTGTGGGGGCCTCGGGCAGGACGGGCAGGGTGAAGTGGATCAGTGTGCCCTCGTCCGGGTCCGGGTCCAGCCAGATCCGGCCACCGTGGAACTCGACGATCTTCCGGCAGAGCGAGAGCCCGATCCCGGTGCCCTCGTACTCGTCACGGGCGTGCAGGCGCTGGAAGATGATGAAGACCTTGTCGGCGAACTCCGGCGCGATCCCGATGCCGTTGTCGGCGACGCTCAGGTGCCAGAACTCACCCTCCTGGACACAGCCGACGGTGATCCGGCACGGCACGTCGTCGCGGCGGAACTTGATCGCGTTCCCGATGAGGTTCTGCCAGACCATCGTCAGGGACGTGGCCTCCCCGAGCAGCTCGGGCAGCGGGTGCTCGCGCACGATTTCGGCGCCGGAGTCCTCGACGGCCAGCGTGAGGTTGGACAGGGCACGGTCCAGCGAGGCGTCCAGATCCACGGTCTTCCAGGCCTGCTGGACCCGGCCCACCCGGGAGAAGGTCAGCAGGTCGTTGATCAGGACCTGCATGCGCTTGGCGCCGTCGACCGCGAAGGCGATGTACTGCAGCCCGCGCTCGTCCAGCTGACCCCCGTACCGCTTCTCCAGCAACTGGCAGAAGGAGGCCACCTTCCGCAGCGGTTCCTGGAGGTCGTGCGAGGCCACGTAGGCGAACTGCTCCAGTTCCGAGTTCGACCGGCGGAGTTCCGTCGTCTGCTCGGCCAGCAGGGTCTCCCGTTCCTGGGAGGCGTCCAGCTCCGCGACGAGGCGGCGGCGCATGTCCTCCGCCGCCGCGGCCACCGCGCTGACGTCAGAGGGGCCGCGGACCTCGATCCGGTTGTCGAAGGAGCCCGCGCGGACCCGGTGGGAGGCCTCCGTGAGCGCGGCCAGCGGCCGGCCGACCACGCGCTGCAGCAGGACGCTGAGCGACACGACAGCCAGTACGAAGCCGACCACCAGGGCGAAGAGCACCTGGTCGCGAGTGGTGCGGGCGTCGTCGAGCTGCTTCCGTACCTGGTCGCGTGCGTCGTCCAGATGGCTCTGCTGGGCGCCGTACAGCGAGCGCAGCGCGTCGAACTCCGCCTTGCTCCTCAGGATGGGTGCCGACGAGGCGCCGGTGGGGCCGCTCGCGCGGACCGCCGCGATCAGCGGTTTCGCCCGCGCGGTCCGCCACTGCGCGGCGGCGGCCGCGATGCGGTCGAGGTCCTGGGCGTAGGGCTGTGTGTCCCCGGTCAGCGAGCGCAGCCGCCTGAGCCGGTCCCGTTCGGACCGCACGCCCTGCTCGTAGGGCTCCAGGAAGGTGGTGTCGCCGGTGAGGGCGAAGCCGCGGACCCCGGTCTCCTGGTCGAGCAGCGAGTTCTGCAGCTGGAAGGAGATCGAGCGCGCGGGCTGGATACGGTCCACGAGTTCGGTGGTCCGGTCGGAGATCCGGGACAGGACGAGCCCGCCGACGACCAGGCATCCGCAGACCACCAGCACGAAGCCCGCCAGGATCAGATGAACCCAGTTCTGCACGGACAGGCGCGCTATCCGGCCGGGCCGTCCGGCGCCGGTCGTTTCCGTACTCAAATGTCCTCCGTACTCACAGATCCGTCTTCCAGCCGACGTGGAGGACGGCGACGTCGTCGGCCAGCCCCCCGAAGGGGGAGGCGCTCTCGGTGGCCTCGGCGACCAGCGCGTCGACGAACGCCCGGGGTTCCAGGGAGCCGTACCGGCCGGCCATGGAGAGCAGACCCTCCTCGCCCAGCCGGGACTTCGGTCCCGTGCGTCCCTCGAACAGGCCGTCCGTGAACAGGACGAGCTCGCTGCCGGGGGACAGCTCCACCTCCGTGACCTTCCACTGGCCGTGACCTGGGAGCAGCCCCAGGGCCATACCGGCGTCCGGCTCCACCCAGTCGACGTCGCCGCCTCGCCGCAAGAGCATTCCGGGATGCCCGGCGCGTACGACCAGGACCCTCTCCCGGTCCGGGGGGAAGACAAGTGTGGTGACCGTCGCGAACACATGGGGATCGGAGCGCTCGGCGACGAGTATCTCCTCCAGCAGGGCGGTCTTCTCGACCTGCGTCACACCGGTCAGTACGGCCGTGCGCCACGCGACCCGCAGACACACGCCGAGGGCCGCCTCCGCGGCGCCGTGCCCGGACACGTCACCGATCACCACGTGCACGGCGCCGTCGGCGGTCTGCACCACGTCGTAGAAGTCGCCGCTGAGCAGTCCGTGCGCGCGGCCTGCCTCGTAGCGGGCGGCCACCCGGAAGGTGTCGTCCCGCAGCAGCGGGATGGGCAGCAGGGCGCGCTCCAGCCGGGCGTTCTCCTGGGCGATCAGCCGGCTCGTCCGGATCGCGGCCGCCGACCGCTCCGCGTGCTTGCGCTGGAGGGCGTAGCGGACCGCGCGGCCCAGTACCTCCGGGTCGATCCGGCCCTTCACCAGGTAGTCCTGGGCACCCTGGGCCACCGCGGACAGACCGGTCTCCGACTCGTCCAGGCCGGTCAGGACGATGACGGCGGCGTCGGGTGCCGACGCGACGAGGCGGCGCACCGCGTCGACGCCGCTCGCGTCGGGCAGGTGCAGATCCAGCAGGACGCACACGGTGGCACGGGAGGAGAGCAGGAACCGCTGGGCCTCGGCCAGCGTCTTGCACCACGTGAGCGGGGCGTCGAGCTCGCTGTCGGTGAGCATCTCCTCGACGAGCATGGCGTCCCCGGCGTCGTCCTCCACGAGGAGGAGAGCGGCGTCGACGTCCCAGACGGAGGTCTCGCCTGCGGCGAGGGCCCGCTGCTGCCCCGGAATCCCACTGAGCCGCTGCATGCGCGCAGAGGTGTCGGACGACGACTCGGCCAACACTCCACCCCCTCCGACGGACGGCTCACCCATGGCCGTTTCGGCAGGAAGCATATGCGACGGAGGCCCGGCGCTCGGCCGGGCCTCCGTGCTTGAACGGGGTGCTGCGGGAGTCAGACCTCCACGCTCATTCCCGCGCGCAGGCGCTGCACGATCCGGCTCAGCAGGCGTGACACGTGCATCTGGGAAACGCCCAGCTCGGCACCGATCTGCGCCTGTGTCATCTCCTGGCCGAAGCGCATCTGGACGATCTTCCGCTCCCGCTCGTCCAGCTGCTTCAGCAGCGGCGCCAGCGTGTGCAGGTTCTCGACGCTCTCCATGCCCGGGTCGTCCTCGCCGAGCAGCTCCGCGTAGGCGCGCTGGTCACTGCCCGACTCGCTGTCCGCGTTCGGTGTGTCCAGGGAGCCCGCCGAGTAGCCGTTGGCGGCGACCAGCCCTTCGATGATCTCCTCCTCGGGGAGATCGAGGTGTGCCGCGAGCTCGGCGACCGTGGGGTCGCGGTCGAGCTTCGACGACAGCAGCTCCTTGGCCTTGGCCAGCTCGACCCGCAGCTCCTGCAGCCGTCGGGGCACGTGCACCGACCAGGTCGTGTCGCGGAAGAACCGCTTGATCTCCCCCACGATGTACGGGACCGCGAAGGTCGCGAACTCGACCTCGCGCGAGAGGTCGAAGCGGTCGATCGCCTTGATCAGGCCGATCGTGCCCACCTGGATGATGTCCTCGGTGTCGTCGCCGCCCCGGTTGCGGAAGCGGGAGGCCGCGAAGCGCACCAGGGAGAGATTCATCTCGATCAGGGTGTTGCGGGCGTACTGGTATTCGTGCGTGCCCTCTTCGAGGGTCTGGAGCCGGTCGAAGAAGAGCTTGGACATGGCCCGCGCGTCCTGCGGGGCGACCTTGCCGGCGTCCTCGATCCAGGGCAGGGCGGCCGTGTCCGAAACCGCGCCCGCATCGTCGCACCGCGTGGGCGCCGTGCCGATCGAATCGGTGGTCCGCACTGACATGGCCGTCATGGTGTCACCCTCCCTGGAGTCAGCTGTAGTGACGGGCGCATGCCCCGACTTCCGGAAGTCATGCCACCCGATCGAGAAATATTCTGCCGGAGTGCCGAACCGGGCCGGGGGAGGCCGTTCGGTGCAACGGAGAGTGGTCGTCCGGGTGGTTCCCGTCACGCTCCCCGGCCCACGCGTGAGTCACGGCTCGTTCCGGGCACCTGTTGTGTTCCGGAGGAACGAGGAGGGCCCATGAGCGACACCGGTACGGCGGCCGGACCGACCGTCACGACCAGGATCCCCGCCCGCCTGGACCGGCTGCCCTGGTCGCGGTGGCACTGGATGATCGTGATCGGCCTGGGCACGGTCTGGATCCTCGACGGACTCGAGGTCACGGTCGTCGGCAACATCGCCAGCCGGCTGTCGGAGGACGGCAGCGGCCTGGCCGTCACCGACGCCCAGGTGACGGGGATCGCCGCCGCCCTGTACGTGGCCGGCGCCTGCTCGGGAGCCCTGTTCTTCGGATGGCTCACCGACCGCTTCGGGCGCAAGAAGCTCTTCCTGATCACGCTCGCCGTCTATCTCGCCGCGACCGCGCTCACCGCGATCTCCTTCTCCGCCTGGTGGTTCTTCCTCTTCCGCTTCCTGACCGGTTTCGGGATCGGAGGCGAGTACGCGGCGATCAACTCGGCCATCGACGAACTGATCCCCAGCAAGTACCGGGGCCGCGTCGACCTGATCATCAACGGCAGCTTCTGGCTGGGGGCCATGGCGGGCTCCCTGCTCTCCGTCCTCGCCCTGGACACGGACATCTTCCCCAAGGACATCGGGTGGAGGCTGACCTTCGCGCTGGGCGTCGTCCTCGGCCTCGTCATCCTGCTGGTACGCCGCCATGTCCCGGAGAGTCCGCGCTGGATGTTCATCCACGGCAAGGACGAGGCCGCGGAGAAACTCGTCGGCGAGGTGGAGCGGGAGGTCGAGCAGGAGACCGGACGCGCCCTGCCGCCCGCCGAGCCGGCGATCACGGTCCGCCAGCGCAGCAGCATCGGGTTCGGCCTGATCGCCCGTACCGTCTTCCGCTCCTATCCCAAGCGCGCCGTGCTCGGCCTGGCCCTCTTCATCGGCCAGGCCTTCCTCTACAACGCCATCACCTTCGGCTTCGGCTCCATCCTGGTGAAGTTCTTCGACGTGTCCAGCGGCGCCACCGGCTACTACTTCGCCGTCATCGCGTTCTGCAACTTCCTGGGGCCGCTCCTCCTCGGCCGGCTCTTCGACACCGTCGGCCGCAAGCCGATGATCGCCGGCACGTACATCGCCTCCGGTGTGCTCCTCTTCGTGACCGCCTGGCTCTTCCAGAACGGCTCCCTGACCGCCGCGACCATGACCGGATGCTGGTGCGTCGTCCTCTTCTTCGCCTCGGCGGGAGCGAGCTCCGCCTATCTCACGGTCAGCGAGATCTTCCCCATGGAGACGAGGGCCATGGCCATCGCCTTCTTCTACGCGGTCGGTACGGCCGCCGGAGGTATCACCGGACCACTGGTCTTCGCGGACCTCACGGAGAGCGGTGTCCCCGGTGACACGGCCCTGGCGTTCTGCATCGGGGCTTCCCTGATGGTGGCCGCGGGGCTGGTCGCGCTCTTCTTCGCGGTATCCGCCGAGCAGAAGTCCCTGGAGGACATCGCGACCCCGCTCTCCGCCCAGGACCGTGAGGACGCCGCCGCGAACTGAGCGACGTCCGAGTCGTGGCAGACTTGACCGGGGCATTCCGCCCGTGCGCGCCTGCCCTCGCCGGCTCCCGGCCGGATCACTCCCCACCCCGAAGCCCGCCAGCGGCATGAGTGACGAGTGACAGAGGAACGGCGATGACGGTGACAGAGGACAGCCAGGAGTTCGCTCCCGGTGCCGACACGTTCGGTCCCGGAATCGACCCGGAACGGCTCGCCGTCTGCCTGAGCGTGCTCGACGAGCTCGACTCGATCGAGGTCGACCACCCGGACGCCATCGCCGTGCGCCGGGCCACCGCCGGCATCTACCGCACGGTCAAGCAGCGCCGCCGCCAGGAGCGCCGCGCCGCCAAGACAGCGCACGACAAGGCCGTGACCGAGGCCACCGCGACCGGCTCCGCCGAGCGCATCGACGACGAGACCCAGGGGGTCCTGCCGTCCTCCTCGGCCACCGCCGAGATCGCCGGCATACTCCAGCGCCCCAGGTCCTGCTACATCTGCAAGACCCGGTACGTCGAGGTGGACGCCTTCTACCACCAGCTCTGCCAGTCCTGCGCCGCGGAGAACCGCGCCCGCCGCGACGCGCGGACCGACCTCACCGGCCGCCGCGCCCTGCTCACCGGCGGCCGCGCCAAGATCGGCATGTACATCGCGCTCAGGCTGCTGAGGGACGGAGCGCACACCACGATCACCACCCGGTTCCCCAACGACGCCATCCGCCGCTTCAAGGCGATGCCGGACAGCGACGAGTGGATCCACCGGCTCAAGATCGTCGGCATCGACCTGCGCGACCCCGCCCAGGTCGTCGCGCTGGCCGACTCCGTCGCGGCCGAGGGGCCGCTCGACATCCTGATCAACAACGCGGCGCAGACCGTCCGCCGGTCCCCGCAGGCCTACAGCGAGCTCGTGACGGCCGAGTCGGCCCCCCTGCCGCCGGGCGAACTGCCCGCCGCCGAGGTGATCGGCACCTTCGGCAGCGGATCCGTCGACCGCGTCGCCGCCCTGCCGGCCGCCCGCAAGGAGGGTGAAGGGCTGAGCGCGCAGGACGTCACGGACCTCGCCCTGGTGACCGGCTCCGCGTCGCCCGCCCGTATCGCCGCGGGCACCGCGATCGACGCCGGGGGGCTGGTTCCCGACCTGCACCACACCAACAGCTGGATCCAGACCGTCGAGGAGGTCGAGCCGATCGAGCTCCTCGAGGTCCAGCTCTGCAACTCCACGGCGCCCTTCATCCTGATCAGCCGGCTGCGTCCGGCGATGGCCGCGACCGAGGCGAAGCACGCCTACGTGGTCAACGTCTCCGCGATGGAGGGCGTGTTCAGCCGCGGCTACAAGGGCGCGGGGCACCCGCACACCAACATGGCCAAGGCCGCGCTGAACATGCTGACCCGCACCAGCGCCCAGGAGATGTTCGAGAAGGACCGCATCCTCATGACCGCCGTCGACACCGGGTGGATCACCGACGAGCGGCCGCACCCCGACAAGATCCGCCTCGCGGAGGAGGGGTTCCACGCACCGCTCGATCTCGTGGACGGGGCGGCGCGGGTCTACGACCCGATCGTGCGCGGAGAAGCGGGCGAGGAGCTCTACGGTTGCTTCCTCAAGGACTACGCGCCGGCAGGGTGGTGACCTCGGGCGTGTGACGCCGCGCCCGGCCACTCGCACCTCACGCGCCACGCCTCTCCACCGGCGCACCGGTGACGGCCCCCTGATCAGGGGGCCGTCACCGTTTTGTTGGCTGAAAGTGACCCAGGCCACACGTTCTGTCGAGCGGGAAGGCGCTCATTTGGTTAGGCTGAGGTGAACGGACGCCACCAAGGGATCCACGAAGCTTCCTCGGCCGTCCCGGGACAGGTCTGTAAGCAGTCCGCCGTCCCGCCCCGTACCGGCGCCACCGCGACCGAACTGTTTCTGCCCCTGCCCCGCAGAGGGTGGCCGACACGGTTCTCACCGCCGCAGCGTCGTCACCACCCGGGGATACGCGACACGAAGGAGTCCGCGGTGACACCTGAAATGACGAAGACCGAGACGCGCCCCGCCGAGCTGTCCGGAGAGCGGGCCCGCAGGCCCGAGAAGCTCCGCAACATCGAGGTCTGGGCCCGGTCGGCACCCATCAGGCTGGCCGGCTACGAGGACGATCTGGCCGAGCCTCATATCCTGCCCGGAATCGACTGACCTTCCGTACCTCCCGGAACGGCGCCACCGGCACCTGCCCCCGCCCTTCGAGGCGGGGGCAGGTGTATTTCCGGCCACCGGCCGGACTCGTCCTCAGGTGAGGTCATCGGTGTTCCGGTCCGGATTCGGGGGCGCCGGCCCGGCCACCGGCCGCATGAAGTCCCGCACGTAGGTCCGGTCCCACCAGTGGCCCGTGGCGCGCAGTTCGCCCGGGTCCGTGAACCGGTAGTGGAAGACCCGGGCCCGGATGTGCGCGGGCGGCCCGTCGGGGAACGGATTGCGGCCCAGGAGCCGCAGGGTGTCCCGGTCGCCCCGCAGCAGCCGCTCGACGAACGGTGCGAACCACGGCCGGGCATACGCGGGCGAGAGCGCCGCGAACCACATCATCCAGTCCAACCGAAGATGGTACGGGGCGAACTGGCGTGGCAGTCTCCCGGGATCGCCGGGCTTTCCCCGGAATCCGTACTCGAGCCAGCGCGTCCCGTCGCTGACCACCACGTCCGCCGTGCCCTCGACGACCACCTCCAGCCGCATGCGGCTGATGCTCCCGAAGGCCCCGTAGGTGTTGACGAGGTGCAGCGGGTCGAAGGAGCGGTTCATCGCCTGCCGGCGGGAGACGAGATTGCGCACGGGGTTACGGCTGAGCAGCAGCACGAGGGCGGTGACGGCCAGGACGACCACTTCGTACCAGAGAGGTGATCCCGGCTGGTCCGGTGGCGGTCCGGTGAGCGGAGACCAGTCGATCACGGACAGGGCGATGACCACCGTGAGCCAGTTCAGCCAGGCGAAGTTTCCCGACAGCACCAGCCAGAGCTGGGTCACGACCATCAGGGCGGCCGCCGCGCTCGCCACCGGCTGAGGGGTGAACAGCAGGAAGGGCAGCACGAGTTGGGTGACATGGTTGGCGGCGGTCTCGACCCGGTGCGCGGGCCGGGGCAGATGGTGGAAGAACCAGCTCAGCGGCCCCGGCATGGGCTGGGTCTCGTGGTGGAAGTCCAGACAGGTCAGCTTCCGCCAGCACTCGTCGCCGCGGATCTTGATCAGTCCGGCGCCGAACTCCACGCGGAACAGCAGCCACCGCAGCAGCCACAGCACCAGCACGGGGGCCGCCGTGTCCTCGTTGCCGAGGAAGACGGCGAGGAACCCCGTCTCCAGGAGGAGGGATTCCCAGCCGAACCCCCACCAGACCTGGCCGACCTGGACGATCGACAGGTAGAGGACCCAGGGAACGGCCCACAGGGCCATGGCCGCTCCCAGCGGCAGGTATGAGTCCGCGCCGGCCAGGAGGGCGAGGGCGACGGCCGCCCCGGTCCAGGCCACGAGGGCGAAGAAGCGGTCGGAGTAGTGGAGCCTGAACAGGCCGGGTGCGGCGCGCCACGAGGAGTGCCGCAGGAGATCGGGCACCGGGAGCATGCCGCGAGTACCGATCAGCGCCCGGAACTGGAGTGCCGCGGCGATGAACGCGACGAGGTAGACGGCGGCGAGACCTCGCTGGAAGACCAGTCTGCTCAGCCAGTAACCGTCCGCTGTGAACCACTGCATCGCCTCCAGTATCCGGCCCGGCCGGGCATCAGGCAGCGCTCACCGTCCGGCGCAGTGCCGCGGTGAGCCGGCGCGCGTACCAGCGCTGGGCGACCGGGACGAGGGGGCCGGCCAGCCGGGTGTACCAGGCGGCGGGGCGCGAGAACGCCGTGACCGTGAACCACACGGTGCCGTCCTCGGAGAGCTCCACCACGAAGCTCTCCTCGCCGCGCTCGGGATGTCCCCGCAGCGTCCCGTAGGCGAAGCCGGTGCGCTCCGCCCCGTAGCAGGCCCACACGATCGCGCAGGGGGCGCTGATCCGGAGACGCCCGATGCCCGCCGAGACCGTGACGGTGACCCCGGCCTCGGCGCGCGCGGCGGAGGCGTCCAGCCCGGCTCCGGCGGCGCGGTGCACGCGCCATTCGGTGACGGCCGAGCCGGCGCGCTCGAACGCGGCGCGGCCCCTGCCGACCGCCGCCCTGTGGTGGAGATGGCTGTATCCGGCGGGGAGGGGGTGAGCCCTGGTGGCCCCTGCTTCGGGGTAGGTCAGTGCGTCCACGCTGTGCTGCCTTCCGGGTCGGAGTCGTTCTGGAGCCTGCGCCGCGCCAGCAGCCCGCAGAGCGCGAAGCCCAGGGCGTTGCCCAGTCCGTGGGTCGCCGCCATCCAGGTCAGGGTCGGGTGGGGGAGTCCGGTGGCCTCGCCGAGCGCCCAGCTGAGCGCGAGCGCCATGGTCACCGCGAGCACACCCGCGGATACGCCGAGCAGGACGCCGGCGGCGTCGGTGCGGCCGGCCGTGCGCATGTCGTCCCAGGTCAGCAGGGCGACCGTCCACATGCCCGCGGTGAGGACCAGGGCGCCTGCCAGCTCGACCCACTCGCCCGTGAACCAGCCGACGAGGACGATCAGGGTCCCGGCAGGCACGCTCAGCGCGGCGAAGCGGCCGGACGGGCGGTCCCCGGCCCGGCACACGAGGCCGGCGACGAGCGCCGCGGCGAAGCCGGCGAAGTGGAAGTGCGCCACGGTCAGGGCGAGGACGCCGAGCCCGAACCCGAAGAGTTCGTGACCCGAGCGCTCGGCCACGAGGGCGAGCGCCGCCACGGCCGGCGCGACGAGTGCGGTGAGCAGGGCGGCCTCCGCCGGATCCGGGCGGCCTCCCCGGGCGAGCCGCCGGGGAGCGTGGCCGGCGAGCACCAGCGTCCCCAGCGCGTAGCAGAGGGCCGACGCGGTGGCGGCGTCACCGCGGGGCAGCCACAGCGACAGGGCACCGGGTGCCGCGAACCACGGCCACATCCGGCGTGTCCGGTCGAGCGCCGGGTCCTCGACGAGTCCGAGCCCGAGAGGGACGACGAGGAGCATCCCCAGTGTCACGATCAGCCCGACCAGCACGGACAAGGCCCCCACCCCCATGTCGCGGCCGCCGATGACGGACCCGACACCGAATTGAACATGTTCAAACCCGACGGAGCGACTCTAGCGAACCTTCTGAACGCGTTCAAGGGTGCCGGTTCGGTCGAGGAATCGGACAAATAATGGCAGAGTGGCGCACATGGACGATCGGGTAGCGGGTGCCCTTTCACTCCCGGACGACTGGCCCGCCCACCCGGACCTCAGCCTCGCCCTGAACCGAATGGGCAGCTTCGACTGGGACCTCGACAGCGGTCTCATGCACATGGACGAGGCCGCCCTCGAGGTATTCGACCTGAGCCCCGACGAGTACGACGGACGCCCGGAGGGGCTCGCCGGGCGGGTCCCCGCCGACGAGGCGGTCCGGCTCGACGGCATGGTCTCGCAGGCGCTCAAGAGCGGGCGGAGCAACTACGGCGCCTACTTCCGCAGGACGGTGCGGGACGGCTCGCTGTGCTGGACCCACACCCAGGGCTTCATCCGCCGGGACGGCAGCGGCAAGCCGCGCCGCATCATCGGGATCATCCGCGACGCCACCCAGGAGCTCGCCGAGTCCACCGCGCGCAGGACCGTGGACGAGGAGCGCCGGCGCCGCACCGGTCTCGTCCAGGGCACCACGGCCGCGCTCGCCCACGCGAGGACGGTCAAGGACGTCACCGAGTTCCTCAAGAGCCCCCGCGGGCTGGCCAACCTGGGCGCCGCCAGCCTCGTCATGGGGCTGCTCGAGTCCGGCCGCATCCACATGGTCGCGGACGGTCCCGAGGGCGCATTCGTCCCGGGCACCCGGTACACACGCGTTGACGACGCCTACCCGATGAGTGAGGTGATCCGCACCCTCACGCCCCGCTTCATCGAGACGCCCGAGGACTTCGAGGCCTCCTACCCCATCCTGTGGCCGCACATCCGGCACCTAGGGATCACCGCGGCCGCCTACCTGCCCCTCATCGCGCAGGCCCGTCCCATCGGCGCACTCGGACTGCTCTACGGGGGCAAGGCGGGTTTCACCCAGGACGAGCGGAACCTGCTGGTGGCCCTCGGCAGTTCCGTCGCGCAGAGCCTCCAGCGGGCCATGCTCTACGAGCAGGAGCACGATCTCGCCGAAGGGCTCCAGCAGGCGATGCTGCCCCGCAGGATCCCCGAGGTGCCCGGCGCCCAGGTCGCCGTGCGCTACCGCTCGGCCCGGCTCGGCCGGGACATCGGAGGGGACTGGTACGACGTCATCCCGCTGCCCGGCGGCAGGACCGGCGCCGTCATCGGCGACGTGCAGGGGCACGACACCCATGCCGCGGCCGTGATGGGCCAGCTGAGGATCGTGCTCCGCGCCTACGCGGCCGAAGGGCACAGTCCGGCCACGGTCATGGCGAGGGCGTCCGTCTTCCTCCACGAGCTCGACACCGACCGCTTCGCGACCTGTACCTACGCCGAGGCCGACCTGACCACCGGCGTGGTCCAGCTCGTCCGGGCGGGACACACCGACCCGGCCCTGCGGGAGGCCGACGGGACCTGCCGCAAACTTCCCGTGGAGGGCGGGCTCCCCCTGGGGCTCTCCGCGGAGTTCGGCCGGCTCGAGTACCCGGTCAGCACGGTCGACCTGGACCCGGGCCAGACGATGATCCTCTACACCGACGGGATGGTGGAGCTGCCCGGCACCGACCTCGACGAAGGGCTGCTGCTCCTCGCCGAGACCGTCCGCGACGGGCCCCAGGACCTCCAGCGCCTGGCCGACCGCCTCTGCGAGGTCGTCGACCAGCGGGGCGGCGAGGACGACATGGCGCTCCTGCTCCTGCGGCGCGACGCGGCCCACGCCCCCCATCCGGGCGGACGGCTGCAGCAGCACGTCGGGCAGAACGACCCCGAGGCCCTGACCTCCGCCCGCCACATGATCCGTGCGGCCGTGCGTGCCTGGGGCGCGAAGGGCAGGGCCGACGAGGTGGAACTCGCCGCGGACGAGCTGATCACCAACGCGCTGATGCACACCGACGGCGGCGCCATCGTCACGATCCGGGTGCTCACGGGGCCGGAACGCCGACTCAGGGTCGATGTCGAGGACCGCTCCAGCGCACTGCCGCGGCGCAGGGACGCCGGCGACTCGGGGGTCTCGGGCCGCGGGCTCATGCTCGTCGACCGGCTGGCCGACATCTGGGGTGTGGAGTCCCGGGGCAACGGCAAATGCGTGTGGTGCGAATTCCTCATCGAGGACCACGGGTAGCGCCGACGCCAGGACGCCGCCAGACTGTAACAGTACGTAACACGTCCATACTTGACCGTAACCGATCAGCGGGATTGACTTCGATTCCGCCGTTCCGCAGTCGAAGACGCGAGGCCCCGTTGAGTACCGAGCTTCTGGCACCTCTTGATCTGGCTTTCTGGCACCTCGAATCCGAAGCCCATCCGATGCACCTCGGCGCCCTCGCCGTCTTCGAGCCGGAGTCCGGCAGGGACCCGCGGGACCTGCTCGACCTGCTGGGTGCCCGCGCCGCGGCCATTCCCCGGCTGCGGATGAAGGTCCGTGACGTCCTGCTGCCCGTCGGCGGCGCCGCCTGGGTCACCGACAAGGACTTCGACGTGCACCGGCATGTCAGGCGAGTGGTGCTCCCCGGCGCCGACTTCATGGCGGAGGCCACCCGGCTCGCCGGTGAGCTCATGGAGCAGCCGCTCGGACGAGGGCTGCCGCCGTGGCAGATGTACCTCCTCGACAGCCCGGGCGAGGGCCCCTTCGCCGTGCTCGTCAAGCTGCACCACGCGCTCGCCGACGGGATGCGGGCCGTGGCCATCGGAGCCGGGATCTTCGACCAGATCGCCTCCGCGGCCGGGGGCCGGAAGGCGCGCCGGCGCGCACCCGTACCGCCCCGCTCCTGGCTTCCCGGCCCGTACGAGGCCGCCGGGATGGCGATGGACCGGCTCGGCGACGTCGGACGGGCCCTGGGGGTCGGTGCGTCGGTGGTGCGCGCCAGCCGCCTCGACCTGCGCGCCGCCTCCCCGCTGTCCGCGCGCTCCAGCGGCACACGCAGGCTGGCCACGGCCGAACTCGACGCGGATACGGTGCAGCTCATCCGGCGCGCCGAGGGCGGGACCGCCAACGACGTCCTGCTCGCCGTGGTCGCCGGTGCGCTGCGGCGCTGGATCCTCGAACGCGGAGAGTCGCTGCCGGGCGCCGATCCCCGCGCCCTGGTCCCCGTCTCCAGGCGACGCCCCGGCGTCCCGGCCGACGGCAACAGGCTGTCCGGATACCTTCTCGGACTGCCGGTGGGTGAGCAGGACCCCAGGGAGCGGCTGCGCCTGGTACGCACGGGAATGGACCGCAACAAGGCCGCCGGACCACTGCGCGGCGCGGGCGCCGTCGCCGTGCTCGCCGATCAACTGCCCGCACTGGCGCACCGGTTCGGCGCGCCCTTGGCGGGCAGTGCGGCCCGGATGCTCTTCGACGTCCTCGTCACGAGCGTTCCGCTGCCGCGCTCCGCCCTCTCGCTCGGCGGCTGCCCGCTGCGTGCCGTCTACCCCATGGCGCCGCTGGCCCGCGGACAGTCGCTCGCCGTCGCCCTGTCCACCTACGGGGGACGCGTACAGGTCGGACTGGTGGCCGACGGAAAGGCGCTGCCCGATCTCGACCGTCTCGCAGCCGCGGTCCACGACGAGCTCCGTGATCTGTGCGCACTCCTGCCCCGGGTGCCCGCGCCCGCCTGAGAGCGGAATCCGGTGCGCACGGTTGACGCACCCCAGAGATCCGATGAATAGTCCCTCACGGACCATCAGGATCACGGGCGGGGGCGGCCAGGACATGCGGCGCAGCAGACTCGGACGGAGCACGGTCGAGATCACCGAGCTCTCCTTCGGGGCGGCGGCCCTCGGCAACCTCTTCACCGAGGTCGACCCGGACCAGGCCGCCGCCACCGTGGCCGCGGCCTACGACGAGGGCATCCGCCACTTCGACACCGCGCCCCACTACGGTCTCGGGCTCTCCGAGCGCCGGCTCGGCGAAGCCCTCAGGGACCGGCCCCGCCACGCGTACACCGTGTCGACGAAGGCGGGACGGCTGCTCGAACCGCTGACCCCGGCTGAGGCCGCCGCCCGCACGGGGCTCTCCGAGGGGTTCGCCGTACCGCACACCCACCGTCGCCGCTGGGACTTCAGCGCGGACGGCATCCGTCGCAGCGTCGAGGGCAGCCTCGAGCGCCTCGGCCTCGACCGCGTCGACGTCGTCCACCTCCACGACCCCGACGACCACGGCGAAGCAGCCTTCCGCGAGGGCTACCCGGCCCTGGAGAAGCTGCGCGCCGAAGGCATGGTCGGTGCCATCGGGGCCGGCATGAACCAGACCGCGATGCTGACCCGCTTCCTCCGCGAGACCGACGTGGACGCCGTCCTCTGCGCCGGCCGCCACACCCTCCTCGACCACGAGGCGCTGGACGAACTGCTGCCGGAGGCCCTCGCCCGGGGACGCGCGGTGGTCGTCGGAGGCGTCTTCAACTCAGGACTGCTCGCCGACCCGCGGCCCGGCGCCAGGTACGACTACCAGGCTGCTCCCGCGCCGCTCCTGGAACGAGCCCTGCGCCTGCGGACCGTCACCGAGCGGCGCGGGGTCCCGCTGAGGGCCGCCGCCCTCCACCACCCCCTCCGTCACCCCGCGGTCGCGGCGGTCCTGGTCGGCGCCCGTTCACCGGAGGAGATACGGGACGCGGCGGCGCAACTGCGCACCCCGGTCCCGGACGCGCTGTGGGACGACCTCCGGGACGAGGGACTGCTGCCGGCCTGACCGCCTCGTCCGGCCCGGCCCCGCCCGTGAAGGATGCCCGGAGCCCGGCGGGAGGTCCGGCCGCACCGGCCGTCCGGCGGAGACTCCGGGGCCGGCGGAGCCCGCTGTCCCGCAGCGGCGCCGCGCGTGTGCGGGTCCCGTGCGGCAGGCTGGGTGCATGCCCGAACTGCCGGAAGTCGAAGCACTGCGTGACTTCCTCGACGGCCATCTGGTCGGCAAGGAGATCGCCCACGTCCTGCCGCTCGCGATCAGCGTCATGAAGACCTACGACCCCCCGCCCGCCGCCCTGGAGGGCGCCACCGTCACCGCCGTGGCACGGCACGGCAAGTTCCTCGACATCGCGGCGGGGGAACTGCACCTGCTCATCCATCTCGCGCGGGCCGGCTGGCTGCGGTGGAAGGACGGCTTCCCCGCGACCCCACCGCGCCCCGGCAAGGGGCCGCTCGCACTGCGTACCGTCCTCACCGGTGGGGACGGATTCGAACTGACCGAGATGGGGACCACCAAGCGGCTCGCCGTGCACCTCGTGCACGACCCGGCGGACGTCGCCGCTGTGGCCCGCCTCGGGCCGGACCCGCTCGCAGCCTCCTTCGACCGGGACGCCTTCGCGATGGTGCTCGGAGCGGAACGGCGACAGATCAAGGGCGCCCTGCGCGACCAGTCGATGATCGCCGGAATCGGGAACGCCTACAGCGACGAGATCCTGCACGTGGCGAAGATGTCACCGTTCAGACTCACCACGAGTCTCGCCGAGAACGACATCACCCATCTGTACGACGCGATGCGCCGCACGCTCCAGGAGGCCGTCGAACGCTCCCGAGGGGTCGCCGCGGGACACCTGAAGGCGGAGAAGAGGAGCGGCATGCGCGTCCACGGCCGCACCGGTGAGTCCTGCCCGGTCTGCGGCGACACCGTGCTCGAGGTGTCCTTCAGCGACTCCTCGCTCCAGTACTGCCCCACCTGCCAGACCGGGGGCAGGCCGCTCGCCGACCGGCGCACGTCCAGATTCCTCAAGTAGCCCGCGGAACCCGGCCCGTCCCTCACGTCTACACTCCGGCCTCATGCTGCGCGTACTCGCCGTCGACGACGAAGAACCCGCCCTGGAGGAGCTGCTCTACCTCCTGCGCGCCGATCCGCGCGTCCGCAGCGCCGAGGGCGCGACCGGCGCCACCGAGGCGCTGCGCCGCATCGGGAGCGCCGTCGACGCGGGCCCCGAGGACCCTGCGGCCATCGACGTCGTCTTCCTGGACATCCACATGGCCGGCCTGACCGGACTCGACGTCGCCCAGCTCCTGGCCGGTTTCGCGGCGCCCCCGCTCATCGTCTTCGTCACCGCCCACGAGGGTTTCGCCGTGCACGCCTTCGACCTCAAGGCCGTCGACTACGTACTCAAACCCGTACGCCGTGAGCGCCTGGCCGAGGCGGTCCGCCGGGTCGCAGAGCTGGTCGGCGAGCGCTCGGCCCCCGTCCACGACGCTGCCGCCGACCAGATCGCCGTGGAACTGGGCGGCGTCATCCGCCTCGTCCCCGTCGAGGAGATCGCGTACGCCGAGGCGCAGGGCGACTACGCCAGGCTCCACACCTCCACCGGCAGCCACCTGGTGCGGATACCGCTCACCGCCCTGGAGGAGCGCTGGCGCTCCAGGGGATTCGTACGCATCCACCGCCGCCACCTCGTCGCCCTCAACCGGATCGACGAACTACGTCTCGACGCCGGCAGCATGAGCGTCCGCATCGGGGATGCGGAGCTCGCGGTGAGCCGCCGCCACACCCGCGCCCTGCGTGATCTGCTGATGCGGCAGACCGGCCGCTGACCAGGCCCTACCGGGGGACGCCCCTTCCCAGCCGGCCTTCCGGCCGCCTACACTCCGGGCCCATGTCCGCAGAGAGCACGCCCCGCCGTGAGGTGGTCACGGGCGAGCCCCGGCGGGTGCGCCCGCTGCCCCGCTACCGAGCCCAGTCGGAGATCGACGAGCAGACCGCCCTGGGCGGCGCCTACGTACGCTCGCTGATGCGCAGTCAGCTGCGTGCGGGACTCACCGTCTTCGCCGCGCTCACCCTCGTGGCGGGCGCCCTGCCCCTGGTCTTCGCGGCGCTGAACAGCGACGCCGTCGTCTGGGCCGTGCTCGGCTTCACCACCTGTCCGCCGCTCACGCTGGCCGCCTGGTGGTACGTACGCCGGGCGGAGCGCAACGAGCGGGACTTCGCCAGGCTCGTGGAAGACCTCCCCGCCCCGTGAGCGTCACCGGCCACCCGGCAGCGGTGGCGGCGGTCGCCCTGGTGGTCCTGGCCACCGTCCTCGTCGGCGGTTTCGGCCTGCGTATATCCCGCACCACCTCCGACTTCTACGTCGCCTCGCGCACCGTGCGCCCGAGGCTCAATGCCGCGGCGATCAGCGGCGAGTACCTCTCCGCGGCCTCGTTCCTCGGCATCGCCGGACTGGTGCTCGTGCACGGGCCCGACATGCTCTGGTACCCGGTCGGCTACACCGCCGGGTACCTCGTACTGCTGGTGTTCGTCGCCGCCCCGCTGCGCCGCTCGGGGGCGTACACCCTGCCCGACTTCGCCGAAGGGCGTCTCGAATCGCGTCAGGTCCGCCGCCTGGTCAGCGTGTTCGTCGTCGGCGCGGGCTGGGTGTACCTGGTACCGCAGCTCCAGGGCGCGGGCCTCACCCTGAAGATCCTCACGGGTGCGCCCGGCTGGCTCGGGGACGTACTCGTGGCCTCCGTCGTGGTGGTCGCCGTCGCCGCGGGCGGCATGCGGTCGGTCACCTTCGTCCAGGTCTTCCAGTACTGGCTCAAGCTCACCGCGCTGCTCGTCCCCGCGATCTTCCTCGTGCTGGCGTGGCAGGGCGACGGCGCCCCCCGCGTCAGCTTCGCCGGCGAGGTCTCCGTCTTCCGCGCCGAGCATCCGCTCTACGCCACGTACGGCCTGATCGTGGCGACCTTCCTGGGAACCATGGGGCTGCCCCATGTGGTCGTCCGCTTCTACACCAGCCCCAACGGCCGCGACGCCCGCCGCACCACCGTGGCCGTCCTCGCCCTGGTGGGCCTCTTCTACCTGCTGCCCCCCGTCTACGGGGCACTGGGCCGCCTCTACGCACCCGAGCTCATGCACGGCGGCGACGCGGACGCCGCCGTACTGCTGCTGCCCGCCCGGGTGATCGGAGGCATCGGAGGCGACCTGCTCGGCGCACTCCTCGCCGGCGGTGCCTTCGCCGCGTTCCTCTCGACGTCCTCCGGGCTCACCATGGCCGTGGCGGGCGTGATCACCCAGGACGTCCTGCCCTCGCGGGGCGTGCGGCACTTCAGGCTGGCCACCCTGCTGGCCATCGCCGTGCCGCTGGCCGGCTCACTCGTCGTCAGCCGGGTGCCGGTGGCCGACGCGGTCGGGATGGCGTTCGCCGTCTCCGCCTCGTCGTTCTGTCCGCTGCTCGTCCTCGGTATCTGGTGGCGGCGGCTCACCCCGCCGGGAGCGATCGCCGGGCTCCTGCTCGGCGGTGGATCCGCCCTGCTGTCCGTGGCCGTCACGGTGAGCGGCGCCGTACGGCCCCCGGGCTGGCCGCATGCCCTGCTGGCCTGGCCCGCCGTGTGGTCCGTCCCCGTAGGATTCCTGGCGATGATCATCGTGTCCCTTGCCACGCCCGGACGGATCCCACCCGGAACCAACGCGGCGATGACCCGGTTCCATCTGCCCGAAGCGCTCACCGCGGGCCGCGGGCGATGACCGGCGCCGGGATCGCCGCCGTCGCCGTGCTCTGTCTGCTGCTCTCCGGCACGGGCTTCCTGCTCGGGCGTACCGTGCGCCCCAAGCGCACCAGTGATGTGGGCACGCCGGTCGAGCACGCCACCTTCGCCACCCTGCACACCGCCTCCCTCGCCGCCCCGCCGCTGCGGGCGGGCCTCACGGAGGAGAGCGCGCGCAGGTCGGCGCGCGGGCTGCGCTCCCTGCTGGGCACCGACGCGCTGTGCCTCACCGACCGGGACCGGGTCCTGGTGTGGGACGGCGAGGGGGAGCACCACGGCAGGGACGTGATGCACCACGTCGCGGGCGTGCTCTCCGGTGGGAGGGACGCGGCCTTCGACAGCGGCTGCGACGACCTCGACTGCCCGTTGCGCTGGGCGGTCGCCGTGCCGCTGACGGTCGATCACCGGGTCCTGGGAACACTCGTCGCCTACGCCCCCCGGGAGTCGGCGGTGCTGGCGAGGGCGGCGGGGGAGGTGGCCCGCTGGGTCTGCGTGCAGCTCGAACTCGCCGAACTCGACCGCTCCCGCACCCAGCTGATCGAGGCCGAGATCAAGGCGCTGAGAGCCCAGATCTCCCCCCACTTCATCTTCAACTCACTCGCCGCGATCGCCTCGTTCGTCAGGACGGACCCGGAGCGCGCGCGTGAACTCCTCCTCGAATTCGCCGACTTCACCCGCTACTCGTTCCGCAGGCACGGGGAGTTCACCACCCTCGCGGACGAACTCCACTCCATCGACCAGTACCTGGCGCTGGCGCGGGCCCGCTTCGGCGAACGGCTCTCGGTCACCCTGCAGGTCGCTCCCGAGGTGCTCCCGGTCTCGCTGCCCTTCCTCTGTCTGCAGCCGCTGGTCGAGAACGCGGTGAAGCACGGCCTGGAGGGCGCGGCCGTCCCCGTCGCCCGCGCGGGCGACGCACCCCTGCGCATCACCATCAGTGCCCTCGACGCGGGCGCCGAGGCGGAAGTCGTCATAGAGGACGACGGTTCCGGCATGGAGCCGGAACGCCTCCGGAGGATCCTGCGGGGGGAGGGGGGCGCCTCCGTGGGCATCGGGCTGCTGAACGTCGACGAACGCCTTCGCCAGGTGTACGGCGACGACTACGGTCTGGTCATCGAGACCGGTGTCGGAGCGGGTATGAGAATCACCGTCCGGCTCCCCAAGTACCGTGCCGGCGTGCACGGTTCGTGACCCACCGTGCCGCAGGGCGCGGACGCGGCCGGGGCCGGGGCGCGTGCGCGGCCTAGTACAGGTGGACGGCCAGGTGGCCGAGCGGCAGCCCGAGCTGCCACGCCGGCGTCCACACCTGCGCCTCGCCCTCACCGGTGTCCTCCTCGTCGGGCGGTGGCCACCCCTGCGGGCCGACCGCGTCCAGGTCCGCGGCGAGCATCTCGGTCTCCTCAAGCCACCGCCAGGCCGCCCGGGCGAGGACCAGGTCGGGATCGACGGCCCCGGGGGCCGCCGTGGGGCGCTCCAGAGCCTCCAGTCGCGCGCAGACCCACCGCCTCCAGGCGGCGCCGTAGGCGGTGAGCAGCCGGAGTTCGTCCACCCGGGCAGCCGGAAGGTCGTCGGCCACCGCGCCGTCGGAGAGGAAGATCGTGAGGGCGAGGGCGTCGCGACCCGCCCTGTACTCCAGGGTCGCCGGCTCCATCAGGTCGCCGGTGGCCAGCATCTCGTCGGCGATGAACTCGGAGTACATCCACGCCATCGGGACCAGCAGCTCGTCCCCGCCGGTTCCCTCGTGATGTTCGGGACGCATCCCGTCTCGCCTCTTTCGTCGACTCGGTTCGGGCCCTCACGCAGCATTGAACCGGGGAGACCCGCCCCGCGTGGGCAGAAGAGCAGGATCCGTCAGGAGATTCGAGGTGAGATGGCGGCCGACCAGGGCGACGACCCGCACGTACGCCCCCTGCTGGGCGCCTATGTCCTCGATGCCCTCGACGAGGAGGAGAGCGGTCCCGTGGCCCGGCACATCCAGCGCTGTCCCGTGTGCGCCGAGGCCTATGTCGAGGTCGCGGAGGCGGCGTCCCTGCTCGGGCTGCTCCAGGTGGACGACCTGCTCGAGTAGCCCGTCAGGGTGCGGTTCAGCACCCGCAGAGCGTAGTAGGAACGGGACTTGACGGTGCCGGCCGGTATGCCCAGCACCCGCGCGGTCTCACCCACGCTGAGCCCGCGGAAGTAGATCTGCACCAGCACAGCCCGGTGCTCCGGGCTGAGCGTGCGTACGGCGGCACGCACGTCGAGCGCGTGCACCGCCGCGTCAGCGGTGTCGCCCGGGGCGGGCGTGCTCTCGAGCACCGCGTCCCCGACCTCCGTCGGCCGGGCCTGGCGGGACCGGCGGGCGTCGATGGCCAGCCGCCGTGCGACGGTGAAGAGCCACGGGCGCATCGAGTCGTACGCCGCGTCGAACGCCTCGGGGTGCTGCCAGGCCCGGACCAGGGTCTCCTGCGCGAGGTCCTCCGCCCTCTGCCGGTCGCCGAAGGTCAGGCCCAGCAGGAAGTGGAGGAGTGCCGGCCCGTGGTCGCGCTGCAGTTCCGCGAGGACCCGCTCGTCGGTCGTCGCCGTCGTCATCGTGCACATCCTTTCCCTGAGAGGCCCCTGACGCCTCGCTCCCGCCTGGCGTATACGAACGCATCGGAGCACGGGGGAACAGGCGGTGCGCAGAGATGTGCGCCGAGCGGTCGCTCGGAGCGACGAGTGGTGCGGCGAACGGTCGCCGGGAGGCATTGCGGCCGATTCAGGTACTTGGAGTCCTTTGTCCTTGACTAGCCGATACGAATATAGGTGTAGTCGGATGGCCGAAATCATCCGAACCGGGAGTCGTACAGATGGCGAAGCGCATCCGACAGGGCACGGCGATCATGGTCGCGGGCCTGCTGGCCACCGCCGCGACGGCCTGCGCGGGCCAGCAGACCTCGACCCCCGGATTCGCCGGCCGGCACCTCCCCGCCGAGCGCGGTGCGCACGGGGCGGGCGCCGGGGCGGAGGGCGGCGCGCGGACCTTCACGCTGCTCGCGTCGGGCGGCATCCTCCCCGACACCTCGGCGATCGACAGGGCTGCCCTCGACGGCGGGGGCGCCGGCTACGACTTCCGGCCGATGCTCGAGGGCGCCGCCCCTGCCGTCTCCGAGGCCGACCTGGCGATCTGCCACCTGGACACGGTGATCGGACAACAGGGCGGCCCGTACACGGGACCGCCGTCCTACCGCACGCCGCCCGAGCTGGCGGCCGCCCTGCGTGACACCGGCTACGACTCCTGCTCCACCGCCTCCGACCACACCCTCGACGACGGCGCCCAGGGTGTACGGCGCACCCTGGACGCCCTGGACCGCGCGGGCGTCGCCCACTCGGGATCCGCGCGGTCCGCCGGGGAGGCGTCCCGCCCCGGCCTGCTCAAGGCCGGCAAGGGGGCGAATGCGGCGAAGGTCGCCCACCTCGCCTACACCTACGGCACCGGAGGCCCGATGCCCGCAGGGCAGCGCTGGGCCGCCGACGTGATCGACCGGGACCGGATCGTGGCGGACGCCAGGGCGGCCCGGAAGGCGGGCGCCGACGTGGTCGTCGTCTCCCTGCACTGGGGCAGCGAATGGCAGGACGCCCCCGACGCCGCCCAGACCGGCCTCGGCCGCGAACTCACCGCGTCACGAACCGGCGAACGCCCCGACATCGACCTGATCCTCGGCACGCACACCCACGTCCCGCAGGCGTACGAGAAGGTCAACGGGACCTGGGTCGTGTACGGCCTGGGTGACCAGGTCGCCGGAGCCGCCGGTCAGGACGAGCGGGCCCGGGCGAGCACGATGGGCCGGTTCACCTTCGAGGCACCGGCACGCCCGGGGGAGCGATGGGCCGTCGGCAAGGCCGAGTTCATCCCGCTGTGGTTCGACGCGCAGGCGGGGCGCGTCGTACGCCCGGACGCGAACACCGCCGCCGGTGGCGAGGCGGCGGCCGGGCGGACGCGAGAGATCCGCGACCGGATCCACCGTGCCGTACTGAGCCGGGGAGCGGGCCAGGACGGCCTCACGGCCGGACGCTGAGATCCGCCCGCCGCGGGCGGGACCTGAATCCGCCGGTCGTCACGGGACCACGGTGACCGGCCAGCGCCCCGCCTTCACGAGCCGGACGGCCACCGATCCGACGAAGCGGTGTCCAGCGGACTCCGACGCGCCCACCACCACCGCGTCCGCCTTCAGTTCGTCGGCGGCCGTGACGAGCCCGTTGTACGGATCGCCGTGGAACGTGTGGAACTCCCACCTCACGTTCCATATGTCCTTGAGCCGCTCGGTCGCCGTCCTGATCTCGTTCACCAGCCCCTCGGCGACCTCTCCGGTCGTCTCGGTGACCGGGGCTCCAAGGGCGGCACCGGCGGCCATCACCGGCTGTACGTAGACGAGGGCGAGCAAGGCGTTCTGCCGCCGGGCCAGACCGGCCGCATAGGCCGCGGCACGCATCGAGGACTCGGATCCGTCGATGCCCGCGACGATCACCTTGGGTCCGTCGGTGCCGCGCTCGAATCGATGGTGCCGCTGCTCTGTCACGGCCCGAGGGTATCTCCTCCCAGGTCAAGGGCCCTGGGCGCCTCCGGCGAGCGACGGATCTCCGCCGGACACTCCATCCATCGGGTGCAAAACGGCGCATCCCCGGTGTCGGCGGCCGTGGGGGAGGCGACTCCGTGCGAGCAGTTGGTCATGAAACATGATCAGATCTCGGTCGAACGCCGTGCGCTGCTGCGACTCGGCCTCGCCCTGGGAGCCGCCGGCGCCGTCCACCTGGTCGCGGCGGATCCGGCCGGGACGCCGGCCCGCCCGGGGGGCGAGCCCCCGGTCCCGGCAGCCGGCGCTCCGGCGAGAGTTCAGGCCGGCCCGGGCTCCTACCGGCTCCGCCCCATGACCGCGGACACTCCACCCCGATTCCGTCCCGCCCCACCGCCCGTCCGCACCCGGCCGTTCGAGGAGCTTCCCGAACTGGGGCGCGATGCCATGGTGCTGACGTTCGACGACGGCCCCGACCCCCGGTACACACCCCTGATCCTTGACACGCTGCGCGCCCATGACGTGCGGGCGATGTTCTTCGTCTGCGGCGAGATGGCGGCCGACAACCCCGGTCTCCTCAAGGAGATGGCGGACGACGGCCATGTGGTCGGCAATCACTCCTGGTCGCACCCGCTGATCCCGAAGCTCTCCCGGGCCGCTATCCGTGACGAACTGGGCAGCACCAGCGAGGTGATCGAGAAGACGCTCGGAGCCCCACCGCTGTGGTACCGGGCGCCCTACGGCGCGTGGAACCGCAACTCCTTCGAGATCGGAGCCGCGCTGGGGATGGAACCCATGGCCTGGACCGTCGACACGCTGGACTGGACGGAGCCCGGGACCGCCGCCATCGTCCGCCGGGTCGAGAAGGGGGCCGCGCCCGGGGTGGTGGTGCTGTCCCACGACGCGGGCGGCGACCGGTCCCAGAGCGTGGCAGCCCTGCGGCGCTACCTGCCGGTGCTACTCGAAAGGGGATTCAGACCGACGGTCCCGTACCGCAGCTGAGCGTGTCTCCCGTCCGGCTACCGGGTCTCGACCAGCCGGGCGAAGACCACCACGTTGCCGTCGTAGCCCTCGGCCTTGGTGTAGCCCCCTCCGCAGGTGATGACCCTGAGCTCGGCGTATCCGGTGTCGCCGTACACCCGGGCACCGGGGAAGTCGTTCTTGGCGAAGACCTCGACACCGTAGATCTCGAACACCGCGACCCGGTCGTCATAGCGCGAGACCTCGATCTGCTGCCCCTTGCTGAGCGAGCCCAGGCCGTAGAAGACCGCCGGGCCGGCCAGGTTGTCGACGTGGCCGACCATCACCGAGGTCCCTCGCTGGCCCGGGGCGATGCCGTTCTGGTACCAGCCGGCGAGGTTGGAGTCCTGGGCCGGCGGAGCCTCGATCCATCCGGCCGGGTCCAGGTTCACGTCCACGACGGGGGCGTCGACCTCGATCGACGGGATCTGGATGCGCGAGACCGGTGCGTAGGCGAGCGGCTGCACCGGCTCGCCGTCGACCGGAGCGGACACGGCCGAGTCGCGCGGGCCGGCCACGGAAGCCGCGGCGGCGGGCTGCGGAGGCCCCGGGGAAGTCTCCACACCGTTGCGCATGAGCGCGAGCCCGGTGAGCATCACCAGGGCGATGGCGCCCCACGGTGTACGTCTGCTCCGCTCGGCGCCCCACTGGTCCCGGCCCATGGTTCTCCCTTCGTCGCGACATCGTCACGCTAGGCGCGGGCCGGTGCGGCGGCGATCAGGGAGGAGCGAACGGGTGGCGCGGAATCGGCGCGGTCGACGTCCGTCGCCCCACGGAGTAATGAGCGGATAAAAGTTCTGACGGTCCGTGACCTGCGTGTCCGTCAGGTCGTGTGATGCGTGCGCGGCGTGTCGTGGTGCCGCGTGGAGCAGTTCCGGAGTGCGGCATCGGGAACCAATGGTGATGGTTCGTCATGGGACGCGTTCTCGTCGACGATCCCGGAGAGCAGACTCCGGGGCGCTTCCCGCTGGAGGTTCGAAGATGCGTGCTTCACGCGCTCTCGCGGTGACCGCGACCGCATTCGCGGCAGTCGGGCTCGCCGCACCGCTGGCCGCCGCAGGAGGCGGCCCCGGCAGCAACCCGAGCAACTTCCCCACCAACGTCACCGTCGACCCGTCCTCGGTCTTCCAGGGCGCCACCATGCAGATCAGCGCGGAGGGCTGCGGCCGGTCCGGCGGGCGGGTCTGGTCGAACGCCTTCCCGACCGTGAACCTGTCGCCGGGCCGGGTGGGTTACGCCACCGCTCGTATCCGGGACAACGCGACGCCCGGGCGGTACAGCCTGTCCGTGCGGTGCAACGACAGCGACAACAACTTCGGCGGGGACCGGGGTCAGGGCGGCAACGGTGGTGACCGGGGTCAGGGCGGCGACGGCGGCGACCGTGGTCAGGGCGGCCAGGGCGGCCAGGGCGGCCAGGGCGGCAACGGCGGCCAGGGTGGCAACGGCGGCAACGGCGGCAACGGCGGCCAGGGTGGAAACGGTGGCGACCCGGTCGCGACCGCCCGCTTCACCGTGCTCCCGTCCCGTGGTGCCCAGGGTGGCCTCGGCGGCTCCATGGGCCCCAGCTCCGTCGAGATGCAGGTCGGTGGCGGTCTCGTCGCGGCGGCGGCCGTCGGCGGCGCCGTCTTCGTGGTCCGTCGCCGGATGAACAATGCGGCGATCTGACGCGTCCGCCCTCCTGCCCGGCCCGATACGCCCGTCGCCCCGAGTCCTGGATTCAGGACCCGGGGCGACTGCCGTGCGTGCGTAAGGGACGCGAGGCTCAGTGCTGACGGCTTGGACGCCGCTTGCGAAGGAAATAGAAGGCACCGGCCGAGGCGAGAGCCACCATCGCGGATCCGGCCGCGATCTCCGCCGGGTCCAGGGTGTCGACGCTGCCGCCGAGGCCACCCAGCACGCCGCTGGGCGAGGCGGTGGAACTCGTCGTCGGGGCGGTCGTGGGCGAACTGGTGGCACCGCTCGTGATGGTCAGGTTCGCCGACCGGGTGGTGGTGCCGCAGCGGAAGGTCACCTCGTACACCGCGCCTCGTCGCGCGTCCCTGTCGACCGTGGCGGTCGCCGACCGCCCGCTGGGGATGGTCGTCGTGTCGAACACGCCCGAGAACGCGGTCGCATCGGTGGTGCACCCCATGGCGCCCAGGGTGACCTGGCCGCCCGGCGCCACCGTCGACGGAGTGATCGTCGGGGTGAACGAGGTGGACGTACCGCCGTTGAGGGAGTCGGCCGAAGCGGCCGGTGCCGTCAGGATGACGGCGGCGGCGCCCAGCAGGGCGACGGGTGCGACACGTATCGCGCGCATGTTGAATCCTCCGGGTCCCGAGGCGCAGCCGCGGAACCGGTATCCGCGAGGCAGGGGAGATGCACCTCGATGCCCGAAACGGTAGAAGTGGCAGATTTCGCCCGCGATCGGGGTCAGGCGAATGGGGCAGCCTTGTCCCCCGGCCGGCGGACCGGCGGCGGGCCGCCCGGAGGGCCGGCCAGGGGGTGCGGCCGGGCGGGCGGCCACCGCCGAAGCGGCCTCCTAACCTCCCGTCGCTTGGGGGAACAGGTCCAGGAAGGGTGCCGTGGTGGCCGAGATGCCCCGGCCGAAGGGGGCGTCGAAGTCCCAGATCAAGAACAGGAGGAAGGCGATCAGCACGCTGAAGAGGCCCGCCAGGAGCAGTTCGCGGAAGGTTCTGCGGATCTGCAGCGTGAAGATCATCCCGACGGTGACCAGGGCGCCGGTGATCAGGCCGAACCAGACGACGCCGGGCATCGTGGCGCCCGCGTTCTGCCCCCGGGACCCGCGGGCGTCGTCCACGGCCGCGACCTGGTCCACCAGGGGCTGGTAGGCCTGCCCCTCGTGATCCGTCCGGGGCACGTAGTCCGTGACGTCGGAGCGCACCTTGTCCAGCAGCTCGGTGCCCTTCTCGGTGAGCGCGCCGTGATCTGTCATGTACCTCCATTCGTCGTCCACGACATGGGCGACGTAGGCCTCCACATCGGTCCGGATGCGGTCACGGACCTCGGCCGGATACACCGAGGCCCGCGCGCTGACCTCGTGCAGCGCCTGGGCCTCCAGGCGTACCGACTCCTGGGCGGCGCTACGGCCCTCCCAGACGCCCGCGATCGCCAGGCCCAGCACGATCGCGTAGACCACGCCGATCATCATCGTCATGTACTCGATGACGTCGGGGGTCTCGGACGGGTCGTCGTCCTCGGGGATGCGGCGGTTGCTGATGACCGCGGTGGTCAGGACGACGGCGCAGGCGGACGCCATCGCAATGGTGAGAACAAGCCATTCCGACATGGGTTCCCTTCTTCGGTCAGCGGGAGGAACGCGGGCGCAGCACGGCCACGGCGAACACGGCGGGCGCGGTGATCAGAAGGGTCAGGGTGACGACCGACGGCCCGTTCCGGGGGGTCTTGCGGGGAGGTTTCCGGTAGGCGGGCAGGGCGACCGGCTCCGGAGCCGGTGGCGTGGGACGGACGCTGGGCGGGGGTGGTGCGGGTTCCGGTTCCGGCGGCGCAGGCGCAGGCGCCGGCGGTGGAGGTGGGGGAGGCGGCGGTGGTGGGGGAGGTGGAGGCGGTGGTGGTGGAGGCGGCGGTGGGGGAGGTGGGGGAGGTGGGGGAGGCGCGGGTTCTGGTTCGGGCTCGGCGACGACAGCCCCGCACCGTCCTTCGCCCGCCACCGCGATGGACGACCCGCCGTCCCCCCGCCCGATGGACGCGACAGCGCAGTCGTCGCCGGCCGCGGGCAGCGGGGCCGCGAGCAGCAGCAGGAGGGTGGCGGCCGTCAGCCGCCATACGCGTGATCCGTACACGCCGGGGAGCATGTTCCCCGCAGTCCACGCACACGCGGGCGGACGAGCCGATTCGCCTGATGGTGGGGATCTTCGGCCATTCGTGTTTGCACAGCCGTGAGAGGCTCCGCTCCTCACCCTCCACCAGTTCGACAAGGACACCGCCTGGCCTCCGAGTTCGAGTCGCGGCGGTGACCGCGCGGAGTTCTGACGGCCGCCCGCGTGCCGGCTCACCGTTTCGGGAGGTCCTCGGTGCGACCGGTGAAGTCGGCCCGCACGGGGGAGTGTCCGGAGAAGAGGTGGTGGTCGCCCCGGTGCGGCGGAAGGGCGTCGGAGTCATGGTGAGGGGATTCGTGCTTTCGGCCCTCCGGGCGGTATCCGCCGGAAGTTCGTCGGCGCTCGGTTCCGGCCTTTCGGGGGAGAAGGCAGAGCGGGGCCAACGGGCGGGGATCCCGGGCCACATGATTCCGTTCCGTCGCCGCATACATACGTTCAGCGACGGGCCGGGCGGTCGCGCCTCCGCTGTGTGACCAATAACGGATCTCTAATTTCCGTTTCCACTCGCTCTCTTGGCGGCCGATCAGTAGCCTCTGGTCCACACTGACCATGAACATGGCCGGACCGCCGTGGCGACTTGTTGGAGACATCGATGGAGCGTCCCGCCTGGGCACCGCAGGGGATTGACATCTCGGTGCCGAGCGTGTCTCGCATGTACGACTTCTATCTGGGCGGTTCGCACAATTTCGAGGTGGACAGGGAAGCGGCGCGCAAGGCCATGGAGTTCATGCCTGGCCTGCCCAAGGCCATGCAGGCGAATCGCGCCTTCATGCGGCGGGCCGTCCGGTACGCCACGGATTCGGGTGTGAAGCAGTTCCTGGACATAGGCTCCGGGATACCGACCTTCGGCAATGTCCACGAGGTCGCCCAGGCCGCCGATCCGGAGGCCCGCATCGCCTACGTCGACCACGACTCGGTCGCGGTCGCACACAGCCAGGCGGTGCTCGAGGGCAACGACCGGACGGTGATCGCGGCCGCGGACCTGCGCAAGCCCCGGGAGATCCTGGAGCACCCAGAGGTCAACGGTCTCCTCGATCTGGACGAGCCGGTCGCGCTGCTGCTGGTGGCGGTCCTGCACTTCGTGGAGGACGCCGACGAGCCGTACGCCGCGGTCGCCGAACTCCGTGACGCGCTCGCTCCGGGCAGCCTGCTGATCCTCACCCACGCCGCGTACGAGGGGATCCCGCTCAGCCAGGAGGACGCGGGCGGTGCGGTCGGTGTCTACCGGGACATCCGCAACCCCCTGATCATGCGTTCACGCGCCGAGATCGGCCGGTTCTTCGAGGGATTCGAGCTCGTCGAGCCCGGCCTCGTCGCCATGCCCCAGTGGCGCCCTGAGTCACCCGAGGCGCTCGCGCAGGAGGACCCGTTCGCCTACTCGGGCTTTGCCGGGGTTGGACGCAAGGCGTGAGCATTCCCGTCCAGCCGTCCGGCTCGCCGGACGCGGAACCCGACGGCCCGGAGGGCCGGCTCCGGAGATTCGCCACCATCTGGAGCCGGGCGATCTTTCCGTCGACAGCCACCTCCATGACCCGCCCGGAGTTCGAGGAACACCTGCTGCCGCTCGCCCGGGAGCTCAGCACGATGCTTCATGAGCGGGTTTTCGACGCCGGCCCCGCGCAACGGGTCGGAGCCGCACTGGTCGACGCCCACTGCACGGACCCGGACGCCCTGAGCTCCACGCTCGGCGTCGTCGACTCCTACCTCGTCCTGTACTGCGGGGGGAACGGCCCCGTGGAGCTGTCGACCGAGGACAGCCGGGCGAGGTGCGCGCGGATCCAGCACGCCCTCGCCGGAGGGTTCAGCCAGGCGCTGCGCGAACGCACCCTCATGGAACAGGAGGCGATCGCCCGCTCGGCGCTCACCGCCCGTACGCACGCGGAGCAGGCGCTGCACGCCACCGAGGCGCGCTTCCGGGCCGTGTTCAAGGACGCCGCGATCGGGATCGGGATCGCCGACCTCGACGGCAACATCCTGGAGATCAACGACACCCTCACCCGGATGTTCGGTGGTCTGGAGAACCACGTCCGCAGCCACAAGGTGAACGAGTGGGTGCACCCCGAGGACTCGCCGTACGTGTGGAAGTACTACGACGAACTCGTCCGCGGGGAACGCGAGCACTACAGCGTGGAGAAGCCGTACTACCGCAACGACGGCACGGTCCTGTGGACCAATCTCACCGTGTCGCTGCTGCGCGACGCCGAGGGGCGGCCCGAGTACCAGCTGGCCCTCATGGAGGACACCACCGAGCGCCGGCTGCTCAACCTCCGGCTGCGTTACGAGGCCACCCACGACGCGCTGACGGGCCTGCCCAACCGGACGCTGTTCTTCGAGCGGCTGGAGAAGGCCCTGGCCCCCAGGGAGGGCATGCGCTTCGGGCTCTGCTACCTCGACCTCGACGGATTCAAGGCCATCAACGACAGTCTGGGCCACGCTGCGGGGGACCGGCTCCTCGTCGAGGTCTCCGACCGGCTGCAGGGCTGTGCGACGGCGCCGGGCGAGATGGTCGCGCGGCTCGGCGGCGACGAGTTCGTCGCCCTCACGACCGGGCCGCACACCCAGGACGAGGTGCACGAGCTGGCAGGCCGCATCCTCTCCGCCCTGGCCACGCCCGTCCGTCTCGACGGGCGGGAGCTGACGGTGCGCGGATCCATCGGTGTCGTGGAGGGGCCGTCGGGCGAACGCACGGCGGCCGAGGTGCTGCGCAGCGCCGACATCACGATGTACCGGGCCAAGGCCGCCGGCGGGAACCGCTTCGCCCTCGCCGACGCCGAGGCCGACGCACGTGCCATCACCCGCCATGGGCTGACCACGGCTCTGCCCGCCGCGCTGGACCGGGGGGAGTTCTTCATCGAGTACCAGCCCCTCGTGCACCTCGGTGACGGGAGCGTCCACGGGGCCGAGGCACTGGTGCGCTGGTGCCATCCGCAGCACGGAGTCCTGGGCCCGGACCGGTTCATCCCGCTCGCCGAGCACACCGGACTCATCGTGCCCCTCGGCCGGTGGGTGCTGGAGGAGTCCGTCCGTCAGGCGAACTTCTGGCAGGAGCGGCACACCGACGGCGGCCCGCTGCGGATCAACGTCAACCTGTCGCCCACCCAGCTGCATCACCCGAGCCTGGTCGCCGAGACGGTCGACGTACTGGAGCGCTCGGGTCTCGAACCCGGAGCGCTCTGCCTCGAGGTGACGGAGTCCGCGCTCATCGGCGCCGACGACGATCTGCTCAAGCCGCTCAGGCAGCTGGCGGAGATGGGCGTCGACATCGCCCTGGACGACTTCGGGACCGGCTACTCGAACCTGGCCAATCTGCGGCGGCTGCCGGTGAGCGTGCTCAAGCTGGACCGTTCCTTCACCCAGGGCATGCAGCACCACCCGGCCGATCCGGTCGATCTGAAGATCGTCGAGGGCATCGTCTCGCTCGCCCACAGCCTCGATCTCGCGGTCACGGTGGAAGGTGTGGAGACCGGGGCCCAGGCCGAGCAGCTGCGTGCCCTGGGCTGTGACACGGCCCAGGGCTGGTACTACGCACGGCCGGGCGCCCCGGACATGATCCACTCCCTGCTGCTGGCCGACGCCGTCTGACGGGACGTCCTCAGCCGCCGGAGGGGCCTTGCCCGCCGGCGGCCGGGGACGCCGCGAGCGGCCCCGCTCCCAGGAGCATCCGCTGCAACTCGCGGGCTGCACGCGGGGGTTCCACATCGCTGCGGTGCGCGAGTGCGATGGTCCGCTTGAGTCCCGGGGCGGCGAGCCGGGACGTCCGCAGGTCCTGGCCCGCCCGTACGGCGACCATCCGGGGCACCACGGCGATCCCCAGACCGGCGCGTACGAAGCCCAGGACGGCGTCCATCTCACCGCCCTCCACGGTGAACGACGGTTCGAAGCCCTCCGCGCGGCAGGCCGCGACGGTGAGCTCGCGGAGGTCGTATCCGTGCCGGAACATCACCAGCGGCTCGGTCTCGAGATCCGCCACCCGCACGCTCCCCCTCCGCCCGGGCGCGGGACGGGAGGCCGCGGACACGACGACGAGGTCCTCGTGCAGCAGCTCCACGGTGGTCAGGGCCGGTGAGCCGGCGGGCAGCGGCAGGACGAGCAGCGCCAGGTCGAGGGCGCCCCGGGCCAGCTGCCGCACCAAGTCGTGCGAACCGCCCTCCTCGATCAGCAGCCGGATCCCGGGATGCGCCCCGTGGAAGGCCTTCAGCACGTCCGGCAGCAGGCCCGTGCAGACACTCGGAGTCGCTCCGAGCCTGATCCGGCCCCTGCGCAGCTGCACCAGTTCCTGCACCTCGTGCCGGGCGGTGTCGGCGTCCGCGAGGATCCTGCGGGCGAGCGGCAGCAGCGCCTCGCCCGCGTCGGTCAGGGTGATGTTCCCGCGCGCCCGGCTGAACAGCTCGGCGCCCAGCTCGTGCTCCAGGGCCTTGATCTGCTGGGAGAGGGACGGCTGCGAGACGTGCACCTCCTCGGCGGCCCGGGTGAAGTGCCTGGCCTCCGCCACGGCGACGAAATAGGCGAGCTGCTGGAAGTGCATGAAGCCGATCCTAGCGGCGATGATAGGCATCTCCTATGGAGATGAACAGTTCCATGTCTTGGACTGATGGTCGCCCTCGGCTCTAGCGTCGTGTCCATGGCATTGGCAACGCGGACGGACCGACGGCCGTCCATGACGCGTACGCTCTGGGGCTCGTCCGTCGGCAAAAAGGTGATCATGGCCGTCAGCGGCCTGATCATGCTCGGGTATCTGGTGGTCCACATGCTGGGCAACCTGAAGATCTTCTTCGGACCGGACGAGTTCAACCACTACGCGCACTGGCTCCGGACCATCGGCGAGCCCTTCCTGCACTACGAGTGGGCGCTGTGGATCATCCGTCTGGTGCTCGTCGCGGCCGTCGTCCTGCACGCCGTGTGCGCGTACCAGCTGAGCCGCCGCGACCTCAGGGCCCGCCCGACGGCATACGTCCACAAGAAGGCCCGCTCCAGCTACGCCACACGGACCATGCGCTACGGCGGCGTCATCCTCGGGCTGTTCATCGTCTGGCACATCCTGGACCTCACCACCGGCACCGTGCATCCGGGCGGATTCCAGTCCGGGCATCCGTACCAGAACGTGCTCGACACCTTCTCGACCTGGTACGGCAACGTGATCTACATCGCCGCCGTGCTCGCCCTGGGACTGCACGTCCGGCACGGGTTCTGGAGTGCGGCGCAGACCCTCGGAGCGGGCAGCGCGACCCGGGAGCGCGTCCTGAAGACGCTCGCCGGCGTCCTCGCAGTGGTACTGACGGCGGGCTTCGTCTCCGTACCCGTCGCCGTGATGACCGGAGTGGTGAGCTGACATGACCGACTACACGAACTACCGCACCGGTGCCCCGCTGGCCGACACCAAGGCCCCCGAAGGCCCGGTCGCCGACCGCTGGGACACCCGCCGCTTCCAGGCGAAGCTCGTCAACCCGGCCAACCGCCGCAAGCACACCGTCATCGTCGTCGGCACCGGTCTCGCCGGCGGCTCGGCCGGCGCCACCCTGGCCGAACAGGGCTACCACGTGGTCCAGTTCTGCTTCCAGGACTCCCCGAGGCGCGCCCACTCCGTCGCCGCACAGGGCGGCATCAACGCGGCGAAGAACTACCGCAACGACGGGGACTCGGTCCACCGGCTCTTCTACGACACGGTGAAGGGCGGCGACTTCCGGGCCCGCGAGTCCAACGTCCACCGACTGGCCCAGATCTCCGTCGAGATCATCGACCAGTGCGTCGCCCAGGGCGTGCCCTTCGCCCGCGAGTACGGAGGACTGCTGGACAACCGCTCCTTCGGCGGTGTCCAGGTCTCCCGCACCTTCTACGCCCGCGGCCAGACGGGCCAGCAGCTCCTGCTCGGCGCCTACCAGGCGCTCTCCCGCCAGATCGCGGCGGGCAACGTGGAGCTCCACTCCCGCACGGAGATGCTGGACCTGATCGTCGTCGACGGCAAGGCCCGTGGCATCGTGGCCCGCGACCTCGTCACGGGAAGGATCGACACCTACTTCGCCGACGCGGTCGTCCTGGCCAGCGGCGGCTACGGCAACGTCTTCTACCTGTCGACCAACGCCATGAACTCCAACGCCACCGCGATCTGGCGGGCCCACCGCCGCGGTGCCTGGTTCGCCAACCCCTGCTTCACCCAGATCCACCCCACCTGCATCCCGCGCACCGGCGACCACCAGTCGAAGCTGACGCTGATGAGCGAGTCGCTGCGCAACGACGGGCGGATCTGGGTCCCGAAGGCCAAGGGCGACGACCGTCCCGCCGACCGGATCCCCGAGGACGAGAGGGACTACTACCTCGAGCGGATCTATCCGGCCTTCGGCAACCTCGTCCCCCGCGACATCGCCTCCCGGGCCGCGAAGAACGTCTGCGACGAGGGCCGGGGCGTCGGCCCCGGCGGCCAGGGCGTCTACCTCGACTTCGCCGAGGCCATCGAGCGCATGGGCCGCGGAAAGGTGGAGGAGAAGTACGGCAACCTCTTCGACATGTACGCCCGGATCACCGCGGAGAACCCGTACGAGACCCCCATGCGGATCTACCCCGCGGTGCACTACACCATGGGCGGCCTCTGGGTCGACTACGACCTCCAGACCACGATCCCCGGCCTCTTCGCCATCGGTGAGGCCAACTTCTCCGACCACGGCGCCAACCGGCTCGGTGCCTCCGCGCTGATGCAGGGGCTCGCCGACGGTTACTTCGTCCTGCCGTCGACCATCAACGACTACCTCGCCCGCAACCCGCACAGCGAGGCGGTCGACGCGGACCACCCGGCGGTGGCCGAGGCCGTCGCCGAGACCGAGGACCGGCTCAACCTCCTCCTCTCCGTCGACGGGGACCGCACTCCGGACTCCTTCCACCGCGAGATCGGTGAACTCATGTGGGAGCACTGCGGGATGGCCCGCACCGAGGAGGGCCTGCGCAAGGCTCTCGACCGCATCCCGCGCATCCGTGAGGAGTTCTGGCGCCGCGTCAAGGTCCCTGGCACGGGCGAGGAGTTCAACCAGTCGCTGGAGAAGGCCAACCGGGTGATCGACTATCTCGAGCTCGCCGAGCTCATGTGCCTCGACGCCCTGCACCGCGCGGAATCCTGCGGCGGGCACTTCCGCGAGGAGTCGCAGACCCCGGACGGCGAGGCCGCCCGGCGGGACGAGGAGTTCTCCTACGCCGCCGCCTGGGAGTTCGGCGGGACCGGCGACGCCCCCGTCCTGCACAAGGAAGACCTCGTCTTCGAGTACGTCCACCCCACTCAGCGGAGCTACGCATGAAGCTCACCCTGCGCGTCTGGCGCCAGAAGAACGCCGAGGCGCCCGGCGCCATGGCCACCTACGAGATCGACGGGATCTCCCGGGACATGTCGTTCCTGGAGATGCTCGACACCCTCAACGAGGAGCTCATCCTCACCGGGGACGAGCCCGTCGCCTTCGACCACGACTGCCGCGAGGGCATCTGCGGCGCGTGCAGCCTCGTCATCAACGGCGACGCCCACGGCCCCGAACGCACCACCACCTGCCAGCTGCACATGCGGTCCTTCAGCGACGGCGACACCATCGACATCGAACCGTGGCGGGCCTCGGCCTTCCCGGTCGTCAAGGACCTCGTCGTCGACCGCTCCTCCTTCGACCGCATCATCCAGTCCGGCGGCTACATCTCGGCCCCCACCGGGACGGCCCCCGACGCGCACGCCACTCCGGTGCCCAAGCCGGACGCCGACTCGGCGTTCGAGCACGCCGAGTGCATCGGCTGCGGTGCGTGCGTCGCCGCCTGTCCCAACGGCTCGGCGATGCTGTTCACCTCCGCCAAGGTCAACCACCTCAATGTGCTGCCGCAGGGCGCCCCCGAGCGGGAGACCCGGGTCCTCGACATGGTCGCCACCATGGACGACGAGGGCTTCGGTGGCTGCACCCTCACCGGTGAGTGCGCCACGGCGTGTCCCAAGGGCATCCCGCTGCCGTCCATCACCGCGATGAACAAGGAGTGGCTGCGGGCCACCCGCAAGGTGCGCCGCTGACCCGGCCTGGTCGCCGTACGCCGTGGACCCGCCGGTTTCCGGGACCGGCGGGAACCACGGCGGACACGACGGACCGGTCGTGGTGGTCCCGGCCGGAGACCCGGGGCGGTGGGCTCAGCCAGCCGTCGTGCGGTCACCGAGGGCGGCGCGCAGGTACGGGGCCGTCACGCCGCCCTCCGCGCGGGCGAGCTCGGCGGGCGTGCCCGCGCCCACGATCCGGCCGCCCTCGTCGCCGCCTCCCGGGCCCAGGTCGATCACCCAGTCGGCCCCGGCGACCACCGACATGTCGTGCTCCACGACCACCACGCTGCCGCCGGCGTCCACCAGCTTGTGCAACTGCCGCATCAGCACCTCCACGTCGGCCGGATGCAGTCCCGTCGTCGGCTCGTCCAGCAGATACAGGGTGTGTCCCCGTCCGGCGCGCTGCA
Source organism: Streptomyces sp. NPDC059166 (assembly GCF_042755185.1). NCBI lineage: Bacteria > Bacillati > Actinomycetota > Actinomycetes > Kitasatosporales > Streptomycetaceae > Streptomyces > Streptomyces sp. NPDC059166. The sequence continues at coordinate 35,538 of NZ_JBHZCI010000017.1, read as the reverse complement.
GCTCGGTGGCCAGCTTGATCCGCTGCGCCTCACCACCCGACAGCTCCGTCGCCGGCTGTCCCAGGCGCAGGTAGCCCAGCCCGACGTCGAGCAGGGCGCCGAGGCTGCGCTCCGCTGCCGGGGTGCCGGAGAAGAACCCCGACGCCGCCTCCACCGTCAGGTCCAGGACCTCCGCGATCGTGAGCCCGCGGAGCGTGACCTCCAGGGTCCGCGGGTTGTACCGGGCACCACGGCAGTCCGGGCAGGGCGCGTACGTGCTCGGCAGGAAGAGGAGCTCGACCGAGACGAACCCCTCGCCCTGACAGGTCTCGCACCGGCCACCGGCGACGTTGAACGAGAACCTGCCGGCCCGGTACCCGCGGGCACGTGCCGTCTCCGTCCGGGCGAAGAGCTTCCGCACGACGTCGAACAGCCCTGTGTACGTGGCCAGGTTGGAGCGGGGCGTACGCCCGATCGGCTTCTGGTCGACCTGCACCAGCCGGTCCACCGCCTCCAGACCCCCGGCCGACGCGCAGCCGCGCGCCCGCGGTGCGGCGGGAGTCTCGCCCGCCTCCGCCGTCCGCCGGTCGGCGAGCACGCCCGCCAGGACCTGGCCGACCAGGGTCGACTTCCCCGACCCCGAGACCCCGGTGACGGCCGTCAGTACGCCGAGAGGGAAGGCGGCGTCGACGTCCCGCACGTTGTGCAGATCCACTCCCCGCAGCGTGATCCAGCCCGATGCCGCACGCGGCCGGCGCACCGGCGGAGGATCCTCGTCGAAGAGGAAACGTCGGGTCGCCGACGCGGCCACCCCGGAGAGATCCGCGGGAGGGCCGCTGTACAGCACCCGGCCCCCGTGCTCGCCCGCCAGCGGACCCACGTCCACCAGCCAGTCCGCCCGGCGCACCACATCCATCTGGTGCTCCACCACGAACACCGTGTTGCCCGCCTCCTTGAGGCCGCCGAGCACCCCGAGCAGGGATTCGGTGTCCGCCGGGTGGAGCCCCGCCGACGGCTCGTCCAGGACGTAGACGACGCCGAACAGACCGGACCGCAGCTGCGTGGCGAGCCGCAGGCGCTGCAGCTCGCCGGAGGACAGGGTCGGCGCGGTCCGGTCGAGGCTGAGATAGCCCAGGCCCAGCTCGGTCACCGGCTCGATCCTGGCCAGGAGGTCGGCCGTGAGCACCCGGGCGGTGCCGCTCGCCCCGCCGGCCGCCAGCAGCACCTCGGTGAGGGCGGTCAGGGGGAGGGAGACGAGGTCGGCGATCGTACGGCCCGCGAAGGTGACCGCCAAGGCCTCCGCCCGCAACCGGCTGCCGTCGCACAACGGGCACGGCGCGCTGGTCAGGAACCGCTCGGCCCTGGCCCTGAGTGCCCGGCTCCGGGAATCCGCGAAGGTGTGCATCACATAGCGGTGCGCGCTCATGTACGTACCCTGGTAAGGGCGTTGGATCCGCCCCGCGTCGCGTACCGGATGGACCGTCACCACCGGCTGCTCGTCGGTGAAGAGGATCCACTCCCGCTCCCGGGGAGGCAGCTTCCGCCAGGGCCGCTCGATGTCGTACCCCAGGGCGTCCAGGACGTCGCGCAGGTTCTTTCCCTGCCAGGCCCCCGGCCACGCCGCGATCGCGCCGTCCCGGATCGACAACGAAGGGTCGGGCACGAGCAGTTCCTCGGTGGTGCGATGGATCAGACCCAGGCCGTGGCACTCGGGACAGGCTCCGGCCGCCGTGTTCGGCGAGAACGCGTCGGAGTCGAGCCGCTCGGCGCCCGGAGGGTAGGCGCCGGCGCGGGAGAAGAGCATCCTCAGGGAGTTGGAGAGCGTGGTCACGGTGCCCACGGACGAGCGTGAACCGGGTGCGGACCGCCGTTGTTCCAGCGAGACCGCGGGTGGGAGGCCGGTGATCTCGCCGACGTCCGGTGCGCCGACCTGATGGATCAGCCGCCGGGCGTAGGGGGCGACCGACTCGAAGTAACGCCGCTGGGCCTCCGCGTAGATCGTCCCGAAGGCCAGTGAGGACTTCCCCGAACCGGAGACGCCGGTGAAGACCGTGAGCGTGTCGCGCGGGATGTCGACGTCGGCGCCGCGCAGGTTGTGCTCGCGCGCGCCGCGCACCCTGACGTACGGATCATGGGGGGTGGACACGGTACGGCTCCGGTGGATCGCAGGGCGGACAGGCAGCTGCCGGTGATCCTCCCAGGACGGGCGAGGAGCACCGGCAGCGCGGGTGAGCCACGGGCTACACCATCGGGTCCATGCCGCGGTCGTCCATGGAGCTCTCCTTCTCGCCCTGCTCCCTCAGTCGCCGGGCCTTGTCCTGGAGCCTCTGCCGCTGCTCGGGATCGGTGGCACGCTCGGCGGCCTCGCTCAGTTCCTGCGCCTTGGCGCGGAGCTGCCCGGCACGGCCGCCTGACTCACCTGCAACGCTCATGATCACTCCTGTGTTCTGTGGGGAGCGGACCCCTTCAGCGAACCAGTGGCGCGGGCGGCCTGCATCTCCTGGACGCCTCCCGGGTGGGGGCGGGAACGACGACCGGACTCCACTGCCGCCGGACGTGACCGGCCGCGCCGGTTCCGACGCCGACGGGCGGCTCGTCCGCCGTCCGGCCGCGCCGTTCAGGACTTCTCGTCGAGCCGGAAGCCGACCTTGAGCCCCACCTGGTAGTGCGCGATCCGGCCGTTCTCGATGTGCCCGCGCACCTGGGTCATCTCGAACCAGTCGAGATTGTGCAACGTTTCGGAAGCTCTTGCGACGCCGTTCCGGATGGCCGCGTCGAGGCCTTCTTCGGATGTTCCTACGATCTCGGTCACCCGGTAGGTGTGATTCGACATGAATTGTCTCCTTCCCTCGCTCCACCGTGCCTCACCCGGAGCCGCCGCGCGAGGCGTCCGGTCCCCTGACGGGGGATCTGCCGGACCTTGACCTGCGGATTGGTCCATACCAAACTCCCGGCCATACGCCCGTGCGAGCGCAGCCCGCAGCCCCCCACCCGGGTCTGTCATTTCGTCGTGCCGTTTCGCAGAAGGTGACCCCGTGAAGATCCGCATACTGGCCGGAGCCGTCGCGCTCGTTTCCTCCGTGGCGCTGAGCGGCTGCGGTCTCCTCCCCGGGATGGGCACCGACAGCAGCACGGTGACCGTGTGGCTGATGAAGGGCAGCGCCTCCCAGGACTTCCTGGACCACTTCAAGGAGTCCTACGAGGCCGAGCACCCGTCGGTCGAGCTGGAGATCGTCCTCCAGGAATGGAGCGGCATCGGCCCCAAGGTCCTGAAGGCGCTGCAGGGTGATGACGCGCCGGACGTCATCGAGGTCGGCAACACCCAGGTCGCCCAGTACGCGGAGACCGGCAAGCTGCGCGACCTCACCCTCGAGTCGATGCGCGACCTGGGCGGCGAGGACTGGCTCCCCGGGCTCGCGGAGCCGGGCAAGGTCAACGGCGGGCAGTACGGAATCCCCTGGTACGCGGCGAACCGCGTCGTGATCTACAACAAGGACCTCTTCGCGCAGGCCGGGATCACCGAACCCCCCAGGACCCGCGAGGAATGGGTCGAGATCAGCGAGAAGCTCAACGACGCCGGACAACAGGGCATCTACCTCGCCGGACAGAACTGGTACGTACTCGCCGGGTTCATCTGGGACGAGGGCGGTGAACTCGCCGACGAGGGCGGTGGCGAATGGCAGGGCGCGCTCGACTCGCCCGCCGCGCTGCGGGGCATGGAGTTCTACAAGACGCTGCAGGCGTTCGGCGACGGGCCGAAGGACGCCGACGAGCAGTCGCCGCCGGAGACGGACGTGTTCGCCGAGGGGGATGTCGCCCAGATCATCTCCGTCCCCGGCAGCGCCGCACTCATCGAGCAGCGCAACCCCGATCTGAAGGGGAAGCTCGGCTACTTCCCCATTCCCGGCAAGACCGCCCAGAAGCCGGGAGCGGTCTTCACCGGAGGATCCGACCTGATCGTCCCGGAGCGCGCGGACCACCGGGGTGAGGGCGTGGACGTCGTCAAGGCCCTGGCGGGACCCGAGTGGCAGACCGAGCTCGCGAAGGCCATGAGCTACGTGCCCAACAAGCCGGCCCTGGCGAACGTGGTCGGGGGCCAGGAGGGAACAGCCGCCATGGCCGAGGGAGCCACCCAGGGCCGCGCCACACCCAACTCGCCGTACTGGCCCGCCGTCGAGGCGGACAACCCGATCAAGCCCTACATGACCGCGGTGCTCGAGGGCGGCGACCCGGCGGAGGAGGCCAGGAAGGCGTCCGACCGCATCACCTCCAAGCTGATCACCGGCTGAGCCGCCGGCGGCCCCGGGCGGGGACGGAGATCCCCGCCCGGGGCCGGGGATTCAGCCTTCGCACATCCCTTCGCTCCGCAGTGGTCATGTCGAATCCAGCCGGTCACGGAAGAAGTAGGGGAAGAGGCCGTCGCACCCTCGCGACGGCCCGCAGCCGCCCCGCCGAACCGTCCCCGGAGACCGCCATGACCGTGCTGCCGCTCACCACCCCGCACCCCGCCTCCCCGGCCGTACCCGCGCCCCGCCCCGGCGGGACCCCGCCCGCGTACGAAGTCTCCCTGGCCACCTGCCAGGACGACGTGCGGGCCGCGCAGCGCCTGCGCCACCTCGTCTTCGCCGGCGAGCTCGGAGCCCGGCTCGACAGCACGGAACCCGGACTCGACAGCGACGCCTTCGACCCCTTCTGCGACCACCTGCTGGTGCGCGAGACGGGCACCGGGGAAGTGGTCGCCACCTACCGGCTGCTGCCGCCCGGCGGGGCCAGGCTCGCGGGCGGGCTCTACGCGGAGGGCGAGTTCGACCTCGGCCGCCTCGCCCCCATCCGCGACGACCTCGTCGAGGTGGGCAGGTCCTGCGTCCACCCCGCACACCGGGACGGTGCGGTGATCGCCCTCATCTGGGCGGGACTCGCCCGCTACATGGAGCGGACCGGCCACAACTGGCTGGCCGGGTGCTGTTCCGTCCCCCTCGCGGACGGCGGGGCACTGGCCGCCAGGAGCTGGGACACCGTACGGGCACGCCACCTGGCACCCGAGGAGTACTGGGTCACCCCCCACCGCCTCTGGGACGGCTCCGCCCACACCGGCACCCCGGCCGCGGGCCGGGCCGGGCTCCCCCCGCTGCTGCGCGGCTATCTGCGCCTCGGCGCCTGGGTGTGCGGAGCCCCCGCCCACGACCCGGACTTCGGCGTGGCCGACCTCTACGTCCTGCTCTCGATGCGCCGCACCGACCCGCGCTACCTGCGCCACTTCCTCTCACTGGCCCCGCTGCGATGAACGCCTGGTTCCCGACGTCCCCCTGCACCCCGCGCGAGTGCGCCCGCCACGAAGGCTCCGTGCGTGGCCCGCTGCCCGCCGTGGCGCTCCTGGCGGCCGGATGCGCCCTCACCGTCCTCGGGGTGCTGTGCGTCCCGCCGGTGCTCCTCCTGGCGCCCTCGGTGCGCGACCGGGTGATCCGCCGATGGGCGCACGCCGTCGTCAGGTCGTTCGGCGTCCGCGTACGGGTCACCGGGGACCCGGGGGAGCGGTCGCGCCCGCGGGCCGGGGAGCTCGTGGTCGCCAACCACGTGTCCTGGCTGGACGTTCCCCTCGTCGCGTCCGTGCTTCCCGCCCGTATGGTCGCGAAGAGCGAGATACGGCGCTGGCCCCTGCTCGGTCCCGCAGCCGCTCTGGGCGGCACGCTCTTCATCGAGCGTCACCGGCTCCTGGCCCTGCCGCACGCGGTGGCGGGGCTCACCGGAGCTCTCGCGGCTGGTTCACGCGTGGCGGTCTTCCCGCAGGGCAGCACCTGGTGCGGGCGGCGCGGCGGCGGCCGGTTCCGCCCCGCCGCGTTCCAGGCGGCGATCGACGCGGGCGCGCCGGTCCGCCCGGTCCGGATCGGATACCGGACGGACCGGGCGGACACCGCGGGAGCGGCGGCCTTCGTCGGGGACGACACCCTCGTGGCCTCACTGTGGCGCGTCGTCACCGCCGCCGGGCTCACCGCGGAGATCCGGCTCCTGCCGCCGGTGCCGGCCGGGAGTCATCCGAACCGGCGGGAGCTGGCCCGGGCGGCTCAGTCCGCCGTCGACAGGGACAGCGCGAACCTCCCGGCCGTGTCCGTCCACCACTGATCCAGCCGCAGACCCGCCGAGGCCAGCTCACCGCGGACCCTCTCCTCCCGGAACTTCGCCGAGATCTCCGTGCGCAGTTCCTCCCCCTGCTCGAACTGCACCACGAGGTCCAGCTCCCGGACCTTGACCGTCAGCGCCCGGCGGGCGCGCAGCCGCATCTCGATCCACTCGTTGTCCGCGTCCCACCTGGCCACATGGGCGAAGTCGTCCGGCACGAAGTCCGCCCCCAGTTCGCGGTTGACGACCGCCAGGACGTTCTTGTTGAACTCGGCGGTCACCCCCGCCGCGTCGTCGTACGCCGCGACGAGCGTCGCCTCGTCCTTGACCAGATCGGTGCCGAGCAGCAGCCCGTCGCCGGGGGAGAGGCGCGCCCGGACCGAACGGAGGAACTCCGCACGCTCCGGCGGGAGAAGGTTGCCCAGTGTGCCCCCGAGGAAGACCACCAGGCGGGGTCCCGGGCTCTCGGGCAGTTCCAGGGCGCGGGTGAAGTCGGCGACGAGCGCGTGCACGGAGAGCCCGGGACGCTCGGCCAGCAGTGCCTCGGCCGCTCCCGCCAGGGCGCTCTCGCTCACGTCGACCGGCACATAGGTGTCCAGGTCCGGCAGGGCGTCCAGCAGATGCCTCGTCTTCTCCGAGGACCCCGACCCCAGCTCGATCAGCGTTCTGGCCCCGGACGCCGCGGCGATCTCCCCGGCCCGCGCGACAAGGATCTCCCTCTCGGCCCGCGTCGGGTAGTACTCGTCCAGGCGGGTGATCTCCTCGAAGAGGTCGCTGCCGCGCGCGTCGTAGAACCACTTGGGGGGCAGGGTCTTCGGACTTCCGGACAGACCGCTCAGCACGTCGGCGCGGAGCGCCGCGTCGGTCGCGTCCGCGGGCAGGGTGCGGGTCAGCAGATAAGGACTCACGCGGTGTGCTCCTTGAGCGGGGTCAGCAGGACATCGGTGTGCGTCGCGGTCAGAAGGCTGCGGTCGGGGACCTCACGCCAGAGCGGATCGCCGTCGTACGGCTCCGAGGCCACCACCGTGCGCAGGCCGGGCTCGTGGAGGTACCAGAGGGAGTCGCCCCAGGTGGTCCCCACGATGGTGGTCCCGTCGGTCAGCAGCAGGTTCAACCGCGAACCGGGCGCGGCGGCGGCGACCTCGAGCACGGTGTCGGCCACCGCCTGAGCCAACTCGTCGCCCTGCTCGGTCCGCTGGAGCAGCAGTTCCCAGACCAGCGCGGAATCGCTGCGTGCGGCGAGCGAGAGCAGCCGCTCGGCGGGCAGCGTCGCGGCCGTCCGGGCCAGGGAGCCGGGCCAGCCCCGCACCGCGCCGTTGTGGCTGAAGAGGAGCCGGCCCGAGGAGAACGGCGCCGCGGCGGCCTCGCCGTCCGCCCCGGCGAACGTCGCGTCACGGACCGCGGCGAGCAGCGCGGTGCTCCTCACCACGCGGGCCAGATCGGCGAAGGTCTCGTCCCCCCAGACGGGCCCGGAGCGGCGGTAGCGGCCGGGCACGGGGTCGCCCTCCGCGTACCAGCCGACCCCGAACCCGTCGGCGTTCACAGTGCCGTTGCGCTGGTGCCGCGGCTCCCAGGACTGCCGTACGAGACCGTGCGCAGGCGTGGTGAGCACCTCGCCCAGAGCCACTGATGGCCCCAGGTAGGCGATGTGACGGCACATCAGGCGTGATCCCGAGCGGTGCGGAAGCCGGAGAAGATCTGACGCCTCACCGGCAGGTCCCAGTTGCGGAAGGTACCCCTGCAGGCCACCGCGTCCACCGCGAACGAACCCCCGCGCAGCACCTTGTGCCCGGGGCCGAAGAACACCTCGGAGTACTCGCGGTACGGGAATGCCACGAACCCGGGGTAGGGCAGGAAGTCGCTCGACGTCCACTCCCAGACATCACCGATCAACTGCCCGGCGCCCACGGGGGACCTGCCCGCCGGATACGCACCGGCGGCCGCGGGGCGCAGGTGTCGCTGGCCCAGGTTGGCCCGTTCGGGCGTCGGGTCCTCGTCGCCCCAGGGGTAGCGGCGTGAACGCCCGGAGGCGGGGTCGTGACGGGCCGCCTTCTCCCACTCGGCCTCGGTCGGCAGCCGTCGGCCGGCCCAGCGGGCGTAGGCGTCCGCTTCGTACCAGCTGACGTGGAGCACCGGCTCGTCGTCGGCCACGGGCTCGGTCACACCGAAGCGGCGCCGCAGCCACTGACCCGCGTCCCGGTGCCAGAACAGGGGCGCCTCCAGGCCGTGTTCGCGGATCATTTCCCAGCCCTCGGGAGCCCACCAGCGCGGGTCGCCGTATCCGCCGTCCTCGATGAACCGCTTGTAGGCCCCGCAGGTGACCGGGGCGGTGTCGATGTGGAACGCCGCCACCTCCCGCCGGTGCGCCGGGCGCTCGTTGTCCAGGGCCCATGGCTCGGTGGAGGTGCCCATGGTGAAGGGCCCCCCGGGTACCAGCACTTCGGCCGGCAGGCTCACGGGGTCGACGGCGACGGGTGGCTCCGGGGCGTCGAGAACCGCCGGCCCCTTCCGCAGCTGATGAGTGATCAGCATGGTCTCGTCATGCTGCTGTTCGTGCTGGGCGATCATCCCGAAGGCGAAACCGGCGTGCTCCAGCGGGCGGCCTCCCGCGTCCAGCGAGGCGCCGCCGAGGATGTCGAGTGCGCGCCCCCGTACCTCGGCGGCGTAGGTGCGGGCCTCCGCCGGCGCCAGCAGCGGCAGGGACGGGCGGCTCGCCCTGGAGTGCTCGAAGGCGTCGTACAGTCCGTCGATCTCGGGACGCAGGGCATCGAGGCCGCCGACCGCCCGCAGCAGCCACAGCTCCTCCTGGTTGCCGATGTGCGCGAGGTCCCACACCAGTGGAGACATCAGGGGGGAGTGCTGTGCGGTGAGGTCGTGGTCGTCGACGCTGTCGGTCAGCAGGGCGGTGCGCTCCCGCGCCGCGAGGAGCGCGCTCAGCGCGCGCACGCGGAGCGCTTCCGGCTCGGGCGCGGCGCCGTCGTACGTTGCGGAGGAGGTGTGAGTCATCGGACCGAGCCCTTTCCGTGCGGGAGCTGTTCCGGGTCGGGAAGATCGTCTGCCGGACATCGGCCACGGGCCACGTAGCGTTCGTCGAACGCGGCCACCGTGCCGATGACATGGTCGTCGGCACCCATCCTGGGGAGCGCGTCGAGCGCGGTGGCGAAGCAGAGGGCCGCCACCGAGGCGAGCTCCGGGTCGCTCAGCCCGTCACGGGCGGCGGCCGTCCACAGGGGATTGCGTGGCGCGGCCGCCCGGCCCGCCGTCTCGGCCAGCGGCTTCACCGCGCGGTACACGGTCTCCGCGGCCTCCGGGTCGTCGAACAGCGCGGTCGTGACGGCGAGCGGCACGAGCCAGCCGTCGGCGCCCGACTGCGCGTCGATCATGCGGAGCTCCAGGTGGCCGCGCGGACGCAGCGGAGGGAACAGCGTGGTCAGGTGGTAGTCGAGATCGGCCCTGACCGGTGGCCTCGGACCACCGCCGCGGATCCAGTCGCGGAACGTCAGCCCCTCCGGGACGGCCCAGGGGCCGTCGTCGCAGCGGACGCACATCACGGGAGTGTCGAGCACATGGCCGGCCCAGGCATCCCGGGGTGCCGGTCCGGTCCGGGGCGCGAGCGACCTGGCCGGATCCAGATCCGCCCACAAAGCCTGCCGGCTCGACTTCCAGCCGGTGCGCCGGCCCTCGCGGAACGGCGAGTTGGCGAACACAGCCACCAGCACCGCGCCCAGCAGGTGGCCGAGCTGCCAGCGGCGCGCGTAACCCAGCGGCCCGGGCTCCTCCTCGCCCGCGTCCAGACAGACCTGTACGGAGGCCGAGGTGCACATCATGGCCCGGCCCGCCTGCCCCGAGCGGTCGAGCGCCGCCTCCATCGCGTCGTAGCGCGGCTCCCGCAGCAGCCGGCGCGGGCGCTGCCACGGGTCGACGCCCAGACCCGCCAGCGCGAGGCCCTCCCGGTCGACGGTGCGCCGTACGGAGGCGAGATCCGCCGCCGTGGCGGTCAAGCACTCCATCAGGGACCCCGCCGGCTGCGAGCTGAGCTCGAGCTGGCCTCCCGGTTCGAAGGTCAGGGCGGCGTCGAGCGATGTCGCGCGCACCGCGTCGGCGGCCGCGCGTAGCCGGTCGTGCGAGACAGCGGCCTCGGGGTGTTCACGGTCGTGAATGAGCCATTCCAGCTCCACGCCGACCGTACGAGGCGGTCCCGTCTTGAAACATATGCCGCGGATCAGATCCTCCGCCTCCTCCTCGCCGAGGGGCGCGGCACCGACAGGCGGGCCGTTCTGGCCGAGAGCGTCAGGGGGCATGCTGGGCCTCCTTCAGGGATGCTTAGTTCCCACCCAAACCCTTACCGGGAGTTCGCACAAGGGTGCCCCTGTGCGACGGAAAACCGGTTGCGTCCATGCCGCCATGACATCCAGCATGCCCCGTATGCACCACAAGGGGACGTGTCCGTGAGCGCGCGACCGCGCTTTCGCGTCCGTGACCGCACGACTGCCCGGAATCGCGCTTGAGACGGGGGCGATCGTCCGGGCGGGCGGCCACCGCACCACGCTGGGCTTCCGCCGGCCGAACGGTCTTCCCCCCAGGCCTTCTCCGGTCAGCGCCAGCCGTAGCGCTCCCGCAGGCGCCCCACCACCAGATCGAACCTGTCGCGGTCCAGCGCGCAAGCCTCGCGCCGCATCCCGTCCTCGTGGACCCTCAGCACCCGGTCCAGGTCCACCCAGGACGGGCGTCCCGAACTGTCCCACGGCCCGGCACCCAGGGCGACCCACTCGTGGTCCCGGTCGTGCTGCTTGCTGGACAGCTGTACGGCCAGGAGGGTGCCCTCCTCCTCCCGGGCCACGACCAGGACCGGACGGTCCTTGCCGCGGCCGTCGTTCTCCTCGAACGCAAGGCGGGTTTCCCCGTGGCTCGGTGCGCCCCCTTTGACCTGCCCGTTCGCCCATGTCGAGATGGGAATCAGGAGACGGGGTTCGCCGGGGTTTCACCAACCGACCCCGCCCTACCAGGGCGTTCGCGGCAGGGCCGCAGGCGGGGAACTGCCGGGGAGCCGGAGCGCGATTCGCCCCCTGAGCTAATGTGGACTCCACACGCCCCAAGGAGGCGCAGCTCGATCCCCCGGATGCTCATGGTCTGGGCGGCCCGCCTGCGATTCCAAGGGGTTCTTTCATGTCGTATAGCAGCTCTGTATACCGCCTCCACCCAGCCATCCTCACGCTGACCTGCGCAGATGTCTGTATACGCCACCTCCGAGCCAGCGGCGCACCCGAGTCGCACCCGACCCGCACCCGGGTTGAACCCGACCGAAACCCGACCCGAATTCATGCTTCTACCTGCGTGAACCCGGAGAACCCGACCTACGACCGAAGTAATTGGTCCGGGAGAAAAGGTGGAAGAGGGCCTGTAAGGCGTTCCAGGAGCGTAGTAGACGCACCATAGGCCGCTAACCCGGGTGCGCCGGGTTCACGCAGGTAGGAGGCCTGATTGCGATCGGGTCTGAGTCGGGTGCGAATTGGGTCTGCGTGTCGAGACCGGCCCCTTTTCACCGTTCCTCCATATCGCATCTCGACATTCCCGCATCTCCATTGTCGTGTCGAGAATGCGAATTATCCCATTCGAACGCCTGTGCGAGCGAAAGTCGGCCGGGTAAGGGATACTTAGGGGGACGGCGCATCCGACACGGAAAGGCACACTCATGGCCATTGGGAGGCCCTCAAAGGGCATCGATGCCATGCCGGAAGTTCGCACGAATGTAGACAGCGAAATTGCGGCGGAGTTCAGGGCGTATGCCCGGCAGCGCAACGTCTCGGTTCGCACGGTTCTGCGCGAGGCCCTTTACGAGGTGGCCCGTGAGCGCTTCGGCGTGGACGTGGGACCGGCACCAACAGCCGCATCTGTCCAGAAATGACAACAGCCCCGGTCGCCACAACCGGGGCCGCAGAGAAAGGAATCGCGTTGTCGGATTCCATGATACCTGAAGGCGCGCCCAAGCGCCGGAAGGCAAAGAAGGCTGCCATCGAGAGCAAGCTGACTGGTAAATATCGCTACGTCAGCACCTCCAACAAGCTGATGTATGAGGTGCGCAAGTTCGAGCCGGGCAAGAACGGGCGCAAGAAGGACTTCGTGCCGGGCATTCCGATGGGTGGAGTGTTCCAGCCGGGCAAGCCCGAAGGTGTGGACGACCTCATATACAACGCGCACGATGTCGCTAAGGCTGTCCGTACGGGCAACGCCTCCACGGTTCTCTACGACGTCGAGGGCGAGAAGGACGCCGACCGGCTCAAGGGGCTGGGATATGTCGCCTTCACCACGCAGGGCGGCGCTGAGAACTGGCAGGAATCCAGTCAGCAGTATGTGGCGGGCTTCAAGGGCACCGTCATCATCGTGCCAGACGAGGACCAGGCCGGATATCGACTCGCCGCGCGCAAGCTCAAGGCGTACGAGGAGATGGGCATTCGGGCGATGATCTGCGCCGTGCCCGAGGGCAAGGACATCTCGGATCACGTCGGCGTCCACCGGCGCACCGTGGACAAGCTCGACCACCTCACTCGCGAAGACGTCGAGGCGCGCATAGCGAATCCCTATCTGGAGCGCGTAAAGCGGGCTCTGGCGCTCGCCGGGCATCCGGTTGAGAACGGCATGGCCCAGTGCCCCACGCACGACGACAACAGCCCATCGCTGTCTGTCGGCCAGGGCGACGACCAGTCCGTGACGATGTTCTGCCACGGCGACCGCGCGGGGTGCACCTACGAAGGCGTATTGGAGTTCCTGAAGATCCCACAGGGCGAGATCAAGAAGCTCAAGGAGCAGGAGGAGGCCGAGAAGGCACGCATCGCCAACTCGTGCCCCGAGCCGACCGATCCGATGGCTGTGGCGCGGTACATCAGGGGCGAGTTCATGCTCGCCGGGGTTCCCAACATCCTGTACTGGCGCGGGGATTGGTATCGCTGGGACGGCTCGCTCTGGCGCGAGTTCGCCAAGTCGGACTTCCGCGCGATGCTGTACATGCGCATGGAGAACGAGACGTTCATCAAGTACGACTCGGAGGGCAAGCCGCGCCGCGTTCGCTGGGCTCCTACGGCCAGCCGGATCAACAACCTGATGGACGCATGCGAGGCGATCTACAAGCGCGCCGACGGCCGCGAGCCGATGACGCGGGAAGACGGCAGCCGGGCGAAGGTGGTCCCCTTCCAGAATGGCGTTTACGACATCGTGGGACTGGGGTTCACGGAGCCGAATCCGGACCTGTTCAATCTCTACGCTCTGGATTTCGACTACAAGCCGTCGGCGGAATGCCCGGTGTGGATGGAGAAGCTGAAGGAGTGGTTCAACGGGGATGACGAGTCCATTCGGCTGCTGCGCGAGTGGATGGCATATCTGATCGTTGGCGAGACGCGCCTTCAGAAGATCATGTCGATCATCGGTCCTCGCCGTTCCGGCAAGGGAACCATCGGCCGCGTCATGGAACGTCTCATGACCGAGCACGCCACGGCTGGACCCTCGCTGCACGACCTGGCAGAGCTGTTCGGCCGCCAAGAGCTGATCGGCAAGTCCCTTGCTCTTGTGGCGGATTCGCGCTTCGAGGCCAACAGGGCCGACCGGTCCAAGGTGATCGACTTCCTGTTGCGCGTCTCGGGTGAGGACCCGGTCCAGATTCCGCGCAAGAACCGCGAGGCGTGGAAGGGCAAAATGGGGATTCGGTTCACAATCCTGTCCAACGACCTGATTCGGCTTGGCGACTCCTCCAACGCCATGACGAGCCGGTTCATGGTGCTCAACACGCCCAACTCGTATGAGGGCAAGGAAGACCCCAAGCTCTCGGACAAGCTATACGCCGAGCTGTCCGGCATCTTCAACTGGGCGATCGAGGCGTGGGACGAGCTCGACGAGCGAGGTGCATTCCTCATGCCGGCCGCGAGCGGTGAATTCGTGGAGGCGATGTTTGCTGCTGACTCGCCCGAGAAGGCGTTCCTCATCGATGCGTGCGAATTCGGACTTGCAGCCGAACACCACTGCGCCAAGGACGACTTCTGGTCTCAGTGGGTCCAGTACTGCGAGAAGTCCAAGAACAGCGCGGGCACGTACAACGACATGCTGCGCCGGTTCACGCCGGTCATCAAGGAGTACAGCCCCACCTTCAAGGCCGGACGCAAGGGGCGCGGCACCGAGCGCTATCACGCGTTCTTCGGCGTCAGCCTCAAGGTGCAGCCCGGCGAAAACGGCAAGTTCAACCTCAAGCAGGAGTCCAAGTGAGCCAGACGTTCTACTGGTGGTGCATCCGGAATCGCGAATTCGTGGAGTCGCGCGTTTCCTGCGCCGACGACTTCATGGGCGACATGCTGAACGACAGCAAGTTCCCCCGGTGTCGCGATTACGCCTCGATGTTCCGACACCTGAACCGCAAGGACGCGTGTGCGGGTGCACTCGAAGCCTTCATCGGCATGTACCGGCTGTACGCCGACGAACACCTCAAGGACGCCGCCAAGGACGGCCCTTGCACCGCCCCGCAGTACGACTGCCAGGATTCCGGGCCCGTGGTCGGCGACGAACAGCAGCCCTGCGACATGTGCCGCGCGGCCGTGGCCGAGGAAGTCAACCTCTATCAGGAGTCCAACTGATGGATATCAGCAACCAGATCCCATATTCCAAGGCTCTCGGTATGGACATCGCCGAGCTTGTCCGCGCGGCTCGCAAGGCTGGATATCGAGGCGGACGGAATCTGTCCGATGACCCCGGCTGGAAGCCCCTCTTCATGGACATGTACGACCGGGGTTACATCCTGCCGGACCCTTCCGGAGTCAACATCCGCCCCGTGTCGGCTCGGAACGTGCCCGTCCCCTCCGGGAGCGATGACGTGTGGGCGCTCGCGGAGGATCTCGCCGCCGAAGACGCCATCGCATGCAACGGCCTCGCTCTCGTCTACGCACAGCCAGGGATGGGCAAAGACGACCTCTATCTCGCCGTCCGAGCGTTCGACAGCTACAACGCCTGGGCTCGATATCACAAGCACCTCAAGACGTTTGCCTCCATGAGGATCGCGGCTATTTCCGACGTGATGCAGATAGAGCGGAATCTCTTCGAGGAGTTCCCCGACGGCAACGAGGTCTTCCAGCCCGAGACCGGCCGTTCGGCCCTCGTCGGCCGATCCATCCGCCGCCCTGAGGCGTAAACCGTCCTAGCTGGCCGCGTAACGAGCGAACGCGGCACCCCGAGGCAACCGGCCTCACCCCGCTTCCCGGAAGGCGTAGGCGGCGTTCTACGCCTTCCGGATCGAACACATGTACGAGAGGAATGCACATGAAAGAGATACGAACGGTGGAGATCGAAGGGCACAACTGGCTTGTGCTGGCTGACGTGTTGGCGTCTGTGGACAGGGCGGAGGCCGGTCGGAACCCCATGTTCGTGGCACGTATCCCGAGCGATGAGCGCCAGATGGTCAAGGTGGACGGTCGGTGGACCTGGCTCGTGACGGAGTTCGGCGCGGACTGGGCCGCTGGGCAGGACTGGCGCAAGCACGGCGACCCGGCGGCCTACGGGCGGGACCGGGCCAGCGAGCGAGCCCATGAGCAGTTCGGCCCCGAACTCCACAACGACAGGCCCGAGCCCGCTCATCTGCGTCTCGCGGCCGAGTACCGGAGCAAGATCCAGACCGGGCGGCTCCCCGTTGGAGAGAAGCTGCCGAACGTGGACAGGGCGATCCGCCTGCACAGCGTCGCCAGGGATGCCGTAGGACGCGCGTACAGGCTCCTGCGGGACGAGGGGCTGATCGTGTACCGGCCCGGCAAGGGTGGCGGCTACTGGGTCAAGGGAGCCGACCGTGACTGAGCCTCAGAAGCCAACTCGCAAGCGGCGTAGGCACGTTGGGGAGGGTGGCTCTACCGAAGCCACCCCTACGCCCCAGGAGCCCAGGCAGCCGCGCCGACGCCGGACCCTGCCGCCGGGCACGAAGGTCCCGCCGCTGTGGCAGATGGGCGGCTCTCGCCCCACGACCGAAGACGAGGAGACCGACTGATGCCCACCTGGACGCTGCCGATCCCGCGACTCACCGAAGAGGACTGGAGTCGGTTCCTGGACAAGGTGGACCCGCCCAACGAGGACGGGTGCCTGCTGTGGAACGCGAGCGCACCGACGGGGTATGGCCAGTTCTTCATCAACAAGCGGCCGTACCAGGCGCACCGCGTGTCGTACACCGTGCTCGTTGGAACGATCCCGCAGGGGCTAGAGCTCGATCACAGCTTCGCCAAGGGCTGTCGCTCCAAGTTGTGTGTGTTTCCTGGCCACTTGGAGCCCACGACGCACGCTGAGAACGTCCGCCGGGGGCACGCCGTCCGCCGCTATCTGGCCTCGATCTGGGTCCGGACTGAGCTGGACGAGGGCTGAACGCGCCTCCACTGCAAAGAAATTTCATGTGTCTCATGTGGTCAGACATGTCCGGATCGTCCCGAAGGGTAGCGGAATGTCGACATTTGAGGGTTAAGTTCTCCTCGTCAACAGAACGCAACGCCGAGCCAGGGAGCCCCAGATGACCACCAACGCCAAGTCCTTCGAAGAGCGCGCCGCCTCCGAGCCGACCGAGCTGCACAAGAACTTCGCGGAGTGGCTGTTCGTCCAGACCGGGGTCAAGCCCGACCTCAAGACGGTGCAGCTCGTGTGCTCGATGCGGATGGACTTCCAGCGGTCCGAGGAGAACCAGAAGCACCTGGCGGACCGCAAGAAGGCCGCAGCCGACAAGGCCGCCAAGGCGAAGGCCGCGAAGATCGCCAAGGCCAAGGAGACGCTCGCCAAGCTCCAGGCCGAGATCGCGGCTGAGGAAGCAACGTCCACGCCGGCAGAGAAGCCCGCACCGGCCAAGAAGGCGACCGCGCCCAAGCCCGAGGACAAGCCCACCGTGACCCGTAGCCGGGCGCGTAAGGCCACGGCGACCGCCTCTGAGGCCCCGGCTCAGCCGAAGGCGCGTGCGGCCCGTACGCGGAAGACGGCGGCTCCCAAGGCTGCCGCTCCGACCGCCTGACCTCCATCAATGCGGAAGGGCGAGGAGTGGAGTCCTCGCCCTTCCAAGAACCCCGAAGGGATCCGCCACCATGAACTCTACCCGCGTCCCCCTCTGCCCGCCCCACACCGCCTCGAAGGACCCGTTCCAGACCACGTGCACCGTGTGCGGTGTCCGTCTCCTCGACGGCATCTCCATCGAACAGCTCGTGGGCCGCGTTGAGTCGATCGTCCAGGAGCCCGTCCAGCCCACCGGCCGCATCCGGGGCACATGGACCGAGGTGCTCGAAGAGGGCGACGGTCAGCTGTGGGCCTACTGGGTCCGTCCCGCCCGCAACTTCGCTGGGTACGAGTGCATCGACTGCACCAACCCCGACCCGACCGGCGAACAGCTCTCGGGCCTCCTGCTGGCCGAGCTCGCCGGGCTCCCGCCGGAGGACGCGGCTACTACCCGCGCCCCTGAGATCGGCACGGCCTGGACCCGGCGGAAGCCCACCCGCTGGGACCGGTTCAAGCGCTGGTCCAGGGTGAACGCCGAGCGCGAGTTCGTGACCATCGCCGCGCCCCTCGTCGGCATCTGGTCGGCCGCCCTGTTCACGGTCCTGGGCTGGGACGGCGTCAAGGCCGTCTGCTCCGCCGTGGTGTCCGTCTTCAGCTAGTCCAACTCGGTCCGGCCCGGTCTCTGCGGAGGCCGGGCCTGGGCCACGTTCCAAGGAGATTCCATGGCAGGCATTCGCGAGGTCGCGCGCAAGGGCGGGACCGCGTACGAGGTGCGTTGGACCGATGGCGGGCGAGACTGCCAGATGACGTGCAAGACCTTCCCGCAAGCCGAGAAGGAGAAGCACCGCATCGAAGATGAGCTGTCCCAGGGGCGCTCAACGCTGTGGCGCGTGGAGAAGCGCACCGTTACGGAGGTTGTGGAAGCGTGCATCTCGGCCGACGCCGACCGGCTGAAGCCGCGCACAACCGAGGGGCAGCGGTCCATCCTCAAGAACCACATCACGCCCGCCTTTGGACAGCGCCGAATTGGCACTCTGCGGGCGCGGGATATCGAGAAGTGGATTGCCAAGCTCGCCAAGAACGTGGCTCCGGGCACAGTTCGAACTATCTACAATGTGCTGAACAAGGCCGCCAAATATGCAATTCGGCATGAATGGCTTGTGGTGAATCCGTGCACGGGCGTGGCGCTGCCCAAGGACAACTCGGAGATTGTGGAGAAGCGGCATTTCCTGACGCCGATTCAGGTGGAGTCTCTGGCCGGTCTGTTGTCGCAGAAGGAAGAATGGTTCGGCCTGTTGATCCGCATGGCCGCGTACACCGGTCTCCGGGCGGGTGAGCTGGCAGCGCTCCGCGTGCGGGACATCGACATGTTGCACGGAGAGGTCCAGGTCCGCCGCACGGTGCGCCGTGGCAAAGGTGGCGAGTGGAAGTTCACCGCGCCCAAGTCCGTCAAGTCCGTCCGCAACGTGCCGCTGGTGGGGTTCCTCCGGGCGGAGCTGACGGAGTGGCTCGCGGCCCACCCGGCGGGGGACAACCCCGACGCGCCCCTGTGGCCGGGCTCGCGCAACACGGGCAAGGGCGGAGAGGTGGACTGGACGCGCACCTTCGACATCAACAACTTCTGCAAGCGCTACTTCCGCCCGGCTGTGCGGTCTGGTGTTGCCGGCCTGCCGACTGCACTCCGCTGGCACGACCTTCGCCACACGTACGCCTCGATCATGGCCGCTGTTGGTGGCGAGGTCAGCGTCTACGACATCTCGAAGTGGCTCGGACACTCGTCCATCTCGGTCACGGAGAAGGTGTACATCCACCTGTTCCGGCAGGACAACACAGGGAAGATGAGCGCGATCGACGCCTTCTTGTCGGGGGCGGGTCAGCGGCTCGGCTCCGGAGGCTCCGTTACGGCGCTCCGTGGGGCCGTAGGCGGCTCGTAGGGGACGAGTGAGTCCCTTTGCCCAACCGGCCGGAGAACGCTCGTTACGCGGGCGCTCTGTGATTCGGCCCGGAACGCACGAACGCCCCAGGACCGGGAGCATGTCCGGCTGTCCTGGGGCGTTCGTGTTGGACGGTCTCGCAGGTTGGGTGTTGGTCCAACCTTGCGTCGGGTCTGATCAACCGACAACGAGACGTCCAGGAGGGTGGGGCGCGGCGAACCCGTCAGAAGGCCGCGCCCCGGTCTGGGGGTTAGGCGTCCTCGGCGCGCGCCGCCTTCTCGGCCATGACCTCGGCCGCTTCGGAGTCCGGCGTCAGGTCCACGCCGGGGAACAGCAGGGAGATGTCCGAGAGCGGGGGTGCGTCCTCTGTGGCGATGGGGACGAGGCGGGAGGCGTCTACTATCTCGCCGATGTACTCCCGACGCAGATTGTCGATCTCGTCGGGAGAGAGCTTGGCGAGCTGCGCATCCAGTGCCGCAGCCTCTTCGGTGGTGGCCGCAGCTCGGACGAGATCGAGAACGTCGATATCCACGACGGTCCCGTCGCTTTCCCGGACGGCCAACGTCCCCTTGGCCTTGATGAGTTCGATGAGTTCGTCGCTCATGTCGCTCCTCACGCGTTCAGGTCGGCCTGGACACCGGCGAGCGCCGCGCGCCAGACGGAGTCGCCGGGACGGGTGAGGTCGCCACGGCCGAAGTTGGACGGGTTGGCGAGCTTGCCGTTCTTGACGCGGAGCAGGTTCAGCAGCTCCATGCCGGTGCGCGGGTTGGTGAGGGCGGACTCCACGAGCGTCTCCAGCTCGGTCGTCTCCAGGGATACAGCGGCCATGTTGTCCTCCAATGGACTTGGCGGGATGAGGAGTTGGGGAGAGTCAGGAACCGTCGGCGGCACGCCCGATGCCCGCGCGGAGACGGGCGGCGGCGGCCTGAGCCGTGGCGGGGGCTGTGGTGGGGCGCGGGGGACGGGCGCGGGTGGCTCCCAGGGCGGCAGCGTTCTGCTGAGCGGGGGAGCCCTCGGGACGGGCGGGGCGCAGCCTGTGTCCACCGGACAGGCGCGAGCGGAGGGCCTCAGCAGCGGTCATGGGCTCGTCGTCCGTGTCCTCGGTGTCGTCCTCGTCCGTGGCGCCGAACAGGTCGGCCATGTCCTCAGCGAGTTCCGCGATCTGCTCGGCGAGCGGCTTGTCCAGGTCGAGCATTCGCACATAGCGCGCGGCGGTGCTGGGGGCCATTCCGGCGGCCACCAGAGCAGCGACAGCCTTGTCGCGCTTGATCTTGTTGATGCGGGGCATTGCAGGGTCCTTCCCGTGTGGGTGTGGGTGCGCAATTGCGCGGTCTGGTCGTCGTTGTTATCCAGTCCCCCACACGGGGCTTCCAGCACATGCAGCCATACCAGCTGAAGACGTGCGACTCGATTCGTGCATTTGCGTTTACCAATCGGCTTGCGCAACGTATATCCAATTGTTTAGCCAGAGCGTCCAGGGTGCCAAGCGACAGGGACCTGAGCGGTCTATCTCTGCTCCGCCTAAGCGGTACTCGCCAGACAGCGAGTGAATTGTGGAGCTGTATTTCTGTGGAATTCCTCGGTTCTGCGAGCTGGCTGCTGCGCAGATCCGGGATAAGGCTACCTCTCGGGGCTGTGCTACGCCGGTAGTACCGGCCTAGTCGTCGTTGTCTACGAGGAATTGCAGAGATGGGTTGGGCGGGGTGCGCCTCTTCTTCGGGCGGGGTGCGGGCTCCTCGATGTCCTCCGCGATGTGGACTGCCTCTTTGTGGACCTCGTGAGGCTGGAAGGCGTCGTCGTTGCGGAACTCGTCGGCCGGGGTGGAGGCGTAGGTGATGGGCTCGGACTCCTTGAGCGGGCGTCGCGGACGGGTGTAACCCTCGCTGCTGACAACCTCGCCCGGGATCGTCTTGTTGGCGGGCTGCGTGTCGCGGCCGAAGAAGTGATCCATGATCTTCTGCGCCTCGTTGGCGTCGGTCTCGCGAGTGCTGATGGTGGCCTCAACCTTGAACGCCGTTGCCGCGTTGAGTCCGAGGAGATCGGCCTCGCGCTTCATCAGCGCCACCATCCCGTTGATGGCGTCCTTGTCGGCCTTGAGGTACATCGGCCACAGCGCACGGATGCCCATCTCGATTCGCGCCAATTGCCGATTGCGCAGATCCTCCAGCCGTGGCGCTGATATCTCCTCGCGGTACAGCTTGAGTCGGTTCTGCACTGTGCCCAGAGACACGCCCATCTTGTCTGCGATCTGGCGATATCCCATTCCGCCGAGAACCAGTTCGTGCGCCTCCTGCGCCTGCTCCATATAAAGTGCAGACGGCTTCTTCGCTCTGCTTGCCATTGTGTCGCCTCCTCTCGTTGCTGAAAGCCTACGGCTCGGAGAGGAATTCGGATCTGCAATTGTGAGGCCCACAGCATGGGCGTCACGGGATAAGACCGAATAGCCCGGAAGGTTCACCGGAATCACAGGGTGGCCGCGTAAGGCGTCGCGGGGAGCGTGTGAGTGAAACCGGCTCGGGGCGGGCTACGGGCTCGCCTATGACCCCAAAGAATTGGGCGGCGGGCTGTCGGGGGCGGGAACGGGCCGGACGCGGCGGAGACAGCGGCCGACAACCCGGCTCAGAGCCCAGCCCTGTGGACAGGAGTCGACCGGGGTGCAGTCGTCGCAGTGCTGTGTGTGGTTGAACAGCAGGGCCAGGGCGGAGTCGTAGGAGATGCGGGCTGGGGCGCAGTCTGGACAGGCGTAGACCGGGAACGATGGACCCGAGGAGCGCTCGATGGCGTACAGCAGGACCGGGGTCTCAGTGAGCGTCTGGCAGTCGAGGCACATGCGGCGCGGATGCATGTAGGGCACTATAGACATGTGCAGGCACCTGTGGGGGCCTCCGAGTGTCTTCGCAGGTCAGCAGGTGGTTATGTGGCGACCATGAGCGAGGAGGAGATCCGGAACCTGGAGCGGCGCGGCCCGGAGCTGGTGTACATGGCCGTGGCTGACGACATCGCCCGGCGGATCAGCACAGGCGAGCTTGGGCCGGGGGACCGGTTGCCCGGCGAACTGGACATGGTGGCTCGGTACAACATCGCCAGAATGACCGCGTCCAGAGCCGTGCGTGAACTGCGAGAGCGCGGATTGGTCCAGACGGTCCGTGGCAAGGGGACATTCGTCCTCTAATTGGCCGCTGTGGACCCTGTGAATTCAGCCCATCGCCGGGGGTCTGCCGGGGATTCCCCGAGCGCCGCGCCTCAATTGTGGGCGCTACCTGCGCGAACGTCGGCGCGCCTTCCCATCTCCTCGAAGGGCACCCAGGTCCAGACGATCTCCCCCGGGTCGGGATCCCCGTCCCGGTCGGGTGCGTAGGAGGTGCGGACCGGACCCGCGTCGGCGGGCTCGGCCTCCGTGGTCGCGGCCGGGCCGCGGCGCCCGGGAAAGTCCGTCGCGCCGTCGCCGCTGCTGTCGATGTGCTGGAACGTCATCCCGACACCGTAGAACCCTCACACTCCGGTCAGGGGAGCGGGGGAGGACCGGGCCGGCACCGATCGCGCCCCCCACCCCGCGCGACGGCGCCGCCCGCAGCCGTCCTGCCGGAACGTCAGCCGGTCACCGCCCGGCCGCCCTTGCCCCGGCTCCCCGGCCCGGACACCGGGTCTGGAAGACTGCCGGACGCCATGAGCCAGTTACCCGAGCAGCCCTCCCGCACCCCTGTCCCGACCAGCGCCGACGTGGCGCGACGGGCAGGGGTCTCCCGGGCCACCGTGTCCTACGTACTGAACAACAACACCACCGTGCGGATCAGCGAACCCACCCGCCGCCGCGTCCGCGAGGCAGCCGAGGGTCTCGGATACGTGCCTCACGCGGCGGCGAGGAGTCTGAGGGCCGGGCACACCAGGACGGTGCTGCTGCCCGCCGCCCAGCCGCCCCTCCACGAGAGCCTGATCGGCACGCTCGAATCCGGTCTGCGCCAACTCGACTACACCGTCGTCCGCCACAACAGCGCCGGATTCGACGCCGACGAGGCCGCCAGAGCATGGGCGGAGCTTCGCCCCGTGGCCGTCCTTGCCCCGGCCGGCGTCTCCCTCACGCCGTACGGCATGAGCGTCCTCACCCGCTCCGGCGCCAGGGCCGTCATCACGCTCGGTCCGCGGTCGGTCGAGGGCGCGCACGCGCTCGTCCTGGACGAGGGGGAGACGGGCCGCTGCGCCGTCAGGCACCTGCTCGCCCGCGGACGCCGCCGGATCGGGGTGGTCATGCCCCGGGAGCCCGGCCTCGGCCCGTTCGCCGAGGCACGCCTCGCCGGAGCCGTGAGCGCCGTGGAGGAGTCGGACGTGGAGGCCGGTGTCGTGCCGCTGCCCCTCGGGTACGAGGAATCCGCCGCCGAGGAGCTCGCCGCCCGCTGGCGGAGCCTCCGGCTGGACGGTGTCTTCGGGTACGACGACCAGTACGCGGCGCTGCTGATGAGAGCGCTCCAGGACGCAGGTGTCGGCGTCCCGGCCGAGACCTCGGTGATCGGCGCGGGCGACCTGGTCCTCGGCAGGCTCCTGCGGCCAAGGCTGAGCACCGTCGGCACGGCCCTGGCCGCGCCCCAGCCGCCGGCCGAACTGGTCGACCGGCTGATCCAGAACCCGCACCACGAGAGGGAGCGCCACGATCTCCTGCGAGCAGCCGTGGTCGCCCGCGAATCCAGCTGAAACGCGGTCCCGGCGGCCCCACGACGTGCGCGACCCGCGGCGGCTGTCTAGCGTCGTCACATGAGCCATCCGCAGAGCTACGAGATCCTGCTGTTGCCGGAGCCGGACGAGTCCGCGGTCGGGGCCCCCGCCCCGGGCACCGCGATCCGGTCAGCGGTCGTGGCGGCGACCGGGGAGACCGGGGCCTCGGGATACCCGCGTTACGCGGGTGGCGGCATCGAGGCGGACATCGATCCCGCCACGCGCACGGTGGAGGCACTGCTGGTGGACGGTGCGGAACTGGACTACGGCCTCACCGTCAGGATCGCCGAGCGCATCGGACGTATGCAGGGGACACCCGCCGGGGAGCCGGAGGAGGCCGCCGTACGGCCACCCGGCCCGGCCTCCGGGGGACGCGGAGCGAACGGCGGGGATGCGGCCTCGGATGACGCGCCACGGTCGGGGTCCACCGCCGTCGCCCCTGAACGGCCCCGGGAGGGCTGACGGCGACACGGGAGCCCGACGACGGCCCGCCCCGGCTCCTGAGAGCCCGGTCGGGCCGTCATCACGCCTCGCGCCGGTCCGCTCGGACTACTGCTGCTCCGGCTGCGCCTGCGCCTGCTGCGCCTGCTGCTCGGCCACCGACTTGCGCACCTCGTCCATGTCCAGATTGCGTGCCTGACCGATCACGTCCTCCAGAGCCGCCTCGGGAAGCGCGCCGGGCTGCGAGAAGACCGCCACGTTGTCGCGGACGATCATCAGCGTCGGGATGGACCGGATGTCGAACGCGGCAGCCAGCTCCTGCTGGGCCTCGGTGTCGACCTTGGCGAAGACCAGGTCGGGGTGGCGCTCGGACGCCGAGTCGTAGACCGGTGCGAACTGCCGGCACGGACCGCACCAGGAAGCCCAGAAGTCGATCAGCAGGAATTCGTTGTCGCTCACGACCTGATCGAAGTTGTCCTTGGTGAGCTCTACGGTGCTCATACTCTGTTACCTCTTCCTGGGACAGTTCGGGACTGTCCGGCACAACGGTGACGTCACTTGCGCTATTCCGCCTGCCCATGTGGCCGCCACGCACACCCCCGACCACACTGTTCCCATGACAGACGCAGAGGGTGAGCCGAACAGCTGGTACGACGTGGTGGTCATCGGAGCGGGACCGGTCGGGGAGAACGTGGCCGACCGTGCCAGGGCCGCCGGGCTGAGCACCGCGGTGATCGAGTCCGAGCTGATCGGCGGGGAGTGCTCGTACTGGGCGTGCATGCCGAGCAAGGCGCTCCTGCGCCCGGTCGTCGCCCGGGCCGACGCACGGCGGGTGCCCGGACTGAGCGGGGCGGTGCAGGGACCGCTCGACGCGGACGCCGTCCTGGCCCACCGGGACGAGCAGACCTCCCACTGGAAGGACGACGGACAGGTCGGCTGGCTGGAGAGCATCGGCGCGGACATCTACCGCGGGATGGGGCGGCTCACAGGAGTCCGGCAGGTGTCGGTGACCGCCGGGGACGGATCGGTGCGCCACCTCGGCGCCCGCCATGCCGTGGCCGTGTGCACCGGGAGCCGCGCCGTCGTCCCCGGCCTCACCGGCATCGACGACGTGCGGCCCTGGACGAGCAGGGAGGCCACCAGCGCGAAGGAGGTGCCGGGACGGCTCGTCGTCGTCGGCGGCGGCGTGGTCGGCGTGGAGATGGCCACCGTCTGGCAGGGGCTCGGAGCCCAGGTGACCATGCTGATCCGAGGCGGCGGTCTGCTCCCCAAGATGGAGCCGTTCGCCGGCGAGCTCGTCGCGGAGGCACTGACCGAGGCGGGCGCACGCATCCTCACGGGAGTCTCCGTCACCGCTGTGCACAGGGCCGGACAGGACGGTCCGGTCACCGTCGAACTGGACAGCGGGGAGAGCCTGGAGAGCGACGAGATCCTGTTCGCCACCGGCCGAGCCCCGCGCACCGACGACCTCGGGCTCGACACCGTCGGCCTCGAGCCCGGATCCTGGCTCTCCGTCGACGACAGCTGCCGGGTCCAAGGCACCGACTGGCTGTACGCGGTCGGTGACGTCAACCACCGGGCGCTGCTCACCCATCAGGGCAAGTACCAGGCCCGCATCGCCGGAGCCGCCATCACCGCCCGTGCGCAGGAGACCCCACTGGAGACGGACCCCTGGGGCGCCCACTCCGCCACCGCCGACCACGCGGCGGTCCCGCAGGTGGTGTTCACGGACCCGGAGGCCGCCTCGGTGGGTCTCACCCTCGCCGAGGCGGAGGCGGCGGGCCGCCGGGTGCGCGCAGTCGACCACGACCTGGCGGCGGTCGCCGGGTCGGGGCTGTACGCGCAGGGCTACAAGGGCCGGGCCAGGATGATCGTCGACCTGGACCGGGAGATCCTGCTCGGTGTCACCTTCGTCGGACCGGGCATCGGCGAACTGCTGCACTCGGCCACCGTCGCCGTCGCGGGAGAGGTGCCGATCGACCGCCTCTGGCACGCGGTCCCCGCCTACCCGACGATCAGCGAGGTGTGGCTGCGGCTGCTGGAGGCCTACCGCGGTTGAGGGCGGACGGCCCGGGCGGGCGGGCGCGGAACGGCGGGCAGACTCTTCCGGCGCGCATGCGGCGGTCTCGGGAGTCCTCCGGCCCGTGTCCGCCGTCATCCGTCGCGCGCCCGCCCGGGGTCACGGGACAGCCCGCGGGCCGCACAACACCCTGCTGAGACCCTCTGGGCCGAGCGACGCACGTGTACTGGACGGAGTGCTTCCCCGGCCGGCCATCGAACCCGCACGGCACGGATGTACGCGAGTACGGGACAGATGCGACTGACTCACTGTCACAGTCGGTTCCGATGAGGTGAGATGCCGTCATCGATGCACGGTACACGTCAAGTGTTACCCTCCTCTCCTGATTCGCGACGGAGAGGCGCCAAGTGAAGAGGTCATTGAGTTTCACGTCCGTCCTGGCGCTCTTGACCGGAATCGCCATCGCCGCTGCTCCGTCCGCCTCCGCCGCCACCGACAGGAGCGGGGCGGAGCGGCTGAACATCCCGAACAGCAGCGCGTGCAGGGCGGGTCGCACCGTCATGCAGGGCATGGTCGCGGGGGCGGGGGGCCAGCTCTACATCGTCTTCACCAAGGCGGGCGGGGAGGAGCCGGTCCTGTCCAGGTGGTTGCGCGACGGCTCGACCTGGGACGGCGCCAGTTGGACCTGCGCCGGTGCGCCGACCTCCATACCCGCACTCGGCCACGGCAACGACCTCGCCTACCATCCGGACTACGGTGGCCAGGGCGCAGCCTTGATCGCCACACAGGGCAGCCAATCTGCTTACCCGAGCGCCGATGTGACGGTCATTCATCTGGACTCGTCGGGATCTGTCGGCGCGAGCGAGGTCGTCCGTCTGCCCATCGGCAATATCAGCGGTCTCTGCTACAGCGCGACGGCGGCCGGCGGAGCCGGCAAATATGCCGCCCGCCGTGCGGGCAGTCTGTGGACGCATCCCGGTGCAGGTTCGTTGACGAGCGGATGGACGTTGGTGAAGAGCAACCTCACCAGTCACGACAATCGCTCCGACCAAGGCATCGACTGCTCCGAGAACTACATCTGGAACAGCAGGTCGATCAACACCTCGACGCCCGACACCGGGTGGAACTGGGTGTACCAGTACAACTGGTCCGGAGGCGATGTGGAGGGCGACATCGGAATTCCGGGGAACGGCCTCGCCGACGAGATCGAAGACGTCACCCACATCGGGAGCGAGTTCTTCATCGGCGTCAACCGGAACGGTGGCAGCGCCGACTCCGTCAAGGTGTTCATCGAGTGAAGCCGTCGCCTCCGCGCGGCTGAGATCCACCGTATGCCCCTCGCGTGCTGCTTCCGGTCCGGACCCCGAGTGCCTCGGTCCGCTGGTCGGCGCCGTCCGGCACGTCGTGTGCCCCGAGGCATCCCCGAGCGATTCATCGCGCCTCCGCTCCGGCAGTGCGGCGCCTCATGCCCGCCGAACCCGATGCGCTCGGAGCGCTGCGTCCGGCCGGCTGGCCGGCCCGCCGGCCGCGGGGCTGCTGACCGGCGCCCCGCGGGAGTCGGCGACGCGCGGGCGGTGAACTCGGCGGCAACAGCCGCGCTCCGGCGCGCACACTGTCGGCCGGCAGCGGCCGACACGCTCACGGGCCCCGTGTACCGACGTCGGTGGACGCTCCGTTCGAGCGTGGCGGACCGTCTCGCCGACCGAGAGACCGGCCATCCGCAGCGGATGCCATGAGCCGTTGCTCAAGGCGCCCGGGAACGGTAGCCGTTCGGGGTGGCTTCCCGGCAGATCCCCTGCACGCAGCGGGTGTTTCGGTGCGCGATGCCGAGGCCCGGGTCCGTGCTCCGGCGCCGGTGGCCACCGACGCTCCGGAGTCGGGGAGCGGCCGGCCTGTCACCTTTCGCCGCCCCCGGATACCAGATCTGGTTCGCCGGCGCCCCTGAAGTCCATCGCGCGCCCGCCTTCCGCCGGTTCCGTGATGCGCAGCCGCGACGGCCGGCCGCAGCCCTGATCCCGCACGGGCCGGTCGCCAAGGTCGGCCCGTGCATGTCACCCGCTCCGGAAGTGCGCGTCTGCCTGCGCAGACAGCTGGAGGGCCGCCTGTCACCGCGCGCGGACCGCCCCGTTCCGGCCCCTGCGGCAGACCATTGCGTACGGCAACACCTGAGGCTATATTCACCACAACTAGAAACATTGAATATATGTAATAGAGGTGCTGTGGTGGTCGAGCTTGCAGAGTCCGAGTCCGTCCAGGAGCGCGTGGGCGCCGTCCTCGGTCCCGAGGCCGCCCACCTGGTGGCACGGTTCGTGGACGAGACGTTGCACCGGGCCGCCGTTCCGCAACCGGACGGCACGGTCTTCCTGTTCACCGGCGACATCCCGGCGATGTGGCTGCGTGATTCCGCGGCCCAGGTGATGCCCCTGCTGCGCTTCGGTGCCGAGCTGCCCGCCGCCGAGGAGTTCGCGGTCGGGGTGCTGCGCCGCCAGCTGGCCTGCATCGTCGCCGACCCGTACGCGAACGCGTTCAACGCCGGTCCGGACGGTGCGGGGCATCAGAGCGACGAGACGGCGATGAGCCCGATGGTCTGGGAGCGCAAGTACGAGACCGACTCCCTCTGCTTCCCGCTGCTGCTCGCCCACCGGATATGGCGCGCATACGGCCGCACGGACATCCTCGACGGACTTTTCTGGAACGCCGTGGAGCGGATCGTGGAGACCTGGGAGACCGAGCGGGACCACGAGGGCGCCTCCGCCTACCGTTTCCAGCGGCACGACTGCCCGTCCACCGACACGCTCACCCGCGACGGGCTCGGCCCGCGGACCGCCCCGGACACCGGCCTGATCTGGAGCGGCTTCCGGCCCAGCGACGACGCCTGCACGTACGGGTACAACGTTCCCGGCAACATGTTCGCCTCGGTCGTCCTGGGCCGCCTGCCGGAACTCGCGGCCGCGGCCCCGGCGCCCGGCGCCGCATCAGGCCTGCTGCAGCGGGCCGAGGCACTCCGGGCAGGGATCGAGGCCGGTCTCGAGACCCACGCACTCATCGACGACCCGGAGACCGGGCCGCGCTGGGCCTACGAGGTCGACGGCCTCGGCGGCTCGCTGTCGATGGACGACGCCAACCTTCCGAGCCTGCTCTCGTTGCCGCTGCTCGGATACTGCGAGGCCGACGACCCGCGCTACGAGGCCACCCGGCGCTTC
Organism: Streptomyces sp. NPDC059166; assembly: GCF_042755185.1. NCBI lineage: Bacteria > Bacillati > Actinomycetota > Actinomycetes > Kitasatosporales > Streptomycetaceae > Streptomyces > Streptomyces sp. NPDC059166. The sequence goes on along the minus strand of NZ_JBHZCI010000017.1, from coordinate 6,151 downwards.
GTGCTCAGCGACCGCAACCCCACCCACCATCGCGGCACGGCCGCGTCCGGCGTGGGCAGCCCGCACACCCCGGACCGCCACGTGTGGCCCATCGCCCTCGCGGTGGCCGGGCGCACCGACCCCGACCCGGCCAGGGCACGGGCGGCGCTGGACGTCCTGCTGGCCACCCGGGGCGGCACGGACCGCATCCACGAGTCCTTCCACGCGGACAGGCCGGAGATCTGGACCCGCTCCTGGTTCTCCTGGGCCGAGGCCACCGTCTGCGAGCTGATCCTCGACTGCTGCGGCGTTCCCGACCCGGAAGGGATACGACACCCGTGACCACCCTCGGACTCGAGGCCGGCGAGGCCGGTCCCGACCACTCGCCACGCTCCTCGGACCCCGCCCCGCGTGCACGGCTGACGGGCCTGTGCGGCGTCGGCCGTCCGTCGCGCCCCGGAGCGTCGCGCCGTGCCGAGGGCCGGGCGGCGGCGACCTTCCTGACCGTGCCCGTCCTCGCCTTCATCGTCTTCACCGCGCTGCCGATCGCGCTGATGATGTACTACAGCTTCACCGAGTACGACGTGCTGACGGCACCGAAGTGGGTCGGCCTCGCCAACTACACGAAGCTCTTCGACGACCCGTTCTTCTACACGGCGCTGAAGAACACCGCGATCTACACACTGATGTACGTGCCGCTCGGCATCGTCGTCTCGCTGGCCACCGCGCTGCTGCTGAACCGCAAGGTGCGGGCCTCCAGGTACTTCCGGGTGCTCTTCTACGTCCCCGTGATCTCCTCCACCGTGGCCACCGCGAGCATCTGGTACTGGATGCTCAACCCGCAGCACGGCCTGGTGAACATCATGCTCGGCTGGTTCGGGATCGACGGACCCGCGTGGCTGTACAGCTCGACGTGGGCGATGCCGGCCATCGTGCTGATGTCGGTGTGGGCAGGGTTCGGCACCAACATGGTGATCTACCTCGCGGGCCTGCAGAACATCCCTCCGGAGCTGGCCGAGGCCGCGCGAACAGACGGCGCGAACGGCTGGCAGGTCTTCCGGCACGTCACGCTGCCGTCGCTGTCCAGGACCACGCTGCTGGTCACCACGCTGCAGATCATCAGCGCCTTCCAGGTCTTCGACCAGGCGTACGTGCTCACGAAGGGCGGCCCGGGCAACTCCACGGTGACGCTCGTCTACTACATCTACGACCGCGGTTTCGCGGCGCTGCAGATGGGCTACGCATCCGCGATCTCCGTCGTGCTGTTCGTCGTCATCCTGGTCGTCTCCCTCCTCAACGCCCGCATAGTCAACCGGACCGGTGACCGATGAGCGCCTCCACCTCCGCCCCTTCCGGCACCCTCGCAGCCCGACCGCGGCCCGGGCGGACCCCGTTGCGCCGACGCCTCGGCGCGGTGTGCTGGTGGATCGCGGCGGTGCTGGTCGCCGCCTCGGCGGTGCTGCCGTTGCTGTGGACCCTGTCCACCTCGCTCAAGCCCGCCGGGGAGATCATCACCGACGGCGTCCGGTTCATCCCGAGGCACTTCACCTGGGGCAACTACTCCAACGTGTTCCACACCGTGCCGATGGTGCGGTACGCCCTCAACTCCCTGCTGATCGGGGCCGCGGGGGTGGCGTCCAACCTGTTCCTCGGCTCGCTCGCCGGGTACACCCTGGCCCGGCTGCAGCTGCGCGGCAAGCGCATCATCACCTCCGCCTACGTGGCCTCGATGATGATCCCGCCGACGGCGACCATGGTCCCGCTCTTCGTGATTCTGCGTCACTTCCCCCTGTTCGGCGGAAACAACCTGCTCGGCAGCGGTGGCAGCGGCGTACTGAACACCTACTGGGCGGTCATCCTGCCCGGGGCGGTCGGCGCCTTCGCCGTGTTCTTCATGAAGCAGACCTTCGACTCACTGCCCCCCGACCTGGCGGACGCGGCGCGGATCGACGGAGCCTCGGAGTTCCGGATCTACTTCCGCATCTACCTGCCGCTGGCCCGGGCCGCGCTCGCGGTGCTGGGGATCCTGACCTTCCAGGCGGGCTGGAACTCCTTCATGTGGCCGCTCATCGTGCTCAGCAAACCCTCGAAGATGACCGTGCAGGTGGGCCTGTCCGGCTTCGTGACGAACTACAGCAGCCACTACGGCCCGCTCATGGCAGGCACGATCGTCGCCAGCCTGCCGGTCCTGGCGATCTTCCTGTTCGCGCAGCGCTGGGTGGTCGAGGGGCTGGCCACCAGCGGCGGCAAGTGACGCGCCCGCACGCACCGCGGCCCGTTCTCCTCCCGCCTCCCCCGAAGGGATCCATCCGACCATGAACACGCCCACGCCCCCGGCCGGCCCCTCCCGGCGCGGTCTGCTCCGCGCTGCCGGCACCGCCGCTCTCGGGGCGGCCGCGATACCCCTGCTGAACGCCTGCGGATCCGGTGGGGACCCGGGGTCGTCCTCCGGGGTGACGAACCTGACCATGTGGGGCTCCTTCTCGGGCGACCAGGTCGCCCAGGTCAACCAGCAGCTGGCAGCGTTCAACAGGTCACAGAAGGACATCCACGTCACCTATCAGGCGCAGGACACCGTCGAGACGAAGCTGCTGGTCGCGATCGCCTCGGCCGCCGACGTGCCCGACATCGTGCTCTGGGACCGCTACCAGACCGCGCTCTACGCCCCCAAGAACGCCCTGTCCCCGATCGACGACCTCGTGGCGCGCGACAAGGTGGACCTGTCCGCCTTCTTCCAGGAGCCGCTCGGTGAGATGAGGTCCGACGGGAAGCTCTACGGTCTGCCCCTCCTGGTCGACAACCGCTCACTGCTCTACAACAAGGCCCTGTTCGACGAGGCAGGGCTCCGCCCGCCGACGACCTGGAACGAACTGGTCGACACCGCAGCTGAGTTGACCCGCCGGTCCGGTGGCAGGCTCAGCCGTTCCGGCTTCTCCCTCGATGACGTCGGTCAGTTCAACATGTACATGTTGCAAGCCGGCGGCCGGATGCTCTCGCGGGACCGGAAGACCCTCGCCTTCGACAGCGCGCCCGGCATGGCCGTCCTCGACCACTGGGAGGAGCTGGTCAAGCGGAAGAAGGTCTACGAGGCCGGCTTCGCCCAGGGCATCGACGGGTTCGGCACCGGGGCCGTCGCCATGAAGTACGGCGGCCCGTGGGACATGCCCGGCTACGACGCGATCGACGACTTCGAGTACGGCGTCGCCACCCCGGTCAGCGGCCCCGGCGGACACCGCGGCGCGATCACCGGAGGCTTCGGCCTGGTGATCCCCGCAGCCGCCAGGAACCGGGACGCTGCCTGGGAATTCCTCAAGTGGTGGTGCACGGTCCCGGAGAACGGAACCGCGTTCGCCAAGATCGCCAGTTGGCTGCCGGGCAACGCGAAGTCGGTCAGGGACCCGTACTTCGGCACCGGCCACTGGCCCGCCTTCGTCCGCACGATGGACTTCGCGACCGTGCGCCCGAACACCCCGGGCTACTCCGACGTCGAGGGCAAGGCGCTCGACCCGGAACTCCAGAACTTCCTCCTCGGCAAGACCGGTGCGCGGGCGGCCCTGTCCAAGGCGGCCAGGCAGGGCGACCAGATCCTGCGGCAGAACCTGTGAACCGGCGCCACCGCGCACAGCCTCCGAACGTCCCCGTACAGCTCAGTACCACAGCGCTCCGATCACCCGTCCCCGCAGCCGCGGTGCCGGCGGCGCGCCCGCACCAGAAAGTGACACGATGACCAGTCCCACCCTGCACAGCACCGACCCCGACGCCGTATCCGCACGCTGGTACGAGCGCGCCGATCGCATCCAGGACAGCCTCGACCGCTACTTCGGCACCGAGGCCCCGCAGTTGTTCGACAACTGGCGTCCCCTCCAGGCCGGTGACAACGAGACCTTCAACTACTGGTGGCTCGCCCATGTGATCGATGCCCGTCTCGACGCCTATCTGCGCAGCCAGGAGCCCGGCAGGCTCGACCAGGCCCGGACGGTGCACGCCAACATCCTCGAACGCAACGGCGGATCGCTGTTCAACGACTACTTCGACGACATGCTCTGGTACGCCATCGCCACCCTGCGGCTGGCCGAGGCGGAGACCGGAGAAGAAGCCCGACTGACCTACCTGGCGCAGGCGGAGGCGCTGTGGCGGCACGTCCACGAACTGGGGTGGAACGAGCAGTGCGGCGGGGGCATCGCCTGGCGCAAGTCGCAGCTCTACTACAAGAACACCCCGTCCAACGGCACCTTCGTGATCCTCAGCGCCCGCCTCCACCGGCACACGGGCCGCCCTGAGTACCTGCTGCGCGCCCGTGAGACCTTCGACTGGCTCACCCGCACCCTGCTGCGGCCGGACGGGTTCGTCGAGGACGGCCTCAACCGGCAGGAGGACGGAAAGCTCGACACCCAGTGGGAGTTCACCTACAACCAGGGCCTGTACATCGGCGCCTGTGTGGAACTCGCGGCCACGATCGACTCCGCCGACGCCGCGAACGCGGGAGAGGCCGAGGCGCTGCTCGACCGGGCACTGGCGACGGACCGAGCGGCCTACGCCCGCCTCGCCGTGGACGGCGTACCGCTCGACGACGGCGACGGCGGCGACGAGGGCCTCTTCAAGGGAATCCTGATGCGTTACGCCGGTCTGCTGGCGCAGGCTCTGGACGCGGCTCACCGCCCGTCCGACGCACAGGAGGTCCGCGAGCGGCTCCTCACTGCGACGGGTGTCCTGTGGGACCGCGCGCTGTGCGGCGAAGAGCTGCTCGCGGGGCCCGACTGGCGCAAGCAGGACCCCGGGCACTTCCCCTATTCGGCGCAGGTGAGCGCCATCATGGCCACCGAGCAGGCGGCACTGCTCACTCGCGCGGCACAGCGGTAGAGGCCCCGAGTACCAGCTCGGTCGGCAGGACGTGCTTGGTCACGGACCCCGGCCGGCCGAGCTGGTCGAACAGCTCGTCGATCACCCTGGCGCCCATCAGGGCCTGCGGCTGGGCGACATGGGTGAACCGGAAGAGCGAGTCGTCCAGCGGGGCGAAGGGCTGGTCGAAGCAGACCACCGAGACGTCCCCCGGTACGGACAGGCCGAGCTCGCGGCAGGCCCTCATCAGAAGCACCGCGATGTGGTGCTCCGAGACGAGGTACGCCGTCACCTGAGGCCTGGCGCGGACGAACTCGACCAGCCGCTCGAGATCCTCGGCCGCGCTCACCCGGGAGCCGGGCGTCACCGAGTACACCTCGGAGAACTCGTCCTGGTCGTGGTGCAGTACCCCGGCGGCGGCGTGGGCGCTCACATAGCCGTTGCGCCGGTCCTCCACGGTGGATACAGGGCTGGCCGACGAGATAAGCCCGATGCGGCGGTGCCCGAGTGCGAACAGGTGCTCGGTCGCCTTGCGTGCCCCGCCGGCGTTGTCCGAGCACACGGTGGAGACCGGGACGCCGTCGAAGGATCGGTCGATGATCACCACGGGGAAGCGGCGGGCGAGCAGGCCCATCAGCGCGGGCGGGATGGACTGCGAGGAGCTCGGCTGGAAGGCGAGGCCGAGGGTTCCGGCGGCCAGGAGTTCGGCGATCTGCGCGCCTTCGGCGGCCGAGTCGCCGTCCGAGGTCTTGAGCACCAGGTTGGCCCTGCCCGCGGTGGACGTCAGCATGGCGGACAGCAGCCGCGTACCGAAGGTGTCGTCGAAGCTGGTGATGACCGCGCCGAGCAGCGGCGGACCGGAGACTCGGAGGGGCCGCACGCCCTCGTGCTCGCCCTCGGTCGCGGCCGCCGCGCCACGTGGCTGCGGATCGGCGTCGACCACCACGGTGCCGTGCTTGGGCCGGCGTACGACGTAGCCCTCGTCCTGCAGCATGTCGAGCGCACGCTTGAGCGTGATGGAGCTGACCGAGAACTCCTCGCCCAACTGGGCCGGGCTCGGCAGGCGTTCACCCACGGCGATACCGCCACCCCGGATGCGGGCCTTCAGCGCCGTGTAGACCTGCTCGTACAGCAACTTCTCGGGCAACGACTACTCCTAGCCATAATGACGATATGTTTAATATATCATTTACCTGTCCCATTGCGACGGGTGGACGCCAACGGTATCGGGGCGGGGGGGGGCGCCCGGCGGGGGTTCGGGGGGCGGCGCCCCGCCCCCCCCTTCGACGCCGGCCACTGCCGCGGGGGGGCCGCCGGGCCCGGGAACCCCCAC